>NZ_MJKB01000001.1:0-355665 GCF_002139495.1 Campylobacter sp. P0085 | reverse complement strand
GAATGATACCTACAGCATCATTACCATTAGATATGGCTTGACCTAGGGAGTTAGCTTGAGAGCGAAGACTATCAGCAATAGCCATACCTGATGCATCATCAGCTGCTGTTTGAATTCTAAGGCCTGAGCTAAGGCGACCAAGAGAGCCAGTAAGTGCTCTATCATTTACTACAGAGTTAGCATGCGCATTTAAGGCTGCTACATTTGTGTTAATTCTAAAACCCATCTTTAAGTCCTTTTCTTAAAAAATTAAAAGTTCGATGGGGTATAAGCAATGTGCGTTCCAAAATTTGAAATTTGTCAAAAATTTAAATTTTTATACCCAAATATATGAAAATCAAAATTGAATTTAGAGTAAATTTTAAATTATCTCATAAAATTTATATTAAAAATTTCTTAATTAAGTAAATTTTTATAGAGTTTTTGATATTATGCCAAATATTTTTAAAAAAGGAGTATAAATGGATGCGATAAACACCCTATTTATAATGCTTTGTTCGCTATTAGTTTTGCTAATGACTCCATCACTAGCAATGTTTTATTCTGGACTAGTTCAAGCTAAAAATGCATTAAATACTATAATGAATTGCTTCATAGTCTTTGGATTAGTATCATTTACTTGGATATTTGTTGGCTTTTCATTAGCTTATGAGGGTGACTACCTTGGTATTATAGGTGATCTTTCGGCTGCTTTTTTAAATAATGTTGAAGGCGTAAATGCTAATGGAGTCCCGCAACTTCTAAATGTGATATATCAAATGATGTTTGCCCTAATAGCAAGCGCTGTTATCACAGGATCGCTTGTTGGGCGCGTGAAGCTTAGTGTTTTAGCGATATTTTTGATCTTTTGGAGTATTTTGGTCTATGCTATTTTGGCTCATATGATCTGGGATGAGCAAGGATTTTTACTAACTCGTGGTGGGCTAGATTTTGCTGGTGGCGGTGTCGTTCATATCAGTGCGGGGACAGCTGGGTTAATTGGCGTTTTGATGGTGGGTGCTAGAAAAGAGATAGCACATATCAGTGAGCAAGCCCACTCTATACCTTATGCCTTTTTAGGTGGTATTTTGCTATTTATAGGTTGGTTAGGATTTAACTCAGGTAGCGCTGGAAAGGTAGATGAAATCGCCGTAAATGCCTTTATAGTTACTATTATTTCAGCTTCTAGTGGATATATAGCTTGGATATTTATGGAAATTTTAAACAAACAAAAACCTAGCATATTAGGCTCTTTAAGTGGCTTAGTAGCTGGACTTGTAGGTATCACACCAGGTTGCGGATATGTAGGCATAGCAGCTAGTATAATAATCGGTGCTAGCACAGCTATTGTCTGTTTTTGGGGATTGATAGTTATCAAATACAAACTCAAACTAGATGACTCATTAGACGCCTTTTCACTGCATGGATTTGGCGGTATATGGGGCGCTTTGTGTGTGGGGCTATTTGCTACTAAAGAGATAAATCCTAGCATTGAATTTGAAGGATTATTTGTAAGCTTTAATCCGCATTTGCTTTTAGAGCAGATTATGGGAGTTGTGGTTTGCTTTGGGGTTTCGGCTATTATTAGCTTTGTGATATTTAAGGTTATATCATATTTTACCCCGCTTCGTGTAGATAGTGAGCATGAGAGTCTGGGTCTAGATGCTAGCCTACACGGCGAGAGCGCTTATAAAAGATAAAGTTTAAACTATCTTTATTTACTATGAAATTCGCAGATTAATGGTATTTAACCCACTAAATCTGCGAAATTAAATTCCAAAATTCTTAAATCAAATTATATCGATTTTATAATACTGATAAATTAACACTATTTGATATATCTTTAAACTATATGGTTTTAATCATATTTGAGTCTAAAATTTAGAGATTTCAATTAAAATACAAGAAAAATATTATAAAATAATAAGCTTGTATTTTATAATATTTTTAAGGTTTGAAGATGATTTTTGAGCGACAAGATTTTCAGCAAGAGTGTATAAATAATATTATAGCCATTCTTCAAGATTTTAATTTTAAAGAACAAGACAATCTTAAAGAGTGCCTAAAAAAATTTTATAAAAATTATCCATTACCTTATAAAGCTACTAGCGATAAATTAAATTTAGATATCCTTATGGAGACTGGTACTGGTAAGACATTTACATATTTAAATTTGATATTTGAATTAAATAAAACCTATAAACAAAATAAATTTATTATTTTCGTCCCTAGAAAGGCGATTTTAGAATCAGTAAAACAAAATATCAAGCTTACTCAAAATTACTTTTATAATATCTATAAAAAACATCTCAAAACCTACATTTACAGCGATACAAAAAGCAAGTCTTCTATCATAAATCACTATATAAAAAACGAAGATGAGCTTTCAGTTTTGATCCTTACAAATAGTGCTATAGATAAAAAGGATAATATCCTAAATCGTAGAAGCGAAAATTTATTTAATGATGGAAGTGTATTTGAAAATATTATAAATTTAAAGCCTATTTCTATTATCGATGAGCCTCATCTTTTAAAGGGCGATAAATTTAGTGCGAATTTTTCTAAATTAAATACGCTCTATTTTAGATTTGGTGCGACTTTTCCAAATGAAGATGAATTTAAACTATCAAATGTGGCCTATATACTTGATAGCGTATCAGCGTTTAAAAACTATCTTGTAAAACAGATAAAAGTAAGCCAAATAACTAGCATAGATGATGATCTTGTTTTACTAGAAGCAAACACCAAAGCTAAAAAAGCTATATTTTCTTATTTCGTTTCAGGAATAGACAAAAAAATTACTTTACATTACGGCAATGATTTGGGATTAATTGATTCTAAATTTCGTGGCATAACCCTCCAAAAAGTTACCAAAAACAGAGCTCATTTAAGCGATGGTAATATAATAGAAACCAAATCATCTTATAGATTAAACCAAGATGAGATAACAAATTTGCTAAAAGTATCTATAGATTTACATTTTGAAAAAGAAGAGCTTTTATTTACTCAAAATATCAAAGCTTTAAGCCTATTTTTTATCCCAAACATAGATGATTTTAGAGGCGAAAAACCTTTTATCAAAACCAAATTTGAAGAGCTTTATAAAGCAAAAAGAGAAGAGATTTTAAAGCAAAATATAAGCGATGAGTATAGAGCTTATCTTATGCGTGATTTTGATGATGAGGGCAATTTATGCGTTCATCAAGGCTATTTTAGCGGTGATGCTAAGCCAAGTAAAGGCGAAAAAAACACAGACAAAGAGAGCCAAGAAGCAAGAGATATAAGACTTATCTTAGAAGAAAAAGAAAAGCTCATTAGCTTTGATACACCTTTGCGTTTTATATTTAGCGTTTGGGCACTACAAGAAGGCTGGGATAATCCAAATATTTTTACACTCACAAAACTTGCAAGTAGCTCAAGCGATATCAGTCGCCACCAACAAGTCGGCCGTGGGCTAAGACTTTGTGTAAATACAAGTGGCAAGAGAGTTACGCACAACTTTATGAATTACAATGATAGCTTGTTTTACGATATTAACTCGCTTGATATGGTAGTAAGCGGAAGTGAGCGAAGCTATATAGAAGGCTTACAAAATGAGATAATAAATTCTAGTTTTAGCTTTAATGGTAGCGTTTTGTATAAAAATATTTTAGATATATTTGAGTTAAATTCAAATCAAATAATGAGATTTTTCATCCATTTAGAAGATAATAATATTTTAGAATTTGATGAAGAAAATGAAAGCTATAATATCATTTCACCGATTTATGAGTATATACAAAATAACGAAACTATAAAAAATATTTTAAAAGATAAATTTGATTCTATATTAGAAGTTTTCAAAGATTCTCCAAATAAAACAAGTCAAATAATAAACAAAAATTTAAACCAAAAAATGATAAAAATAAAGACAAATTTAGCGCAAGAGTTTAAAGAGCTTTGGCAAACTATAAATAAAAAATCCAAAATCGTCTATAAAAATATAAAAAACGATGAGCTTATAAACGCCGTAGTAACTAAATTTAACAATCAAAAAATAGAGCCAAATTTAATCTACTTAGAGACCAAAAAATACGACACGCAAAAAAATAAAATCATCACTGAAAACACTCAAATAATAGATAAAATAACTCATAAAAATATAAAAATATTAGAGCTTTTAAAAGATTTTTGTACCGCTCAAAAATTACCGATAAATTTTTGCGTAGAAATTTATAATAAACTAGACAAAAATATCATTAAAAACAATCCCAAAAAAGCATTTGAGCTATTAAACAATATAATAAAAGATAGCTTACACACTAGCCTTATATCTTCTGTATCTTATGAATTTTGTCAAAATCAATTCTCAAATTTAAGCATAGAAGATGCCTTATATGACAGCTTTGGTGAGCCTAAAAGTAGTATAGAAGCACACAAACTAGGCAGATACATTACAAAAGACAAAGCCCCAAGCGGTGCGTATTTGTATGAAACAGCCGTGTGGGACTCAAAATTAGAAGAAGAAGTTATCTTTGAAGATATCAAAAAAGTGGGAAACTCTGAAATTAGAGTTTTTGCTAAACTTCCTAAATTTAGCATTCCTACACCTTTTAAAGATTATGAGCCTGATTTTGCCTATTTGTTAAAAGACAAAAATGGCAAAAAGATATTTTTTATTTGTGAGACAAAAGGCTATGATACAAAAGAACAAATTCCACCAGATGAAGTAAAAAAGATAGATTACGCTAAGAAATTTTTTGAAAGTTTAGAGCGTGATTTAAACGATATTAAAGTTAGTTTTCAAACACGCATAAACAAACAAAAATTAATAGAAATTTTACAAGAGGTACTACAAAATGATAGATAAAAACCTAATCAAAGAAGCAAAGATAAAAGAGCCTGTAAAAAATGAATTTTATGAACTCTTAAAAAGCAAATTTCCTCAAACCATAAATAGCGATGGAGCGGTAAATTTTGACGCTATAAAGATGCTTTTAGATATCAAAGTAAAAGAAAATATCAAAGGCTATGAGTTAAACTGGATAGGCAAAGGTCTAGCAAATGCCCTTTATAACACGCCTTGCGATAAAGAACTTAAATTTAATGAAACCAAAAGCAAAAACACAAAAAGAGCCCAAAATATAATAATAAAAGGCGATAATCTTGACGCACTAAAACTACTTAAATCAGCATATTATGAAAAGATAAAAATGATCTACATAGACCCACCTTATAATACCAAAAATGATGATTTTATCTATCCTGATGATTTTAGAAAAGATTATAAGCAAATTTGTATAGAAACAGGACTTATCAAAATAGAAGTAGATGAATTTGGCAATGAAACAGAGGTGCCAAGTGAAGCTATGGATTTTTTCACTAGCATAACAAGCACCAAAAGCCATAGCGGTTGGCTTAGCTTTATGTTGCCACGCCTTAAACTAGCAAGAGACTTGCTAAAAGATGATGGAGTGATATTTATCAGCATTGATGATAACGAACAAGCAAATTTAAAACTGCTTTGTGATGAGATTTTTGGGGAAGAGAATTTTCTTGGAGATTTTATTAAGCAATCAAAAGTAGGAGGAGGCAGTGACTCTAAATTTATCGTAAAAGAACACGAATATTGTTTGGTTTATGCTAAAAATATAAATTTAACTAATGAAATGTTTTTAAAGCACGATGATGATTATCTTAAAAGATACAAAGAAATAGATGATAAAGGCAGATTTTTTTGGGATACTTTTTCAAGAAGAGGTTTAACAAATCCTATAATATATGAGATTAAAGCACCAGATGGGACTTTAATAAAAGATGGTTGGATTAGAGCAGAAGAAACATTTAAAAAAAATTATCAAGATGGTGAAGTTAGAATTATAAAAATTAAAGATAAATGGAGTGTTCAATTTAAGCAGTATTTAAATTTAAATGGTAAAAAACCCCGTAGTATGACAACTGATTTTGGCGGAAGTATCGAAGGCAAAAATGATATTATCAATTTATTTGATAGCGATAAAATATTTAGCTATCCAAAGTCTACAAAATTTATTTCAACATTACTTAAAATGACTACAAATTCAAACGACATTATCCTAGACTTCTTTGCAGGAAGTGGCACTACCGCTCACGCTGTAATGGCACAAAACGCACAAGATAATGGAAATCGCAAATTTATCCTAGTTCAGCTTGATGAAAAGATCGATGAGAAAAAGAGCAAAACCGCCTTTGACTTTTGTAAAAATGAGCTAGGAAGCAAGGAGCCTGTAATTAGCGATATTACGATTGAAAGAGTTAAAAGAGCAGGAAATAAACTTGAAAAACCAAATTTAGACACAGGATTTTGCGTCTATGATTTAACTGATAAAGATACTCTTATACAAAAAAGCGATGGCTCATTAGAATTATATCTAAACAGAGATTTAACCCCTTTGGATAAAGCCTTAAATTTAGCTCTTCAAAGTGGAAAAACGATTGATATAAAGTCTGAAGAAATTTGCAAAGATAAACTTTATAAATTTGATGATAGCTACTATATTATAAGCTACGATAAAAATGTGCTAGAAAGCCTAGAAGCAACCACAGATAAGCCTGTTTATATAAGTGGATATAACGATATCAAATTAGATGATTTTTTAAATTTACAAAGCGTTTTAAAAGATAGATTAAATGTAGTGTATTAAAAAAGGAGATATTTTGGGAAATTTTTTTGAACTAACAACGAAAGAGCATTATATGGGCTCTAGAAATGAGATACTAGGGGTAGATTTAGAGAAAAATCCAGAGAATTTAGAGAAATTTATCAATGATTCTATAATGCTTAATGACATGAGTAAAAAAGATCGATATATAACTAATCTATATAAAAACGGCGCTTGTCTTATTTATAAAGATTTAAGCCAAAATAGTGGATTAATAATTAAAATAGCAAAAGTAGAAGAGCAAAGTATTTTGGCTTCTATCTATCCATTTTTTAATAATATAGGGCTTATATACAAAGCAGAAATTTATACTATATATGTTTGGGAAGATGGTGTAAATGCGCAAATAGGTTTTGAAATATCTGATGATCATAGTATAGAATTTTTAGATACAAATTTTTTATCTCAAAGAGAAAAGTATATGCCAAATAAAGAGTTTCAAGCTAGAATTTATGGTGTTGCTTTTTTAGCTTGCGAATTAAAAGATGAAGAGATAACCTTTGATATCAAAACTGATGAAGAAGCTAAGATATTTGATAAAAAAATAGGTGAAAGCATTATCTTACACACTAATCAAATGCGAAGTTGCATTTGTGGCGATGAAAATGTAAGCGATATAGATGAATATACTATCACAGGCAGAATTAACGCTATAAGAAAAATAGATTTAGATTTTTGCGGGACTGAAGCTTTTATATGTAGTGTTGATTGTATCACTGTGAATTCAAGTGAATTTATGGATATGGAAATTCTTATAACAAAAGATATTTGGAAAGAAGCAAATCCACCACAAATTGATAGTTTTATTTACGCTAAGATATATTTTGCTGGGGAGATTTTGGATTGAATTTGTAATAAGAGGGTTAAATCGTTAAATTTGCCAAAGTAGTTTTGTATATATAAAAATATAAAAACTAAGCGATTTTATCTGATTGCCAATAACGATATAAATGCCTTCTCTAAACTCACCTATTTTTAAATTTATTTATTTGATATTCTAGCCAAAGTCTTCATCCCACTTGGATTTATCCATATTTATAGATACTTACCAAATTATTTGGAAATAATTAAATCACAACTGAAATTAAAAATAATCAAAAATAACTATAAAGCCCTAAAATAGGAATTTGAGATAAATAAACAGAATTAAAAAAGATTGATTGAAAGAAATTTAATTGGTGGGTTTACCAGGACTCGAACCTGGGACCATCCGGTTATGAGCCGGATGCTCTAACCAACTGAGCTATAAACCCACTTGAAATAAGAGTTGAAATTATACAGAATAATTCCTTAAATCTATATAAAACAACTCTAAAAATTAAAATTAGACTAGATAAATTTATCTTTAAAGCTGACTTTGTTTATCTCTCATTTTATTAAATTCATCATCAATAACAGATGAATTTGGCTCTTGCGACATTCTTTCTAACATATTGTTATAGCGATTTACCAGCCAGATTACAAGAGATGATAGCAAGAATGCAGGCAATAATTCATAAACTATACTTGAAAGACCAAATAATATCCATAAAAGTACCGTTACACCACCGATTATAATTCCAGCAAGCGCAGATAAGGCGCTCATATGACGTGAATATAGACTAAATAATAAAACAGGTCCGAAGCTCGCACCAAATCCAGCCCATGCATTACCCACAACTCCAAGTACTGTATCGCTAGAATTAAATCCAATAATTGTAGCAATCACAGCTACAATTATAACCGAAATTCGCCCCGTCAATACCTGAGTTCTATCGCTTACATCATGTTTATAAAAAGCAAAGATAAAATCCCTAGTAACAGAACTAGCGCTAACTAAAAGCTGAGATGATATAGTACTCATAATGGCTGCTAAAACTGCTGAAATAATCACACCTACAATAAATGGGTGAAATAAAGTGTCACCAAGCTTTAAAAATACAGTCTCTGGATCGGATAAAGGATTGCCATTTTGCGAAAAATATACAAAACCAATAAGCCCACTAGCCATTGCACCAACTAAGCCAATAACCATCCATGAAATTCCAATGCGTCTAGCCGAGCTAAGCTCTTTAGCATCTCTAATAGCCATAAACCGCACAATAATATGCGGCTGACCAAAATAACCAAATCCCCAAGCCAAAAGCCCCAAAATACCTAAAAATGTCTGTCCGGCAAAGATATTTAAATGGTCATAATTTGCTGCGTGACTATACTCATTTAAAAGCGCAAAAAAGCTTGAGCCTTCTGGAATATCAATACTAAAATATGCTAATAATGGGATACAGACCAACACTAAAAACATTAAAATACCTTGGAATGCATCAGTTAGACACACAGCCTTAAATCCGCCAAAAAATGTATAAAATACCACTATAAATAGAGTTACTGCAGCACCAAGAGTAAAATCTAAACCAAAAAAGCTATCAAATGTCTTGCCTCCTGCGATGATACCACTACTTACATAAAGTGTGTAGAATACCAAAATAAAAATTCCTGAAATTATGCGTAAGACTTTTGTTTTATCCTTAAATCTATTTTCTAAATAATCAGGAATAGTAATGCTATCGCCAGAAATTTCAGTATATACCCTAAGCCTACTGGCTAAATACTTATAATTCGCCCACGCACCAATGCTAAGTCCTATAGCAATCCATGCATTACAAATTCCACTTAGATACAACGCTCCAGGCAATCCAAGAAGCATCCAACCACTCATATCGCTAGCACCAGCACTTAATGCGGTCATAAATGGCCCTAAAGAGCGATTATCTAGCAAGTACTCATTTAAATTTGACTTTTTATTATAAGCTAGGCGACCAATCACCAAAAGCACCGCAAAATATAGCCCAATAGCTAAATAGGTAGTAAAATCCAAATTCTCTCCTTATTTACTGTTTTTTTTCTTTAAATATTTTTCATCTATATAACCCATATCTGCAAGCTTATCAAAAATTCTAGCAAGTATCGGTCCAGCCGCACCTCCGCCGCTTGCACCATGTTCTACTAATACAGTTACTATATATCTAGGATTCTCGTATGGAGCATATCCTGTCATCCATGCATGTGAGCGCTCATAATATTCCATATCAACCTCTTTTATGCGCACCTTATCTTCTTGACTAATTCCTACTACTTGAGCAGTACCTGATTTAGCCGCTATGGTAACCTTTGATGGGCTTAATACTCTAAATCCTGTACCGCCTGGAATATTAGCTACTGCATGCATTCCTTCTCTTATATATTTTAGAGCTGATTTTTCTTTTTGGCTTAAAATATCTCTAGCATGCCACTCTTGAGGCACTCCATTGATACTACCAATAAAATGCGGTGTAACATCATGCCCCATTGCAAAAATTGCCGTATCTCTAGCCACTTGCATAGGGGTTGCTAAGAAGCTACCCTGACCTATACTAGTATTAATAGTATCACCTTGATACCATGGCTGATTTAATCTCATCTTTTTCCACTGAGCATCTGGAACAATTCCTATATACTCATTTGGCAAATCAACTCCAGTTTTAACTCCAAAGCCATAGCGTCTAAGAACTGGCGCCATAATATCAATTCCTACATTATATGCTCCACGATAAAAATATGTATCACAGCTATCACGCAAAGCCTCTACTATAGTCATCATCTCAGAGCCATAATTTTTCCAATTTCTAAATTTTCTATCACCTAGCTCAAGATATGGATCACAAAGTATCCGTGATGTTGGCGCATATTTTCCACTCTCAAAAAATGCCATACCCATCGCCATCTTTACAACACTTCCAGGTGGATATAGTGCATTTATTAATTTATTAGTAAATGGATGATCTGGATTATTCATCATCTCATTCCAATCGCTTTGACTAATACCAGTTACAAATTGATTCAAATCATACTCTGGCAAGCTTGCTGCTGCTAAAATAGATCCATCAATTCCATCCATAACTACTACCGCACCAGCTGGACGATCAAAAGCTTGATATAAGTACTTTTGTAATTCCAAATCAATAGTTAAAGATATATCAGTGCTGCTTGGCTTAATATAACCAATCTCTTCTACAACCTTATTTAGTGCAGTAACCTTGGTAGTTCTTTGACCTTCTACTCCTTGTAAAATTTCATTATAATAGCGCTCAATTCCACTACGACCTGTATAGTTAGTCAGTTTTGAAAGCGGATTTGCCTCTATATCTTTTAAATTTGCCCTACCAACATATCCAATAACATGGCTAGCTAACTCACCTAATGGATAATGACGGATAGAAACTGGATTTACCGAGGTATTTTCACGCAAATTTAGCCTAGCAAAATGTGGTAAAACTCTATCATAATCTAAAAAATTTACAACATTTACAAAATCTTGTGAATAAGGAGAGTCGTTTTTGATATACTCTCTTTTTAGCTTTGTAGCATTTAAATCTGGAAACACTGAGATTATAAAGTTTATCTCATCATCTAATACTTTTAAATTTCGTCTTAAATGTGGCTTAATAGAGATCTCAAATCCTAATTTATTTACTGCTAAAGGCTGGCCATTTTTATCTAAAATTTGACCACGAACCGGAGCAATATCTTCAGTTTTTATTGCATTTTTTTCGGCAATCTGCTCATAATACTCATTTGATTTAATACTTAAATAATAGATACGAGTAAGCAAAATAATCCATACAAGAACGATAATTCCATATACAATAGTTAGCCTCATAGCACCCGCCCTCTAAATATTACAAGTGCTATTAGTGATTCTATCGCAGCATATAGCAAATACTCATAGCTTATCTCAAGGCGAGGCTGATTAAGTATATAAAGTGCAATATTACTCATAACCAAAGTAAGAATATAGCCTGAAAATACATATATAGTTATTAATAGCTTTCTCCATTTGATATTTGTCTTTAGCCAATCATCAAGAAGATAGTAAAATAACAACCATGCTAAAAGCACCGAGCAAAACTCAAATCCATTTAATTGTTCAGCAAAAAATAAAAAGGCTACAGTTAGATACCATCTTTTATCTTTTACCCCAAGCGTTCGCTCAATCTCATCACTAAGTATTATTAAATAAGCAAAAAATATCCCTATAAGAGATGGTAAAAATAGCGATGTTAAACTAAATATCTCATAGCCTATAACAGATATACAAAAAAGGCTAAATCTTAGAGATTGTGAATTAGTGCTATTTCGTTGCATACTGGAAAGTGTTTGCATTTTATGCAATCGGCCCAAATTTTTTGCGCTGGAAGCTTCTCTTTAGAAATTTCTTCAAACCCTAAGTTTTTAAAAAATTCACTTCTATAAGTAAGAGTAAAAACCTGCGTTATCTCAAGCTTTTTAGCCTCGTCCAAAAGGGCATTTACTAGTCCACTACCTACGCCTTTGCCTCTATAGACCCCATCAACTATCAAGCTTCTAACCTCAGCTAAATTTGCTGCGTGAATATGAAGAGCGCTATATCCAATGAGCCTATCATCATCAAAAGCCAATGTATATGAGCGAATATTAGTAGCTATCTCATCATCACTTCTAGGCAAAATCACCCCATTTTCAATCTCAGGGCGAACCAAAATCTGCATACTAGCTATATCTTTTAATCTTGCTTTTTTATACTCTATCATTTTACACCAAATACTGCATTATATATCGCTTTTGTCGCTTTATCTATACCGATTTTTTTACTACTTGAGACCAAAATCGCAGCTGGATCAATCTTTAAAATAGCTGACTTTTGACTCTGATTTAGTTTATCTGATTTTGTGTAAATATTTAATACATTCTGGTCAGGTCGAACAAATTCATTTAGATACAAACCAAGATTTTCATCTTTTTGCAGCCCAGCATGTCTAGAATCTATCAAATGGATAAAAGCCTTTATACTAATGCGTTCACGCAAATATTTATCTAGATTTTTTTGCCATGCATTATGCATACTTTTACTAACTTTAGCGTAACCAAACCCAGGTAAATCCACAAAAATCAATGGAACCTTATCCTCGCCATTATCGACTATAACCTCAAAATAGTTAATTAGCTGAGTTTTACCTGGTGTAGAGCTAGATTTAGCCAAGCCATGGTGATTAGTTAGTGCATTAATAATAGAGCTTTTACCAACATTACTACGCCCTAAAAACGCCACTTCGCTTATACCAAACTCAGGAGAATCATCAACTCCTTGAGCTGAGAGTAAAAACTTAGCACTTACGATTCTCATTTATCCTCTACCTGAAATATAAATTTAACTGGCTTTTTATCCTTGCTTTTGACACTATAAACACCTTTTAACTGATCTACTATAATTTCATCACCAAAAATTTTCTTATCGCTATCAACTTCATGCAAAAATGCACTACCTTTTAAGGTGTAAATTTGCCCTTTTGGCTCATAGGTTAGTAAATCGCCACTACCATTATACTTTTTACCATCTAGTAAGATACTAAATTTGGCATCACTTATTGCCTCATATTTTTGCGGTTTTCGATTTTTATCAAAGTAAATTTTAACACGATTTGCCGTTAATGTATCGCTTTTACCTTTTTTAATTAATACATTACCTACAAGTTCTCCAAGTCCTACTTTCTCATCAGCATAGAAGCTATCAGCACTTACTTCGACCTGATTTGCACTTACTACACCATAAAAGAATGCAACAACTATAAAAGATTTAACTATTTGTAAAACCAACCCTTAACTCCTTTTGCAACGATATGATTACTATCAAGTGCATATATCACGCTTTTTCCTACTATTTTATCACTATTTTGCAATAATTCAAATGGGACACTGCTTAATAATGTTTTCTCCATCATTAGATACTGAATTTCACTAGAGTTGTAGCGTAAATTGGTATCTAAATTTAGATATCTCACATCGCCAAAAAATGTTATATTATTATCTTTATAAATAGCCTCATTTGAGGTGATGTTGTGTCTATCTTTTTGGATAAAGGTAACATTTGGCTGAATAAATTCATTATAATCATCATAGGCTATAACACTTTTAGATGTAAATTTAGCATATGTATTTGTAGCATTTATCTCATAGCTTATCACTCCATCTGCTTGCATATTTGCTACCTTTATACTGTTACTTTGCAGACTAGTTTCATATGGGTTTTGTAGCATTAACGCCACTACGCTCATACTAAAAAGAGCCACAACAAAATAAAAAATTTTTATAGCCAACGCCCAATCCACTCATCACGTAAATTTTCTCTATCAATGATAATTTCTATCATCTCTCTAACTGCACCATGACCACCATTTTTACTTAATTTTATATCTGGAGTAAGCGCTTCAAAAGCATCATTTGGCGCAAAACTAATAGCTACATTTTTTAACAATTTCATATCATTTAAATCATCACCAATAGCAGCTGCATTTTCTAAGCTTAGTCCTTCTAATTCTAAAATCTCTTTAGCCTTAGCAAGTTTATCGCTTACACCTTGAAAACAATACTTAACCTCTAGCTCTTTAGCTCTATCAGCTACGATTTGAGAGCTTTTACCTGTAATTATGGCCGAAATTTTACCCATACGATTCCACTGTTGTATGGCAAATCCATCTTTTACATCAAATCTTTTAAATTCATCAGATAAATTAGTCTTATAAAGACCACCATCACTCATACATCCATCAACATCTAAAAATATTATCTCTATCATAATACGCCTTTGGTGCTTGGAATTCCTATCTTATCATTTTTAGCCACAGCCCTACGAAATGCCACAGCAAAAGCCTTAAATGTAGCTTCTGCTATATGGTGAGAGTTTGTGCCTCTTTGCTTGATTATGTGCAAGGTAATGCTTGAATTCATTGCAAGTGCTCTAAAAAACTCCTCTACAAGCTCACTATCAAAGTTCCCAATCTTTGGATTCATCTGCGATTCATAGACCAAAAAAGGTCTATTAGATAGATCCAAAGCACACTCCACAGCAGCCTCATCCATAACTACAACTGCATTGCCGTATCTCTCCACGCTACCAAGCGGATATAGAGCTTCCTTGATAGCTTGACCTAGTACGATACCGCAATCTTCTACGCTGTGGTGATCATCTATATGTAAATCTCCTTTGCAATAAAGCTTAATATCCATTAAAGAGTGTTTTGCAAATGCAGTTAACATATGATCAAAAAACCCAATACCAGTATCTATATCGCTATTACCGCTTCCATAAATTTCAAGCTCTAAACTAATATCAGTCTCTTTTGTTTTTCTTTGTTTTTTTATCATTATATTTCCTAATCTCTAGCTATAAACGCGCCTTTAAACTGACCACTAGATATGAAATCACGAGCTTCAGCTTCGCTTCTAAATCCTGTTAAAAATACCCTATAAATTGGCTCACCATTTAAACTATACTCACGAACTGTTGTTTTATAAATTCCGTTTGTATTATTATATTGAGTTTTATAGGTATTTGCTCCAGCAAGGCGTCTAAATGCGCCAATTTGCACCATAAAATTACCGCCTGTATATGTGTGGGTTTTAGCCGTTTTATTAGCCGGAGTCTCAACCTGTCCGTAAAATCCTATAACTTCAAGCTTTACTGGAACTGTTCCATCAGCAATCATAGCAATTTCTAAAGCTGCGGCTTTAGATAAATCAATAACCCTACCAGCTACAAATGGTCCTCTGTCATTTATTCTTACTGTGGTTGTTTTGCCATTTTTTAAACTTGTAACTTTAACCATTGTATTCATTGGCAAGGTTTTATGAGCTGCAGTTAGAGCATGCATATTATATGTTTCGCCATTGCTTGTTTTTTTGCCATGAAAATTTGGTCCATACCAGCTAGCAATACCTGTAGCTGTATCACCTACTTCTACTACTGTTGGGTAATATGTTTTACCATTTATTGTATATGGTCTCATTGTAGATTCTTGATTGCTAGCACCACCATTTTGTATAGTTTCAAAATCTGAACCTGAGTAGTTTGAACCATATCCTGAGCCTAAATAGCCACCTGAATACCCCGAACCTGAGTAGTGTGGAATACTCTTTGTAGAACATCCGCTAAATAATGCACCTGCTAGCACTATGACTGATAATTTAGTGAGGTATGACAAGATTTTCTCCTATTGCTAATTTCATATTTGTTTTGCTATTTGCCTTTATAATTTCATCTACTTCTACGCCAAATTTACGTGAAATCATTCCAAGTGTATCACCCTTTTTAACCTGATACTCATAGATTGTTTTAGCATTTGCTGGGACGGCAAGTTTATAGTTTGATTTTATCTTACTTATATTATTATACTCTTTAATATCGCTTGCTTTAATATTTAACTTTTTAGCAATAATTTCAAAAGTATCACCTTTTTTAGTATTATAAATTTTACTCTTTGACCCCTCTTTATAATTAGCGGCAAACTCCTCTTTTTTAATTGTTGGGATATAAATATAATAAGTCTCCCTATTTGGCGGAGTAAAGCTGTATCTTAAATGAGTATTATATTTGCTAAGATTTTCTAAACTAAATCCGATAGATACAGCCACATCTCTTAAGCTAGTTCCACCTGGAATTTCAACTCTTTTAATCCCTATATATGTAGCTGAATTTAGCATTGAACTATCTTTTGAGATTAGAAAATCACTATCATTTGCCACATATGCCATCATTATAATTTTACGTAGATAATCTCTGCTTTCTAACGAAAGGTACTTTTTCTTTGGGTTTAAAAGCACCATTATATCATCACTTCCAGCTAATTTTATAGCTTTGCTTAATTTTCCCTCTCCTGCATTGTAAGCTAAAATAGCTAGATACCACTTGCCAAACCTATCTTTTAATCTTTCTAAATAATCAATAGCGGCATGTGTAGCTTGCAATGGATCTCGTCTTTCATCTACATACTTATCAACTTCTAAATTATGCAGCTTTGCAGTACTAGGGATAAACTGCCAAATTCCAGCTGCTTTAGCTCCAGAGGTTGCTCTATTTGATAACTTAGATTCTACAATAGCTAAATATAATAAAAAATTTGGAGCATTTCGCTCTTTTAAGACATCTTTTATTATAGCAGCATGCTTATACTCTTTAGTTATTGTATTTATAAATTCTTTCTTTGTCATATCCATTCGAACATTTTTAAGTAGTAAAAAATGCTCATCGTTTATATATTTTGGGTCAATATCAAGCTCTTTTAATACCCTAATTTCTTTTTGAAAATTATCATCTGAAACCATAAACCCAAATGAGCAACTACAGCTTAAAAGTATAAATAAAACTATGGCAAATATTCTCATCTCTCTCCTTAAATTCCAAATAATCTATTTGCATTTTGCGTTGTAATACTCTCAACATCGCTCCTGCTAAGTCCTAAAATATCAGCCATTTTATCAGCTACATATGTCGTAAATGCTGGCTCATTTCTCTTACCCCTGTGAGGTTCAGGAGTAAGATATGGCGCATCAGTTTCAAGCACAAGTCTATCAAGCGGAATCTTAGGTAAAATTTCAACTAATTTTTTTCCATTTTTAAAAGTTAAAACGCCACCTATTCCATAATAAAATTTACTGCTTAATTCAAGCAAGATAGGACTAGCATTAAAACAATGCAAAACTCCGCCAACTAGCCTACTTTCGTACTCTTTTAAAATTTTTAGACTATCCTCGTTTGCATCTCTAATATGCACAATAAGCGGCAAACCAAGCTCCACGGCTAATTCAATTTGACTGATAAAAGCCTCTTTTTGTTTGGCTTTATAACTATCTATATCTGTTGCTGGTAGTCTAAAATAGTCTAGTCCACACTCGCCTATAGCTATACATTTTGACTCTTTAGCAAATTTACGCAAAATATCTATATCATACCCATCGATTTCATATGGATGCACTCCAGCAGCAAAGTATATATTTTCATTTGAATTTGCTATTTCTAACGCTTTTGGCAGATCATTTATATCTGCTCCTGGAATTATAATCTTTTGCACTCCGCTATCAAATGCACTTTTTATTACGCTACTAATATCATCAAATCTAGCATCATCTAGATGACAATGTGTATCTATAATCATAAAATTTCTACCCTATTTTTACCATTTAATTTTGCTTTTGTTAAAGCTTTATATCCTATATTTATTGCTTGATCAATTTTGAGCGAATTATCAAAAAGACAAACTCCTACTGAAATAGTTGGGCGAATAGCTGAGGCGACTACTAAATTTGCAACCTTTGATCTAATTTGCGCCATAATTCTTACACTTTCATCAAAGCTAACTTTATCTAAAATCACACCAAATTCACCACCGCTAAGGCGTGCTACAATCATTCCCTTTAGCTCATTTCTAAGCATAGATGCCACATGCGCTATAACTCTATCGCATAGATCAAAGCCAAATTTAGCATTTATATCTCTTAATCCATCAATATCAATAATTGCGATGCTAAATTCTACTTTTCGCTCTGCTAAATTTTTTACATAATTAAAAAAATAACGCCTATTAAATAACTTTGTTAATGGGTCATATTTTTTATATAGTTCGATATTAATCTCATCTTGCATAGCTTTTAGATTGCTATCTACTCTATATATAATCTCCTCTTTACTAAAAGGCACAGAGATAAAATCATTTGCACCATTTTTTAGAAATTTTGCCGCCACATCGTTATCGCTAGCTGCTACTACGATTAGGCCTAGATGATTTTTATTTTTATTTTGGCGAATTTGACGCATTAAATCAAATCCATTGATAACTGGCATATTATAGGCTGTTAAAATTAGTTTAATATCTGGATTATCCTCTAAATAATTTAACGCCTCCTCGCCATGTGCTGCAGTAAAAACTTTATAAAGTTGCGAATTTAAAATCTCTTTTAGCTGATTTCTCACGCTCATAGACGGCTCGACTATCATAACCTTATAGCTACGATTTCTACATAGTCTATTAATTGTTTCAAAGATATAATTAATCGCATCAAGATTATCTTTTACTACATAATCAACAATATTTTTTTGCATAAAGAGCTTTTTTAAATTCTCATCTACACTACCAGTTAAAATAATAGCTAAGATATTTTTAGATAGTACATAATCAACCACTTCACCATCTGGTGCATCAGGTAAATTAATATCAAGTAAAGCAATAAAAAAGTCATCATTTTCCTCAATAGCCTCAATCGCCTCTGCGTAACTATGTGTTACTACGATATCCATATCAACATGTGCGTTCATCTTTTTGGCTATTAGCTTAGCTAAAGCTTTATTATCCTCGACTATAAGGACTCTCTCACGCATGATAACCCCATCTTAATTTAATATTCAAAGCCTTGATTATACTCAAATTAGACTTTAACACTCATTAAAGCAATAACTTCTTAGCAAATTCAGTCGCCTCTTGCGTTATACTTTCACCACTTATCATACGCGATAACTCCATTACTCTTTCATCCATATTTAACTCTTTTGCAGTAGAGCCTTTTATATCTTTTTGTACTAAAAAGTGATGATGGGCTTTTGAGCTAAGTTGAGGCTGATGTGAAATAGCAAAAATTTGATATAAGCTTGATAGTTCTATCAATACATTTGCTATACTCATAGCCTCTTTGCCACTTAGATTAGCGTCTATTTCATCAAGGATTAACACTCCACCACCAAGACCGCTAATCTTAGCTTCACTAGCAATAAAAGCTAATCTTAAACGATTTATCTCTCCACTACTTAGAGTTTTTAAATTTGAACTATTTAAATTTATATCTACTAAATCAGCACCATTTATATCTAAATTTTTACTATTTAAATCCATATCAATCTTATTCATATATAGATCTTTTAAATAGCTATTTATCATAGTTTCTAACTCTTTTATAGCTTTAAAACGCTCTTTTGTTATAGCTTCTGAAGAGCTTTTAAGCTCATTTGATAATTTTGTAAATTTAGATACTAAATCAGATTTTTGAAACTCTATATTTTCATAATGGGCTAATTCACTCTTTCTTTTTTTTAATATCTCTAGACACTCTTCTATACTTCCATATCGTTTTATTAGAGCATTTAGACTCTCTATGCGATCTAAAATCTCCTCAATGTCCAATCCTTCAAACTCATCAAAATCCACGCTACTTCTAGCTATTTTAAGCTCATTTAAAGCATCACTAAAAAATCCACTATCAATCTCGCTAATATGCAAAGCATCCATTACTGCCTTCTCATAGGCAAATATCGCTTCAGCTTTATTCCAAGCCTCTTCTATTTTATCTTTTTTACTAAGGCGTTTTTTAATAGCATTAAGCTCTTCGAATTCTCCTACCTTAGGAGAAACTTGCTCGATCTTTTCTATCTCAAATTTGGCAAAATCTCTAAGCTCATCGATCTTTTTTTCCTCTTCATTTATCTTATCTAGATCTTTTTTAACGCTCAAAAATTCACTAAATTTCTCTTTAAATTTGATTAAATTCTGATTATGATTTTTAGATTTTTTACTAGCTAAAATATCCAAAAGCCCAAGCAATCTACTATTTTCAAACTCTGTAATATCTCTAGCGCTTAGATATTTTAAATGGCGACTAGCAACTAAATTTAAATTTTTTTTCGATATTGATTGATTATTTATAAAGTATCTTGTACTCTTATCTTTTAAGAGTTTAAAGCAGTTTATGCTCTCTTCTTCAATCCCAAACTCATCTAATCCTAACTTACACTCTACATCAGCTTCAATTAGTCTAGCATCACTATCTTTGTAGCCAAAAACGCTTAATATCGCCCCCATCAAAACGCTCTTTCCAGCACCACTCACACCAGTAAATACACTAAGCCCAGAGCCAAATTTAAGCTCTAATTCATTAAAACTTAAATAATCTTTAAGATAAATTCTCTCTATCACTGCTGACCCCATCTTAATTTCTCTTTTAATACACCAAAATAGTCCCGCCCCTTTTGTCTTAGCAAATTCACTCTAATATCACTCACGCCGATATCCACACTATCAAATTCAATCAAATCAAATCTATCTTGCCCATCTATTAGCACCACCACATCATCATTACTTCTAAATTCCAGCCTAAACTCCCTAGGCAAGACAAGCGGCCTTTGAGTAAGGCTATGAGAGCATATCGGCGTAACGCTATAAGCATCACACAAAGGATGGATAATAGGCCCTCCAGCGCTCATATTATACGCAGTTGAACCCATCGCAGAGCTAATTATCACCCCATCACCAAAATATGAATTAAAATGCTTTGAGTTTAAAAACGCATCAATATGCGATGTAGTATCTATTTTTTTACGCATTAAAACTATATCATTAAAGGCTAATTTTGTAGTTATTTTGCCATTTTTATTGAAATTTGCCCTAAGCATATATGGGCGTTCAATATCATAAATTCCAGCCAAAAATTGATCTAAAAATCCACCAAATCCATCCAAGGTAGAATCAGTCAAAAATCCCAAATGCCCAGTATGAACCCCATATATATAAGCCTCGCTTTGCGCTGCTCTCCTGCAAGTAGCTATGAAATTACCATCGCCACCAAGCGAGACTATAACCTTTGCTCTTTTGATTAACTCACTAAATTCATAACCTTCTAATGATATACTTTGAGCCACATGAGACTCAAATATCACATCAATTGAGCGACTTTTTATAATCTTTATAATCTTTAATAACGCATCTTTTTGCTCTATTGGATCTCTAGTTGTAATTGCTATAGTATTTAAATTTTTATGAATTTTAGACATAACTCTCCCCTAAAAGCCAAATTCTACACAAAAAAATATAATATAAAGTATCTCAAAATATAAATTATATCTACTTATCAAAGCGAGTACTTGTTAGTTTTAGAGTTGGGTTTTCTTACATTACTCCACTTTAAAGCTTGCTAGACTACAAAGTATCAGCTTTAACTCATTATAGAGAAAAACACAACAAACAAATCAAAAAGTAAAAATAAACTTACAACATTAAAACAGCATTAAAACTTTTAGGTATATTTCGAGCATATATTAAGCAAATTTAAAGGCATAAAAAGAGATAATTTTCTTTATTTTAATAAATACTTAGTGCAACTATCTAAATTAAGGTTTTATTATGCTATCAGATAACTTATCTAGATTCTTTTTTGAGAGATATGAACTTACAAATTCACAAAAATGATATCCAACAAAAGGTCTTTAAACTTCTTAAAATAGATGAAAACGAACAAAGAGAGAAATTTGGATTTTTACTTGATGCGCTGATATTTTAAAAAAGGAGAAAAAATGGGTTTCGTTTCGCATCCTTAAAAATACAAATGCCTAAAATGTGGCAGGACAAAAATACAGCTAGCGGGCTGCTCTGCCTTGCTTCGCAGCTGCCCAAAGTGCGGCTCAGTAATGGTGCCAGTCAAAATGAGCTGGATAGATAAGGTGCTAAGATTTTAGAATTCCCTAGTGAATTCTAGAGAATTCTAGAATTTGTTACCTTAAAATAAAAGTTAACTTAAATTTTACATTTAGTTAAAAAAATTATTGACTTTTATGGGGGGGGGGTAGAATATGGCGTTTTTTAAAAAATATCTAAAAAGGAACAAAATATGGCAAACATTGACATAAAAGATATCTATGATTACTTAGAAAACAAAGTAAGCGAAGTTCAAGAAAAACTAAAAATACACGATAAAAATGAAGATGATGGAGAGAGACTGGCAAAAGAAGCTGCCTACGAGAGTGTTTCAGATTGTAAGGAAATACTAGATAAGAATATTAAAGAATACAAGGAAAATCAAGAGTTAGATACATATACAATAGCTTTTTATGGAGAGACAAATGCTGGAAAATCTACTCTAATTGAGTCATTGCGCTTGCTTTTAAAGGAAAAAACAAAAGTAGAAGCTACCGAAAAGTTTAATTCAAAAGTGGGTGAAATCATCAAGGCAAAAGATGCATTGAGTGCTTTAGAAGAGAAGGTTAAAAATGAACTAGAAAAAGAATATGCTGATATCTTATCGTTAAAAAATAAGTTTAGCGCTGAACTTGAAAGCAGAAAAAACGATTTTTCGGCACTTTTGCAAAGGTATACTGAAAATTTAAGACAAGAAGAGCAAAAAATCAACCATTTTGTTGGCGAGCTTTATGCCGAATTAAGCTTAAATGATGATTTGAGCCAAAAAAATATAAAAGACAAAATAGAAATTCTGCAAATTAGAGAAAAAACTCGTAAAGTATCTTTTTTTCAAAAAATAAAGTTTTTTTTCTTTGATGATGATATTCGAAAAAAGATGAAGGTTATAAATGATCTTTATTCAAAATTTATACTACTTCAAAATGAGCAGGAAAAAACAGTGGATAAAGAGAATAAAAAAAATACAGAATTAGAATCGATGCATAAAAATACCATAAATGAAAAAGAAAATAGCCTAGCTAATATAAAGCAAGAGAGGGAAAAAGTAATCTTTGATGAAAAAAGAAAGCTTGATGATTATCAAAGAGATTTGGCTAAGTATGAAGATGGAGCTATTATAGGAAATGGAAAATCCGATTTTACTATTTCGAATTCTGAATATAGATTTTCTTTAAATAATCAAGATTTTAAAATAATAGATATGCCTGGTATAGAAGGTGATGAAAAAATAGTTATAAGTGAGATAGAAAAAGCTGTCAAACAAGCACATTGTGTATTTTTTGTAACAAGCGAACCAAAACCTCCACAAAAAGGAGAAAATGGCAAAAAAGGAACAATAGAAAAGATTAAAGAGCATTTAAGCGCACAAAGTGAGGTATATACAATCTATAATAAGCGCATCACAAGTCCTAGACCTCTAAACCATGATATAATCAGTGAAGATATTGTAAAAAGTTTAAAAGTGCTAGATCAAAAAATGAGTGAAATATTAGGCAAGCATTATGCACACACAAAAATTCTTAGTGCTAGAATAGCATTTTTATCACTTGCTAGCTCTATAGCACCTGGTTCGAGTTTAGAGGTTGAACAAGCAAAATTTTTAGCTCAATATAGTAAAGATGAGCTGTTGGAAAAATCCTTGATAACACAATTTAGTAATTTTCTCTCAAATGAGCTTGTTGCAAATACAAAAGAAAAAATCAGACAATCAAATATCAGTAAGGCAAAAAGTGTTCTGCTTCAGTTTATCCAAAATATCAAAGATATTATAAAAAGCTATGAGCCACTTTGTGCTGATATAAAATCGAGCTACGAGGATGGCAAATTTGCTTTAGAAAATACACTAAGAGGGACAAAAAACGAAATAGAGTCTTGTGCTGATGCGTGTGTTATGAGATTTGAAGAAGAAAGCGGTGAAAAAATATATAATATAATAGATACAAATATCAGTGATGATGACTTTAAGTATGAGCTTAAAATAGCCATAGAAGACCAAATGGATAAATTAAAAAGTGAGCTAGATGATAAGTTAAAACTTTGTTTTGATAGTTTTAATAAAAAACTAACTAGTGACATAGAAGGGTTTAAGCGCAAGATTTCTATAAATATAAAAGATTTTAAAGATAATGTAAAATTAAACTCTGATATAGACCTATCAATAAATATTGATAATGGAATTGATAAAATAGGTCTTGCTAGTTCGTTGATTGGTGCTGGTGCGCTAGCTTGGGTGGCTGGTTCTTTGGCTACTGGAGGGGCACTAGCTGTTGCTACCCTTGTTATCGGTGTTGTTACTGTTGTTATTAGTTTTGTTAAAAGTATTCAAAAATTTCTTAGTGATAGCTATAAAATGAGAGAGCAAAAAAAAGCAGCAGATGAAAATATTAGGAAACAAGCTAGACAAATTAAAGGAGCTTTAAACAGTGAGTTTGAAAAAATATTTGAGAAAATGGAGGAGCAAATAGATATAATCACAAATGAGTTTTACCAAAAATATGAAAGCATAAATCAGATGATAAAACACTTTAATAACACGCAAAAAGAACTAGAAAATATTTCAAAAAACTTTAAATAAAAGGAGAAGTAATGAACACTACTTTAAATGAGTTCAAAAATAAAAAAGAACAAGCTAGCAAAATTTTAAATGATTTAGCAGTTTTTTTGGCACGAGGTGAAGAACAAGGCATCTCAATAGATGAATCTTTAAAAAAGAAAATCGCTGATGCTACTTCAAATATAGAAAATCAAAAATTAAAAGTAGCCTTGATCGGCGGATTTAGTGAGGGTAAAACTTCTATAGCAGCAGCTTGGCTAGAAAAAATAAAAGATGATATGAAAATAAGTCACGAAGAATCATCTGATGCTGTTGCCATATATCACTTAGATGATATTGATCTTGTAGATACTCCAGGACTTTTTGGTTTTAAAGAAAAAAATATCAGTAATGGCGATATTGAAGCATATAAAAATATTACAAAAAAATATGTAAGCGAGGCGGACCTAGTTTTATATGTTATGAACTCAATAAATCCGATAAAAGAAAGTCACAAAGATGATTTAGAGTGGTTGTTTAAGACTTTAAATCTACTTCCTAGAACGATATTTATTCTAAGCAAGTTTGACGAAGTGGCTGATATGGAATCGGATGAGGAATACGAAAAACATTTTGAAATAAAGAAAAATAATGTTCTTCTTAGACTAAAGGAACTCTTAAATCTTAGTGATGATGAACTTTATAGAATTAGTATAGTAGCAGTTAGTGCAAATCCTGATGATGAAGGGATAGAGTATTGGCTAAAAAATCCTGATGAGTTTAAAAAACTATCTCATATACAAACCCTACAAGAAAGCACAGCTAAGAAAATAAAAGAAAGCGGTGGAGTTGAAAATATAGCAAACGAAACTAAAAAAAGCATAATAAAAGATGTGTTAAACAAGCAACTGCCAGTAGCAAAACAAGCAAATGAAAAAATCAGTAAAGAAATAATCAAACTAACTGATAGCAGCAATATGCTTCAAAAGCAAATGGATAGACTAAGACCTGAAATTAGTGATGCTAGAGTGCATTTAAGAGAGTTTATAAATACTTATTTCAAGGGACTTTTACGAAAATTAAAAGATACTGGGCTTGAGACTATAAGTGATTTTGTTGTATTTGAAATCGGTGATAAGGGAATAAATATAGATACCACTATCCAAAATGCCTTTGACAAAAGAGTTATGGCTGTGAGTACCAGCCTTAGAAAACTACAGACCGATTTAGATTTTGAGATGAATAGTTTTGCCAAAATGGCTATAACTTATGGACAGCAAGGCATCAAGTGGCTAACAAGCTCAAATATAATAAATGCCACAAATATCAAAGCCACAAGAGATGTTATACGATCTGGTGCAAAAATGATAGGAGTAGATGTAGGGCTTAAGTTTAAACCGTGGGGAGCTGTAAATCTTGCAAAAGGATTAAATGCTGGTTTAGCAGCGTTAGGGCTTGCTTTTGAATTATGGGATTCATATCAAAAAGCACAAAAAGAGCAGGAATTTCAAAAAGCAAAAGCAGATATGGAAGAAAAACTAAATAACCAGCAAAGAGAGATCATGGATTCTTTAAATGATGAGGGTGTATTTATAGAAAAATACTTTCCTCAGTACCTAGAACTACAAAAATCTATAAAAATGATAGAAAATACAAAAAGGGAGTTTGAAGCTAGAAAAATTGAATTTGAAAAGTGGGTTCAAGAAGGCGAGATAATAGACGCCGAATTTGAAGAAATAAACTAAGCATTTTACTCTTTTAAATTCTAGAATTCCTATCTTTGCGACATTATCTGTTGCATAGCTTTATTATAATTCTGCCAAAAATGAGCAAAGATATTAGCTATTTTTGGCGGGATTTTGAATACTTGCTAGACTTTGGGTTTTGTTTGGCTTTTTTGATGCGCTCGGAGTTGCTAGTTTTGCTCTTTTGATTAACTCACTAAATTCATACCCTTCTAATGATATACTTTGAGCCACATGAGACTCAAATATCACATCAATTGAGCGACTTTTTATAATCTTTAATAACGCATCTTTTTGCTCGATTGGATCTCTAGTTGTAATTGCTATAGTATTTAAATTTTTATGAATTTTAGACATAACTCTCCCTTAAAAGCCAAATTCTACACAAAAAAATATAATATAAAGTATAATAATAAAATGAAATTTAACTTTACCCGCTCACTAGTCAAAATTTCTAATAAAAGTTTTATAAAATTTAATGTATAATGGCGACTTTTTACAAACGAAAGGATTAATATGCGGAGTCATTACTGCACCGACTTAGACGCACAAGATATCGGTAAAAGCGTCAGTCTATGTGGTTGGGCAAATTCATACCGAGACCACGGCGGCGTTATATTTATAGATCTTCGTGATAGAAGTGGAATTATCCAGCTTGTATGCGATCCAGCAGACAGCAAATCAGCACACGAAATAGCATCAAAAGTTAGAGATGAATATGTCCTAAGAGCCAAAGGAAAGATAAGAGCTAGGGGTGAGGGACTAGTAAATCCAAAGCTAAAAACCGGCGAAATTGAAGTCGTAATAGATGAGCTAATCATTGAAAATGAGAGCGCTCCACTACCTTTTGTAATCGGCGATAATAGCGTTGGTGAAGATATTAGGCTTAAATATCGATTTTTGGATTTAAGAAATGAAGATAGCCTAAGCAAATTTCAACTTCGCTCAAAAGCTAGCATAGCGTGTAGAAATGCCCTTGATAGATTAGGATTTTTAGAGGTTGAAACCCCTATGCTAACTCGTGCTACACCTGAGGGCGCAAGGGATTATCTAGTGCCTAGCCGTGTTCATCCTGGCGAATTCTACGCCCTACCACAAAGCCCACAGCTCTTTAAACAGCTATTAATGTGTGCTGGATTTGATAAGTATTTTCAAATCGCAAGGTGCTTTAGAGATGAAGATTTAAGAGCTGATCGCCAACCTGAATTTACTCAAATTGATGTTGAAATGAGCTTTTGCGATCAAGAAGATGTGATAAAAGTCGGCGAAGAGGTGCTAAAAGATATATTTGCAGCTTGTGGGCATAATATCCAAATTCCATTTAAAAGAATGAGTTATAAAGATGCTATGGAGTTTTATGGTAGTGATAAGCCAGATCTTAGATTTGACCTAGCTATGGTCGATGTAATCGATATCTTCGCTAAATCAAATAATCAAATTTTTAGCACTCCAGCACAAGATCCAAAGAAAAATAGAGCCAAAGCTATAAAAGTCCCAAATGGAGATAATATATTTAGCAAACGCCAAATGCAAAGATTTGAAGAATTTGTCCGTAAATTTGGCGCTAAAGGCTTAGCATTTATCCAAATAAAAGATCCAAAAGATACAGCCGGACAAGATAACTGCGTAAATTTTGATGGACTTAGCCTAAAAGGGCCACTAGTTAGATTTTTTAATCCAAGCGATCTAAAAGAGCTAGTTTCTAGAATAGATCTTAAAATCGGTGATGTCGTATTTTTCGGTATTGGAGAGAAAAAAACTGTGCTTGATTATATGGGTCGATTTAGAATTTTTTTAGCTAATGAGCTTGGTATAATAGATCAAAAATCATTAGAATTTTTATGGGTTGTAGATTTCCCTATGTTTGAGCAAAATGATGATGGTAGCTACTCAGCGATGCACCATCCATTCACAATGCCTAATAACCCAGATGAGCCAAATTTAGAAGATATCACGAGCATAGCTTATGATGTTGTCTTAAATGGTGTTGAGCTTGGCGGTGGAAGCATTAGAATTCACAAAAATGATATTCAACAAAAGGTCTTTAAACTTCTTAAAATAGATGAAAACGAACAAAGAGAGAAATTTGGATTTTTACTTGATGCGCTTAGTTTTGGTGCGCCTCCGCATGGTGGATTTGCTATAGGCTTAGATAGACTTATTATGCTAGTTACAAACTCATCAAGCATAAGAGATGTTATAGCATTCCCTAAAACTCAAAAAGCCTCATGTCTAATGACTCAAGCCCCAAGTGGCGTAGATGCTCATCAGTTAAGAGATTTAGGATTAAGATTAAGAGAAAAGGAAAAATAATGAAAAAGCTATTTTTAATAATAGGCGCCCCAGGCAGCGGAAAGACTACAGACGCTAGTATAATAGCTAAAAACGACTCTAAATTTAGCCACTACTCAACAGGCGATCTATTAAGAGCTGAAGTCGCTAGTGGTAGCGATCTTGGTCGCTTGATAGATAGCTTCATCTCTAAAGGCAATCTAGTCCCACTAGATGTAGTTGTAAATACCATAGTTAGCGCTATTAAATCTAGCCCTACAGAGTATATTTTAATAGATGGCTATCCACGAAGTGTAGAGCAAATGTTAGAGCTTGATAAGGTCTTATCAAATACAAATGATGTTAAACTAAGTGGCGTTATAGAAGTAGATGTAAGCGAACAGGTCGCAAGAGAGAGAGTCTTAGGCAGAGCTAGAGGCGCTGATGATAATGATGAAGTCTTTAATAACAGAATGAAAGTCTATCTAGCCCCACTTAAAGAGATTAGAGATTTTTATAGTAGCAAATCCCTACTTCGCAATATCAATGGCGAACGCACCATCGAAGAGATTGTTAGCGATATGGCAAATTTATTAAACACTATGATAAAGGAGTAAATTATGGATATAAGTAAAATCAAAGCTGGCAATAATCCAGATAAACTAAACGCAGTAATCGAGATCCCATACGGATCAAATATCAAATACGAAATAGACAAAGATAGCGGTGCTGTCGTAGTAGATCGCGTGCTATACTCAGCTATGTTTTATCCAGCTAATTATGGATTTATCCCATCAACTCTAGCTGATGATGGCGATCCAGCTGATGTTTTAGTCTTAAACGAATACCCACTTCAAGCCGGTAGCGTGATACCTTGTCGCTTAATAGGCGTTTTGGTAATGGAAGATGAGAGCGGCATGGATGAAAAGCTCTTAGCAGTCCCAGTAACCAAAATCGACCCTAGATATGATGGTATCAAAAGCATAGATGACCTACCAAAAGCCGCACTTGATAAGATCAAAAATTTCTTTGAAACATATAAAATGCTTGAACCAAACAAATGGGTAAAAGTCAAAGGTTTCGAAGATGCTAAAAAAGCTCAAGATATCTTAGACAAAGCTATCAAAGCTTACAAATAACCTTAATGTGGCAAAATCTTGCCACATTAATTAAATTTAAATTATCAACTAAAGGATTAAAATGATAATCTGCGAAGAGTCCTATCCAGAGATTTTAGATATTATCGTCTCCAAGCTCACAACTGCTGATATAGAGCTTTTATTAGTTGATAGCGATGCTATGCATCAAATAAATTTAAAAGAGCGCAAAATAGATAAAACAACAGATGTTTTAAGCTTTCCGCTCCACTATGTCCCGCACTTTCCAATTGGCTCAATAGTTATAAATACAGACCTAGCAATGACTAAAGCCAATGAACTAGGACACACAATAGATGAAGAGATAGCTCTACTTTTTACTCATGGATTACTTCATATTCTTGGATATGACCATGAAAACGATGATGGACAGATGAGAAGAAAAGAAATTGAAATCTTAAATGAGCTAAATTTACCAGATAGCCTAATAGTAAGAACATTAGATGAGTAGTAGGGACTAGCCCTACTATCTTTTAGAATCTACCATTTAGTGATAGATAGTATCTTCTACCTTCATCTACTCTATCATATGTATTTACATATGCATCTTTACCTTTGTTTTTATAAGTTTCAAATCCATCTGTAAAATCTTTATCAAATAGATTATATACTCCAGCATTTAGGCTCCAATTTTTATTTATCTCATATGAAGCACCTAAAGAGGCTAAAAATACATTTTGATAATACTCTCTATTTATATTATCATTCCCCATATATCTATCTATCTGCCACTCACCTTTTATCCATGGAGTGATTTTTTTAGTTATAGAGTAGTTAGCTTTAGCTACTATATTATGCTTTAAGCTTCCCTCTTCTGGTTTGCCTATGCTATCTTTAGTAGCACTATCTTTAATCTCAGTATCTAGATATGTATAGGATAAATTTAAATTCATATCACTAATAGGTCTAAGTCCGGCGCTAACTTCTACACCCATATACTGCACTTCACCATGATTTATAGCTTGAGAGCATGAGCTACCTCCAGTAGCACTTGCGTTACAATTTCCTATATGAGGTATAGCTTCGCCTTGATTGTATGATGTGCTTGAAATTTTATCTTTAAAATCAGTGATAAATCCAGTTACAGCCATATCAAATATATCATCACTATAGCCCATACCTAGCTCATAGTTTATCGATGTCTCCTCTTTTAGATCTGGATTACCGTATGTTGGGGTTTTGCCTTGACCGCTATAGTTATACTCTCCAGCTATTAGCTTATTTGCTGTAGGAGCTTTAAAGCCTGTTGATACACCACCTTTAAATGTGAAGTTATCATTTAGATTATAGACTAGATACACTCTTGGAGAGATATTATTACCAAATGTCTCATGGTAGTTATATCTAGCACCTAGTGTTAATCTTAAATTTTCTAATATCGAATACTCATCTTCAGCAAATGCCGCTATAGCATACTGGCTAAATCTGCTTGGACTAGCTATCTTATCTTGCATTTTTTCTAGTTTATACTCAGCCCCAACGCTTAATATATTACTTTGACCAATTGGAATCACAGCCTTAGTATCAGCTATATAATCTTGAGCTAAGATATCTCTATTTTGTCCTTTATATGGATTTTGTGCTACAACTAATCTACTATCATTAGTTACGCGGTTATACTGAATACCTGAATTTATAGTAAATCCATCATACACACCCTCATGCGTTAGATAGGTTACTAACTTTTCTACATCCATAGTTGGTTCATAGCCGCCTTTTGCTCCTACTGTACCAAGCTGCCCCTCTCTATTATCATAGTGATTTCTAGCATAATCTATATCAAATGTAAATGTATTTGCATCATCATGCATATAGTTTAATCTTGTGCCTATATTATAGTTATTAGCCTTTGTTGGGCTTTCACCTTGACTTCTATCTAATTCTTTACCATGTTCATTTCTATATATTACATTTGATTGCTCTCTATAGCTTTGTGCATATCTAAATGTAGCGCCTAGTTTATTCTCTATTAATGGACCATCAGCATAGATATTAAATCCATATAAATTTCCCCACTGATTATCCTCATTTATTAAGGTATTTAATCCAAATGAAGCACTCCACTCATCGCTAACCTTTTTAGTGATGATATTTACCACGCCACCTAATGCCTCTGAGCCATATAGGGTACTCATAGGACCTTTTATAACCTCTATTCTTTCAATACTAGAAAGTGGCGGCAAAAATGCGTTCATCACCTCACCAAATCCATTTGGTCCTATATCTCCACTAATACCTTGACGTCTTCCATCGACTAAGATTAGTACATATCCATTACCTAAACCGCGTATAGATATATTATTCGCACCAGTTTTGCCAGGTGCTGATATATCAACTCCTGGTATATCAGATATAGCCTCAGCTACATCTCTATATGGCTTTCTTTCTAAATCCTTTTTGGTAATGACATTCATTGTTGCTGGAGCTTCTTTAATCTCTTGAGAGAATCCCGAAGCCGTAACAACCACCTCATCTAATGCATATTTATCGCTGGCTAGAGCGCAATTTGATATATATGCGATTGCAGCTACAGAAAGTAAATATTTTTTATTCATAAATTCACCTTTAAAAAATTAATAGTGAAATTATATGATAATAATTATTAAAATAGATTTAAAAGCAAGCCAAATTTAACTAAATTTAAATATCAAATAAATCAAAATATTATCTAAGTTATTATTTAAAATTCGATTCAAAAGCCTAAAAATAGATACTTTTGATTATAATTTAATAGATGAATTTAATAATATATCAAGTTTAGCTAATGTATAATTACAAATTATCCGTCTAAATTTCAAATTATAAGGGGAGCTTATGAGTAAGCAAATCGAAGGGTTTCTTGGTATAAGCGAGGATCGCAAGAAGAGTAGAATTCCTGCAAAACTCGATCTTATTCAAAGTGGAACTGGGCTATTCCTAGGACTATTTATGTGGGCACATATGCTGTTTGTATCTACCATACTATTTGGTGAAGATGTTTATAACCAAGTTGTGCATATTTTAGAGCTTAGATTTATGTATGATAGCCCAAATATGAGCTATGTTACTAGCTTTTTGGCAGCCTGTGTGCTTGTAATCTTTTTTGTCCATGCTGCGCTTGGTATGAGAAAAATGCCTATCAATTTTAGACAATGGCAAATTTATCGTGCTCACGCAACTCGTATGAAACACGAAGATACAACACTTTGGTGGATTCAGGCTTGTACTGGGTTTATTATGTTTTTCCTTGGGTCAGCGCACCTAATCATCATCATCACAAATTCAGATCAAATCGCCCTACTAGCTGATGGCACACTTGGATCAGCTGAGCGTGTTTATAGCCATTTTATGTGGTTATTTTATCTAGTATTGCTTTTTGCTGTTGAACTTCACGGAAGTATAGGTCTATACAGACTATGCGTGAAATGGGGATGGTTTGAGGGCAAAGATGCCAAAGCAACTCGTAAAAATCTAAAAAAAGCTAAATGGATTTTAAGCGTATTCTTTATAGCTCTTGGACTATTAAGCCTTGGGGCATTTCTTAAAATCGCTATGAACTAGGAGTATAGTATGAATGTAAAATATTATGATGCATTAGTAATCGGCGGTGGTCTAGCTGGTTTAAGAGCTGCTGTAGCCGCTGCTGATAAGGGTCTTAGCACCGTAGTTTTAAGCCTATGTCCTGTCAAAAGAAGCCACTCTGCTGCCGCTCAAGGCGGTATGCAAGCAAGCCTTGGTAACTCAAAAATGAGTGAAGGCGATAATGAAGATGTGCATTTTGCCGATACTGTCAAAGGTAGCGACTGGGGATGCGATCAAGAAGTTGCTAGAATGTTTGTCCAAACCGCACCTAAAGCGATCCGTGAGCTTGCTAGTTGGGGCGTGCCTTGGACTAGAATCACAAAAGGCAAAAGAAGCGCTATCATAAACGCACAAAAAACTACAATTGATGAAAAAGAGAGCGTACATGGTTTAATCCATAGCCGTGACTTTGGCGGTACAAAAAAATGGAGAACTTGCTTTACTGCTGATGCTACTGGCCATACAATGCTATTTGGCGTGGCAAATGAAGCTTTAAAACGCAATGTAGAAATTCATGACCGCAAAGAAGCTATAGCTCTAATCCATGAAAATAACCGCTGTTATGGTGCGATTGTTAGGGATTTAGTAACTGGCGAGATCACAGCTTATGTAGCCAAAGGCACCCTAATCGCAACTGGTGGTTATGGTAGAATTTACAAACACACTACAAACGCTGTTATTTGCGAAGGCACAGGCGCTGCTATCGCTCTTGAGACTGGTATTGCTAGACTTGGCAATATGGAAGCCGTCCAATTCCACCCAACTCCAATTGTTCCAAGCGGTATATTACTAACTGAAGGCTGCCGTGGTGATGGTGGGATATTAAGAGATGTTGATGGATACCGCTTTATGCCTGATTATGAACCAGAGAAAAAAGAGCTAGCTAGCCGTGATGTTGTTAGTCGCCGTATAATGGAACATATTAGAAATGGTAAAGGGGTTAAAAGCCCTTATGGCGAGCATGTCTGGCTAGATATTAGCATTCTTGGTAGAGAGCATATAGAGAAAAACTTGCGTGATGTCCAAGAAATTTGCCAAATTTTCAATGGTATAGATCCAGCTGATGAAGGTCCAAAAGGTTGGGCACCTATTCTACCAATGCAACACTACTCAATGGGCGGAATTCGTGTCAAACCAACTGGTGAGAGCCAAACCTTAAAAGGGCTATTTAGTTGCGGTGAAGCTGCTTGTTGGGATATGCATGGATTTAACCGCCTTGGTGGAAATAGCGTTGCTGAAACTGTAGTAAGTGGTATGATTATCGGGGATTATTTCGCTGAGTATTGTGATAAAAATGAAGTAGATATCCAAACCAAAACAATAGAGAGCTTTATCAATAAAAGCAAAGAATATCTAAATGAACTCATCAATAAAGATGGCAAATACAATGTATTTGAAATCAAAAATAAGATGAAAGATATAATGTGGGAACATGTGGCTATCTTTAGAACTGGCGATGGTCTAGCCAAAGCTGTAAAAGAGCTAGAAGAGCTATACAAAGAGAGCACAAATGTAAAATTAGAAAATAAAGAGCTATATGGTAATCCTGAGCTTGAAGAGGCTTATCGTGTGCCTAAAATGCTTAAACTAGCTCTATGTGTGGCTTATGGCGCACTTCAAAGAACTGAAAGTCGTGGCGCACACTATAGAGAGGACTATCCAAAAAGAGATGACGCTAACTGGTGTAAGAGAACTTTGGCATACTGGAAAGAAGGCGATACGCTCCCAACACTAGAATACGAAGAGCTAGATATTATGAAAATGGAGATGCCGCCAGCATTCCGTGGATATGGCGCTAAAGGCAATATCATAGAAAATCCACTATCAGCTAAACGCCAAGCCGAAGTTGATGAGATCCGCTCTAAAATGGAAGCTGAAGGCAAAAATAGACATGAAATTCAAGATGCTTTAATGCACTATGAACTTCAACCAAAATACAAAGCATTAAACGAAAGAGCAGGTATAGGCTATGAGTAGAAAAATAAAAATTAGAGCATTTAAATACAATCCTCAAAGTAAAGTTAGCAAACCGCACTTTGCTGAGTATGAACTAGAAGAAACCGATGGTATGACACTTTTCATCGCATTAAATCAAATTCGTGAAAAATTTGATCCGGGTCTTAGCTTTGACTTTGTCTGTCGTGCTGGGATCTGTGGAAGCTGTGGTATGGTCGTAAATGGTCGCCCGCAACTAGCTTGTAGAACTCTTACAAAAGATTATCCAAGTGGCGTTATCGAGCTTATGCCACTACCTGCATTTAAACTACTTAAAGACTTAAGCGTTGATACAGGTAACTGGATGAATAATATGAGTAAAAGAGTTGAGAGTTGGATACACTCAAATCACACTACTGATATTAGCAAAATGGAAGAAAAAGTCGATCCAGACGCAGCTCAAGAGACCTTTGAGCTTGATCGTTGTATCGAGTGCGGTATCTGTGTAGCAAGTTGTGGAACGGCTCTTATGAGACCTGACTTTATCGGTGCTGTGGGGCTTAACCGTGTGGCTAGATTTAAAGTTGATCCACTAGACAATAGAAGCGATGAAGATTTCTATGAGCTTGTAGGCGATGATAATGGCGTCTTTGGTTGTATGAGCTTGCTTGGTTGTGAAGACAACTGCCCTAAACACTTGCCACTTCAAAGCAAAATCGCCTATATGCGCCGCAAACTAGCTACTGTAAAATAAACAAATTTAGCTTTCGCCCACTTTTGATAGCGTGGCTTTAAAATCCCAAATTTATTAGAATTTGGGATTTTTATTATTTTTATTCTCCATTTTTTATTCTTTGTTTTTTATTTTTATTCTTTTATTCATCAGCAAAATTCCAATTTCATCTACCTTTATAAAATCAAATTTTAATAGCTTTATAATTTTAAAAATATATTATTTTAGTTTAATACTATTTAAATTTTTATTTAATTATTATCCAAATTTAAGTTAATATTAATTAGGGGGGGGGTATAATTGAGCTTTAATTTTATTTTTCTTAAAAAGGATATAAAATGAAATTTAAAAATAATCACGCAGATAAGTTTTTAGATGAGCTGTGGAAAAAGATAGAACAAGGGCTTTTAAATGCTCAAAAAAGTGATATTTGCGAGTTTTTATTGTATCTTTTAAACAAACACGCTGTGGTGCTAGAAAAGAATGATTTTTTACACGAATATAGCCCAAATGAGTTAGCTAGAATTCTAGTTTCTACACCTTCAAAAATCAAAACTATACAAAATAATATTGCTTTTAAATTTATGGATAATGATGAATATAAAGATATTTTTAAAGATTTGATTAAAAAGCTTGGAGATAAAAAAATAGAAATATTTGAAAGCGAAAATAAAGGCAAAATATGTTTTAGTTTAGAGAGTAGAGAACAAAAAAGCATACTTGATGAAAAACTAAAAAAGCTTGGTGGCGCTAAATATGATTTTTCTTTTAATAGCGAACTTGTAAGCATTGATAAGGGCAAGTTTTTAGAGCTTTTAGAAAAAGAAGTTGGCAGTGAAAATATAATAAAAATTGTAAAAAATATATCAAAAAAAGATATAAGCATTGAAAAAGCAAAAGAGTGGATTCAAACTGCTTGTACTTTAAAAGATTTTGTATCTATGATTAGTGAATTAAAACCATTTTTTAGTTAAATTCAAAAATAAGGAGAAAAAATGACAGAACAAACAAAGGCAGTGTTTGAAAATCCACAACTTCTAAGAGAAAAACTCTTAGCTTACTTACAAACACCAGAAAAAGTAGAGATTTACGCTCAAGCAGCAGAAAAGTTTTTTAACACTGGTGGCAGAATCTCACTTAAATTTACGCCTACTTGGTCTTGGTGGGGATTTATTGGCACTATTTGGTTTTTGTTTTATAGAAAACTAAATATGCATGGTTTAGGCTTTTTTGTAGCTTTGGTACTTACAAGCTTTGTGCCACTTTTACCTGCTATTGTAACGATTGCTATACCTATTGCTGGCAAATATTTTGTAATCAAGCGTTTTGAACAAGCATTAGATATGAATAATGATATGATCTTCGTACAAATGTCTGGCGTAGCAAAATGGGCTATATATGTAGCTATTGCTCTCTCGGTAATTGGCGTGATAGTCTCTATCGCTATGTTTTCATTTTTTGGTGCTCTTATGAGCGATTTAAATAGCGTAGATGCATATTAAGAAAGGATAAAAATGACACCTACAGCACAAAATTTTTTAATGTCTTTACAAGGTAAAATTGGAGCAAATGAGCTAATAGCCACACAAGGCAGGCTAGAAAAAATCCCAGATGATAAAATCACAAGCCTAGCATTAGTTGAACTAAAAAGCCCAGTAATTGGGCTTATTTTAGGCTTACTTTTTGGTGGTTTTGGCGTAGATAGATTTTACAAAGGTGATATAGGGCTTGGAATTATAAAATTTCTTTCTATGTTTATTTTAATAGGCTTTATTTGGGTGATTGTAGATTTATTTTTAGTTTATAAAGGAATTCAAAAAGATAACTTTATGAAACTAAATATGGTACTCTCAGGGTATTAGAAGCTAAAATGGATATAAATATTTTTTTGATGACACATATGTCGTATTTTCCAAACAGAATCGATCTTATGAATAATATTAAAGAAAAAGCTAGCTCGCTAAGCGAAGATAAAAAACAAAAGTAACACAAGCACTGGCAATGTATAAGTTTTACAATCCTACTTTAATGACATTTTTAGCTATTCCTTTAATCATAATAGAATGTGTTATTTTTTTAGTAATTCTAGGTTTTGTGGATGATTTTATTATTCGCAATATTTTTGGCTCTAAAATTATTGAAGGTGGTGTTGGGCTTTTTATAGCTCTTGGAGCATTTATTTATGAGTTTTGGAATACTTATAAAAATAAAAAAACTTATAATTACGAGACCTTAATTGCTATCTTAAATGGTGAAGAGGTAAAAAATTCATTTATAAGATCGTATTTTAATATACCTTGCTATAAATTTATTAAAACAGATGCCTACAAACTAGAAGAAAAACAAGCTTAACAAAATGAGAAACAATGAAAAAATCTTAATTCTAGCTAGTATTTTTCTAGTAAGTAGCGTATTTGCTAAAAATGCACCAGTAAAAATATAAACACAAACAAATAGACTTACACAGGTATTTTTGGTTTTCAAAATATCACATAACAGCATTAGATGATATTGCCATAAATAGCATTACTCTAAATCGTAGCAATTGCAAAGTGGCTTACCCCAATTTTAGCTACAAATTTCCACAAAAAGCTAAATATTTAACCACGGCATTTTATGACAAACTGCAGTAATATTTTAGAAATAACAACTGATGTTGATGGACTAGAGTGGACTTCTTCGCAAAACTAGCTCAAAAAACAGCAAACCCTCTAGTGAATTCTATAAGAAATTCTAAAATTCCCCAAATTTTTCACAATTTTCGGCTATAATTCTGCTAAAATATCATAAAACAAAAGGTAAAAAATGTCATCAATCATAACCCTACGCTCAAGACTTCAAAGTATAATCGAGAACAAGGCGTGGAATTACGCCATAATTGCGGTGATTTTATTTAACTCGCTTTTGCTAGGACTAAACACCAGCACTGAGATAAAAGCTAGTTTTGGCGGGCTTTTAAACGCCCTTGATATGCTCTGCCTTGTGATTTTTACCATAGAGCTTGCCCTGCGTCTATTTTGCTACCGCCTAACATTTTTTACAAATAAAGAAAAATGGTGGAATATCTTTGATTTTTTAATAGTCACACTTAGCTTTGTAGCTATTGAGTATTCAGTACTTCGCACACTTAGAACACTTAGGATTTTGCGACTCATCTCATCAGTACCAGCTATGCGCGTGGTGGTCGATGCAGTGCTAAAAACAATCCCAGCAATGCTTAGTATTTCAGCCTTGCTTAGCATTTTTTACTATGTTTATGGCGTGCTTTGCGTGGAGTTGTTTGGAGAGAAATTCCCTGAGTGGTTTGGCACATTGCCAAGGGCGTTATATACGCTATTTCAGATAATGACGCTTGAGAGCTGGAGTATGGGCATCGTGCGGCCTGTGATGGAGGTCTATCCATATGCGTGGATAGTTTTTGTAAGCTATATCGTCATTGTGGGCATGATAGCGCTAAATCTCATCGTAGGCGTCATCGTAAATAGCCTAAATGAGCTTAATAAATAGCGTATTTAGCTGAATTTAAAGATAAAAATTAAATTTAGATATTTTGTAATATTCCAAAATTATAAAATTTAAAATTATCAAATTCCTAAATTCTCAAATCTCAAAATATTACAAATCTATCTCAATACAAATAGTTGCTTACCAACAAAGCAACTAAAATGCCCTTTGGTATGAGAAGTCTATAAGCTCATTTTTACCCTCGCTAGCAGCTGCGTATAGAGCGAAATTTGGATTGCGTAAAAGCTCCCTACCATAGGCTACTATATCGCAGTATCCGCCCTCTATCATCTGCTCGCCCTGCTCTTTAGTAGTGATTAATCCTACTCCAATAACTGGTATATTTACCACCTCTTTAATAGCTTTTGCATAACCTGCTTGATACATAGGCTTAAGTTCTGGAACTAGGCTTGGCTTAGTTACCACGCCACCGGCCGATACACTGATATAGCAAGCACCTAGCTCGGCACATTTTTTGGCTATGATTTTGCTATCTTCTATGGTATTTCCGCCCACCTCCCAATCATCAGCGCTAATGCGAACACCAAATGGGATAATAGGTGAAATCTCTTGAGCAATCAAGCTTAGAAGTCGCATTCTATTATCTATACTTCCGCCAAATTCATCATCTCGTTTATTGGTTAATGGGCTTAAAAACTCGCTAATCAAATACCCATGCGCTGCGTGTATCTCTACGATATCGTAATTAGCGGCCTTGGCTCTTATAGCGGCATCTTTAAATTTAGTTACAATCTCATAAATTTCTTGAGTGTTTAGCGCCTTTGGATGCTGGTATTCAGGGCTAAAGCATATTCCACTAGGACTTAATATATTATCACAAGTCCCCTTGGCTCCGGCGTGTCCTAGCTGCACGGCTGTAGTTTTGCAAGTATATTTTTTAATCTCATAATTTAGCTTAGCGTGTGCTTCTATTTGATTATCACTCCATAAGCCTAAATCATTTTTAGATATACAACCCTCTGGTGATACCGCTGTGGCTTCAACGATGATAAATCCAACTCCACCAAGCGATCTAGCCGGATAGTGTAATCTATGAAAACATCGTGGCAATCCGCTATAATCCCTAGCCTTATAAACACACATTGGTGGCATAGCTATGCGGTTTGGAAGTGTGAAATTACCAACTTTAATAGATTCAAATAATATAGACATTAGTTCTCCTTTAAACATTTTTCTATCGGTATTATTATGCCGTTTTGGTCTTTAGAGACAAAGCTACTGGTGCCAAATTCATAATTAAATTTCGCACTCGTAACATTATAATCTCCGCATTTTATAATCTCTTTTGAGTTAAATTTATACAAAAGCTCATTTATATCAATGCTTCTTTGATTATCCATCTCATTATATAAAAACCCAATAAAAAATATAGCACTACAAAGCGCTAAAATAGATATCTTGGATTTTAAATTTAATTTATCGTTAAACACAGCAAGAAAGATCAAAATAGCAAGGATAAAAACTAAAAAAAGCAAAATTCTCATCTCTCGCCTCTTAGCTGATAGCTGATATCTCCGGCACCAAAGCCGATCACAAGGCCACTAGCTAAGCTATGTTTAACGCCAAAATTATCAAAAAATTCAATACTATTGCCGTTGCGTTTAATGCTATCAGCAAATAAAGCACCCTTAAACTCGCTCTTTAAATCTATATTATTTGGCTCTTCACCAGCGGCATAAACAGGCAATACCACAAGCTCATCAACATCGCTAAAACACGCTTTAAATCCATCTAAATTTGCCATTAATCTTGAGTATCTATGTGGTTGGAATATCGCTGTAATGCTCTCAAGTCCAAGCAACCTTGCATACTCTTTAGCACTTTTTAGAGTCGCTTTAATCTCTGTAGGATGATGACCATAATCATCGATTAAAGCGAATTTCTCATTAGCTACTAATATATCAAATCGCTTTTTTATCCCTTTAAATTTCTTAAGATTTTCCCTAACTTCTTCAAGTCCCATCATAGAATTAGCCGCCAAAATAGCAAGACTCGCATCCACAGCGATATGCTCTCCCATGCCCCAAGCCTCGAATTTACCAAGTCCTTTGAGATGAAAACTTGTATATGGCTCATAATTTCTAAGCACCATTTGAAGATTGGTTATATCGCCTTTTTCTAATCTAATAGCGTCCATTTTAATAGTGCTTAAAAACTCATCTTCAGCATTAATAATACGAATCTTAGCTCTTTCTAAAAAGCCCTTATAAGCAGCATGAAATTTCTCAATATCATTATCATAATGCTCCATATGTTCAGGTTCAGCATTTGTTACAATAGCTAAAAATGGATTGGAATTTAAAAAGCTACTATCACTCTCATCAGCTTCAAATATCAAATTATCACTAGCTTCATACTTCATATTTGAGCCAAATTCTTTACTTATAGCACCAATTATAGCGCTACCTTCCATAAGGGCTGCAAGCATAGCTGAAGTGGTGCTTTTGCCGTGTGCTCCAGCTACAGCAAATACTCTTTTACCCTCTAAAATAAACGGCAAAGCCTCCTTCCTTGATAGGCACTCAATGCCACGCTTTCTAGCCTCTAAAAGTTCTACATTATCACCTTTAATTGCAGCACTATATACTACAAAATCAGGATCTTCTATAGCACTTTTACAATGTGGAACGGTGATTTTCATACCGCTAGCTCTAAGCTCTTTAGTAATAGCACTATCAGCAATATCAGAGCCACTGATTATAAAATCACGCTCTTTTAAAAACCTAGCAATCGCTGAAATTCCAATCCCGCCAATACCGATGAAATGAACTTTTTTCATATATTTAATCCTAATAACGCTTCAGCTTTTTGACGGAATTTCCATATTGAGCGAGCTTGTGTAATTAGCTTTTTATCTATATCACACATTAGCATTCCTTCATTTGCATCTAGACTACTCTCGATCTCCCCATGTGGATTTATAAGCATAGTTTGCCCATAAAACTCACTCTCAACCTCGCCAAATTTAGTTTTGCCAAGACGATTTACACGAACGATATATATATTATTTGTAAGCGCTCTCATCTTTAAAAGTTCATTCCATCGCTCATTAGAATTTAGCGTACAAGCGCTTGGCAATAGCACGCAATCGACCTTTTTAGCTACAATCTCAGCCCAAATTCGATCAAAATGCGCCTCAAAGCCAAAAACAACCCCAAATTTAATCCTATCAACACTAAAACTCATTATCCCAAAGCTATCTTTTTTAGAGTAGAATTTCGCCTCATTCCAGTGAGGATAGTCTATTAAAATATTTTGCTCTTCATATTTTGTGCTTTGTGGGCTAAATTTAGCTACGACCTTTTTACACTCTTTGCCTTTGATTTGTAAAAGTGGCGCGATAATTGTTAGATTGTATTTACTTGCCATCATTGATAAACTAGTTCTTTTGTGTTCGCTCTGCTCTTTTATCATAGATTTTGGCATCTTTATAATCTCATTAAAAAACGAATTTATCACATACTCGCCAAGCACTACTACGCTAGCGCCACCTTTAGCTGCTAAATTTAAATAATGATCGATTCTTGAATCGCTCATAGCCAAAGTATACAACTGTAAAGCTGCTACCTTACTCACTCTCTTCTCCTATTTGAGTAATCTCTAGCTTAGCATTTTCTAGCATATCTCTAGCTTCATTTACTAGCTTTAATCCATCTTTATATAGTTTTATACTATCACTAAGCGCTAAATTCTCATTATTTAAACTCTCTAAAAGCTTCTCAATTTTATCTATTTTATTTTCAAAACTCTCACTCATCTAATGCCTTTTTAATATGTTTTTCTATCTTATCTATCTCGACTAAAAATGCGTCATGTCCATAATCACTATCAACGCATATATATCTTCCTCTATGCCCTTGACCTATCTTAACTAGCGCTTCATACATCTCAAGCATCAAATTTGGCGGAAACAAAATATCACCACTAAATGAGATAAATGTTAGCCTAGCACGAGTAAGCATCAAAGCTTCATTAAGTGAGCCGTAGTGCCTAGTACAATCGAAGTTATTCATCATCTTAACAACATATAGATATGATAATGGATCAAATCTTTTAGGGAAGTTATTGCCATTATACTCCATATACCTATCTACTTCAAATCTACCTAAAAGCTCGTATAAACCATCAGTTTCTACATATTTTCTACCAAATTTTTTATCCATTGTAGCAGGACTTAAAAAGCTAATATGCCCAGCCATTCTACCAAGTGCCATACCTGCTAGGCCATTTGCTGTTATATCATCTTTATCATAGTAGCCGCCTTTAAAATTTGGGTCTTTTACTATGCCTTCAATAGCGATTTTATTAAATGCAATAGCCCAAGCTTTAGTAGCATATGTAGTAGCTAACATTATCACTCTTTTGGCGAAATTTGGAAACTCTATAGCAAAGCACAAAGCTTGCATTCCCCCAAGGCTACCACCTACTACTGCATATGCTTCTTTAATTCCGAGCCTATCAAATAGTCTCATTTGCGCCCTAACAACATCGCTAATTACAAGAACAGGGAATCGAAGTCTATACTCTTTTTTAGTGCTTGGCTCTATACTCAAAGGATTTGTAGAGCCAAATGAACTTCCTAAAATATTTACACAGATAACAAAATATTTAGTAGTATCAATAATCTTTCCATCACCTATTACACCATCCCACCAGCCAGCTTTTCTATCGCCTTCATAAATTCCAGCGGCATGAGCTGAACCAGTGAGTGCATGGCATACGACTATAGCATTGCTTTTATTCTCATTTAGTTTGCCATAGCACTCATAAGCTAAATCAAATTCGCTTAAAATTCGCCCGCTCTCTAAATGCAACGGCTCATCAAAATGCTCTACAGCTCTATATATTTCCACTAATTTACTCTATAATTTGGTGCTTCTTGAGTTATGATAACATCGTGAGCATGACTCTCTTTTAATCCTGCACTTGTGATCTCTACAAACTCGGCTTTATCTTGGAAAGTTTTAATATCGTTGCTACCGCAATACCCCATTGAGCTTCTTAATCCCCCAATTAATTGATGAATCACATCACGAATTGTACCAGCATATGGCACACGACCTTCGATCCCTTCGGGAACTAGCTTATCTTGAGCGGTGCCTTCTTGAAAATATCTATCACTGCTACCCCTTGTCATAGCACCTATACTTCCCATACCTCTATAACTTTTATATTGACGGCCTTGGAAGGTTACTAACTCACCTGGACTCTCATCACACCCAGCAAGTAAGCTACCTACCATAATGCAGCTAGCGCCGGCCGCTAAAGCCTTAGCAAAATCGCCACTATATTTAATACCGCCATCAGCTATAATAGGCACATTAAATTCCTTAGCCGCCTCAGCACAATCGCTAATAGCTGTAATTTGTGGCACTCCAACTCCTGCTACAATTCTAGTAGTACAAATCGAGCCTGGCCCAATACCTACTTTCACTCCATCAGCTCCGGCTTTGATTAGATCTATTACAGCTTTAGGATTTGCTACATTACCTACTATGATATCTACTCCAGTTATTTGAGATTTAATCTCTTTTAAGGTATCTATAATCCCTTTGCTATGGCCATGAGCAGAATCCATCACCAAAGCATCAACCCCAGCTTCGGCTAAAGCTTTGGCTCTATCTATTTGACCAACGCCAATTGCTGCAGCCACTCTAAGGCGACCAAATTTATCTTTATTAGCGTTTGGATACTCTTTGCGTTTTTTAAGATCTTTAATGGTTATTAAACCTTCTAATTTACCATTATTATCTACTATAGGTAGCTTTTCAACTTTATTTGTAGAAAATATCTTTTGCGCATCATCCAAAGTACATCCCGATGGAGCGGTAATGAGTGGGGTTTTTGTCATCACTTCGCCTACTTTTTTACTATAATTATGCTCAAATCTCAAATCACGATTTGTTAAAATCCCTATTAATACACTATTTTCATCAATTACTGGCACACCTGAAATTCTATAATCACTCATTAACTCCAAAGCATCTTTGATACTAGCATCAGCGGTGATTGATATAGGATCCATTATTACACCACTTTCACTTTTTTTAACCTTTTTTACCTCTTTTACTTGCGATTCTAAATCCATATTTTTATGGATAACCCCAATTCCACCAAGCCTAGCCATCATAATAGCAGTTCTATGCTCTGTAACTGTATCCATTGCTGCTGATACTATAGGTATATTTAACTCAATATTTTTACTAAATTTAGATCTAATATCAACTTGTTTTGGTAAGATATCAGAGTATTGTGGGACTAATAAAACATCTTCAAATGTTAAGGCTCGTTTTATGATTTTCATACTATTTTCCTTTTATTATATTCTCTAAGCTTAAAGCTGCGTCTAAAACTGTCTGTTCTTGCCACGCTCCACCAATTAATTGAGCTGAGATATTTAGTCCATTCTCATCATTTGCTACTGGCACAGTGATAGCTGGCAAACCTGCTAAATTCACCCCAATAGTATAAATATCGCTCAAATACGCACTCAAAGGATCTTTTAGTTCACCAAATTTATATGCCACAGATGGCGCAACTGGCATTAAAATTATATCTACTTCATTTAAAATCTCATCATATTCACGCTTGATAAATGCTCTTGCCTTTTGTGCTTTTATATAGTAAGCATCATAGTAGCCGCTACTTAAAACAAATGTCCCAAGAAGCATTCTACGCTGAACTTCAGCTCCAAAGCCCTCACCCCTAGTATTCGCATACATCTGCCCTAAGCTATCAGCCTTGGCTCTATTGCCATATCTTACACCATCATAGCGACTCAAATTTGCACTAGCCTCAGCTGTAGCAATGATATAATATGCGGCAATATCATATTTAGAATTAGCTAACTCTTTATAGCAAATTTCATGACCGGCATTTTTTAACTTATCTATGGTTGAATTTAATGCATCTTTAACTGGAGCGCTTGCTTCATCAACATAGTTTTTAATTACAGCTATTTTTAATTTTCTATTTGGATTTAAATTTGGAGCCACTGGAGTAAAATCTACATTTGCACTAGTGCTATCTAGTTTATCATGTCCAGCAATAACATCATATAATATTGCAGCATCTTCTACATTTTGCGTAATTGGCCCAATCTGATCTAAGCTACTAGAATAGGCACTAAGTCCATATCGACTGACCCTACCATATGTAGGTTTAAAGCCCACACAACCGCAAAACGCCGCTGGTTGGCGTATGCTACCACCCGTATCACTACCAAGAGCCGCTATAGCTATACCGGCTGCTACGGCCGCTGCGCTTCCGCCACTACTTCCGCCTGGAACTCTAGAGTGATCAAGCGGATTTAGCGTTCTACCATAATATGAACTCTCAGTAGTGCTTCCCATAGCAAACTCATCCATATTTGTTCTACCAAATGGAGCTAAACCAGCTAAGATTAGCTTCTCAATTACAGTTGCGTTATATGGTGCTTTGTAGCCTTGTAAAATTTTTGAACAGCTTGTAATTGCCCAATTTTTTACTTGAATATTATCTTTTATAGCAATTGGCACACCAGCAAAACTCTCATCAATTGGACTATTTGTCAATTGCTCAACATATGCACCTATCTCTTTAGTTTTTTCTATTTTATTAATCAGCTCTTTACGAAGTAGCTCTAGATCGCTAGAGCTTAACTTCATAGCCTCTTTTAGACTTATCACTCTTTCTCCTTATATATATTAACCAAAATTATTCCTACAGCAGTAACGGCTAGTAAAACTGCAATTGTAACAACTATAGTTATAACCCCAACTGGTTCAGTTAGCACTCATCACCTCAGCACATCTAGGACATAGACACTCATCACTTTGAGCGCTAAATTTCCAGCATCTTGGGCATTTAAATTTAGCCGAACGAGCAACAACGAATCTATGATCATCTACTACAAACTCTGCTAAAATATCACTATCAACTCTAAATACTCCAAAATTACTTACCATATACCAATCAGCTACTTCATCTTTATCAAGAGCCAATATAGAATCACTGCTAGTTTGAATTTCTAATTCTAAAGTAGCTTTAATTAGCTTATCTTTTTTTAGATTGTCAATAATTTCATTAAATTTCTCTTTACTCTCTCTAAGCAATGTATCATCGATTGCACTATCAAATTTAATTGGTTCATAAACTAGATCAAAAACATCGCTTTTACCATCTTTGATTATACTAGGTGCATACTCCATAACCTCATCTACTGTATATGTAAGAGTTGGAGCAATAAGCGGTAAAAGCGCCTTAGTTATTAAAGCCATAGCAGTTTGCGAACTTGCTCTTTTAGTGCTATTTGCAGCATCGCAGTATAATCTATCCTTGCATATATCTAGATAAATACCACTTAAATCGCCGCTTAAAAAATTTAATAAAATATTAAATCCTTTTGAATACTCATAATTTTTAAAACAGCTACTAACTTCATTAAAGCACGCACTTGCCTTGCCTAAAATCCATCTATCTAGCAAACCAAATTCATAATTAAATTCTTTTAAATCGCTAATATTGGCTAGTAAAAATCTTATAGTATTTCTAATCTTTCTATACTGTTCGGCTACTTGTTTTAAGATATCATTGCCTATTTTTAAATCACTTGAATAATCACTTAAACTAACCCATAGACGCAAGATCTCAACACCAAATTCCTTAGCAACTGCATCTGGAGCTATTACATTGCCTTTGGATTTACTCATCTTTTCGCCATTTTTATCTACGGTAAATCCATGAGTTAATACGCTTTTATATGGTGCTTTTTCATTTACAGCACAGCTTAATAGTAGAGAACTTTGGAACCACCCACGATGCTGGTCGCTTCCTTCAAGATACATACTAGCACTATATTCACCAGCGTCATAATCACTGCTATTTAACACAGCATTCCAAGTTGAGCCACTATCAAACCAGACATCTAAAATATCGCTAATTTTTTCTAATTCATCAGCTTTAAATTTAGATCCATTAGGTAATAGCTCTTCAATACTCATACTCCACCAAGCATCAGCACCTTTTTCATCAAAAATCTTAGCTATATGATCTAAAATTTCACTATCAAAAATAACCTCTTTAGTAGATTTAATCCTAAAAAATGCAATTGGCACACCCCAATCACGCTGACGACTAATACACCAATCTGGACGATTTTCTATCATTGATGATATTCTTTTAATCCCAGCTTCTGGATAAAATTTCACACTATTTAACGCCTCAAGAGCGGTCTGACGCAGAGTTTTACCACTTAATTTTGGCTCATCCATAGCAATAAACCACTGCTTTGTTGCTCTATAAATTACAGGTTTATGCGTTCTCCAGCAAAATGGATAACTGTGAGTAAATTTACTTACTTTAACTACTGCATCACCTAAAAGCTCTATAATTTTCTCATTAGCTTTAAATATATGCATACCTATAAACTCATCTACAACATCTGCTGGCAATAAACCATTATGTTTTAGCGTCTCATCATATAGCCCAGCCTCATCAACTGGCATTATAACCTCTATGCCATATCTAAGACTAGCAAAATAATCATCTTCTCCATGACCAGGTGCAGTATGGACTAATCCTGTACCGCCATCCATTAAGACATGCTCGCCAAGAATAAATTTAGACTCTCTGCCATTAAGTGGATTTATAGCGTGTAAATTTTCTAATTTTTGCGAATTAAACTCACTAATAATCTCTCCACTTGTAATGCCTTGAGCTACTAAAACCTCAAGTAAAGGCTTAGCAAAAATTAATTTCTCTTTTGTAATACAGTAAATTTCATTTGGATTTAAACTAATTGCTTGATTAGCTACTAATGTCCATGGAGTAGTAGTCCATATTACTGCTTTAGCATCTTCAACTCCTATTGCTTTAGATGCTGATTTTGATAATTCAAAAGCTACATATAGACTATAATCTTCTTTATCAGCATACTCTACTTCAGCCTCAGCAAGCGCGCTTTTAGCAGCCCAGCTCCAAAATACAGGCTTACTTCTTTCTATTAAAAGACCTTTTTTAGCCACTTCGCATAGAGTTCTATATATATTTGCTTCAAATTTAAATTTCATCGTCATATATGGATCTTCCCAATCCCCTATGACGCCAAGAGATTTAAACTCAGCTTTTTGAATCTCTATAAATTCACTAGCCCAGTCTCTACACTCACTTCTAATAGCTACGGTACTCATACTCTTTTTTTTATCACCAAGTTTCATCTCTACTTGTTGTTCAATTGGTAATCCATGACAATCCCATCCTGGAGTAAATCTAACACTCTCTCCAAAAAAGTAGTGAGTTTTAACTATTATATCTTTTAAAATTTTATTTAATGCGTGACCTATGTGAAGGTGACCATTTGCATATGGTGGGCCATCATGAATATTAAAACTCGCAGATGCATTTTGACGAGCTTTTTTCATCTTATCATAGACTCTATTTTTATCCCATTTTGCGTATCTTGCTGGTTCATTTTGTGGCAAATTGCCTCTCATTGCAAAATCAGTAACCGGCAACAAAAGAGTATCTTTATAATCCATATAACACCTTTAATAGTAAAAAATTTTTTGATTTTAGCAAAAAGTATATAAAACTTAAGTAAAAATTGCCAAATTTAATCTATATAAATTTTTATAATTCAAATTTAACCTATCAAATGCTATTTTTAAGCAAACTTTTTGATTATTATGATATAATCACCGCTCAATTTTATATACCGCTCAGGAGGTCAAATATGGCTTTAGATACGGCTAAAAAAGCTCAAATAGTTGCAAAATTTGCTAGAAAAAGTGGAGACACAGGCTCTTCAGAAGTTCAAATTGCACTGCTAAGCACAAGAATAGCAGAACTAACAGAACACCTAAAAGTAAATAAAAAAGACTTTAGCTCAAGATTAGGTCTATTAAAACTAGTTGGTCGTCGCAAAAGACTATTAAAATACCTAAAAGCTACTAAATATGAAACTTATACTAAATTAATAGCTGAACTAGGTCTAAGAGATAAATAATTCATAAGCCCTTTTTAGGGCTTTTTTACTTCTATACACTATAAAAATCAATATCTATTAAGCAAAAAAATTGTAGAATACTAGCTTAAATTTAAATTTAGGAATTTTTATGCTAGGAATGGGAATCGGTGAAATATTAATAGTCGCCATTATTGCTGTAATAGTCTTAGGTCCTGATAAACTACCAAGTGCTATGGTTAATATAGCAAAGTTTTTTAAGATATTTAAACAAACTATAAATGGAGCTAAAAGCACATTTGAACAAGAAATAAAAATAGCTGAATTAAAAGAGGATGCTAAAAAGTATAAAGATAGCTTAACTAGCGGCATAGATGGAGTAAGAAAAAAGCTAACATTTGAAGAGCTTGATGAGTTAAAAAGCAATGTAACTAATATAGCAGGTTCAACACAAAAATCACTAGCTGATATACAAAATGAGATATCAAATTTAAATCCTATAAATAAATTAAATGCTGGTTTTGACTTTAATGATGAAGAAGATCAATCACAACAACCCAAAAATACAATAACTGATAATCCAGCAAATATAAGCAATCCTCCAAAACCAAATTTAAGCTCATTAAATAGCATAAATAGCAACCTAAATTCTAACCAAAAAGAGCTAAAAAATGAAATTCAAAACACAAAAGAGGCATAATGTTTGAAGATTTAAGACCGCATTTAATCGAGCTTAGAAAGCGTTTGTTAATTAGTGCATTATCAGTTATAGTATGTTTTATTATATGTTTTAATTTTTGGGCGCCTTTGCTTGATTTTATGACTGCGCCACTTAAGGCTGTATTGCCAGATAATAGCAACATCATATTTACTCAAGTAGCTGAACCATTTTTTACAGCGATGAAAGTAGCATTTTTTGCTGGACTTTTGCTTGCATTGCCTATAATCTTTTGGCAATTTTGGCTTTTTGTCGCTCCAGGACTATATGAAAATGAGAAAAAATATGTGATTCCATTTGTGCTAAGCGCTACAATTATGTTTATTGTAGGGGCTGCGTTTTGTTACTATTTTGTAGTGCCTGTTGGCTTTGCTTTTCTTATAAATTTTGGTGGGACACTATTTCAAGCGCTCCCTAGCATTGGTGATTATGTAGGGTTTTTTACTAAGATTGTAGTGGCTTTTGGGATTAGCTTTGAGCTACCAGTTGTTACATTTTTTTTAGCTAAGATTGGTATGATTACTGATGAGAGTTTAAAGGGATTTTTTAGATATGCGATTGTTGGGATATTTATTTTTGCAGCGATTATGACTCCACCAGATGTGCTTAGTCAATTTATGCTAGCTATTCCATTAATTGGACTATATTCTTTATCAATTTTAATAGCTAAAATGGTAAATCCAGCACCAAAAGATATAGATGAAGAAGAAATTGATGATGAAAAATAATATATTTGATCTAGATAGTTATGATTATGAGCTTCCCTCTAGCTTAATTGCATCATCTCCAGCTAATCCAAAAGAGAGTGCTAATCTATTAGTGTATCAACGCTCTAACAATAAAATAACGCATACAAAATTTGGTAATTTGATGGAATTTTTACCAGATTGTGATATTATTTTTAATGATACTAAAGTTATCAAAGCTAGAATCTATGGCAAAAAATCAAGTGGCGGAGCTGTAGAATTATTATTAAATCAACCTTTAGGCCAAGGTAAATTTAGCACTTTAATTAAAGGTCGAGTAAAAGCTGGGACAATTTTAGAATTTGATAATGGGCTAAGTTGTGAAGTTATAGAGCTTTTAGATGAGTATCGAATTGTTAAATTTAATCAAAATGGTAATGAAATTAAAACAGAAAATTTATACCAAATTCTAAATCAAATAGGACATATCCCACTCCCTCCATATATCAAAAGATCTGATCAAAAAAGCGATGAGATATGGTATCAAAGTATATTTGCTAAAAATGATGGAGCAGTAGCTGCGCCAACTGCTAGTTTGCATTTTAGCCAACAAATGATACAAGATATAAAAAACAAACACAACATCTCATATATTACTCTACACGTAGGAGCTGGAACATTTAAAGGTGTTGAAGTTAGCGATATTAGAGAGCATAAAATGCATAGCGAGATCTATACTATAAGCGATGAGACAATAAATACTATAAATAGCAATAAGCCTATTCTTGGCGTAGGAACGACAGTTACAAGATGTATTGAATACTTTTATAGAACTGGAGTAAAAGATGGACTATGTGATCTATTTTTACATCCAGCTAATCCACCACAAAGACAAAACTATCTATTAACTAATTTCCACTTACCAAAATCTACATTAATTATGTTAGTAGCAAGCTTTGTGGGCTTAGAAAATGTCAAACAAATTTACAAACAAGCTATAGAAAAAGAGTATAAATTTTACTCCTATGGTGATGCGATGTTGGTGATATGATGAGAATTTTATTTTTACTTTTAATGGCTGAATTTGCAATGGCAAATAGTGTAGATATTAAGGAATATGTCGCTTTTAGCGTACTATTTTTCTTTGTAATGCTACTAATCGTAATTAGCAGGAAACCAGTACAAAATAGAAATCAAAAACTAATCCGTACATCAGATAAAAGATTAGCTAAACTAAATTTAAGATTTTTCCATAATAGGCTTGAAAATGGTGATATTATCGAGCGCTTGGGGTTATTTTTTAGAGTACTTCATGATAAAGCTGCGCAAAACCAAAATATCATAATCTTTAACTACCCTCCAAGACAAGCTAGGTATTTTAGTGCAAATTTTAAAGCTATCACAAATGCAACTCATAATATTCTTTGTTTTGTAAATAAAAGCATAAAAAATAGCTCAATTTTATTTACTATCAAACCAACCAAAAATCCAGATGAATATCAAATTTCAATTAAAACTTCAGCTCAAATGAATACTAGTGAGATTATAAGCGCATTAGAATATAAAAATAGAAATATAAATTATAAATTTCTCTCTATCGCTTCAAGCTATGCTGAACAAATCGGTTCAAAGATTGAATTTAGCGTAAAATCCAATAGCTCAATCTTTTCATTTAACGCTACAATGCATCAGCTAAAAGAGCCGCAAATCAGCGAACCAAATGAGCAAAAGAGTGCCTTAGTAGCCTATGAGAGTCAGACTGGATTTTTTGCTCTTGTGGCTGGACTTAGTATTTTTGGGATATATATCCAACCAGAATCAAGCTGGGAGAGTGTTAAAAACCATATAACAGATATGCTATATAAACCTGATTTTTTATTTATTCAAGCAAAAATTGTTAAAAAACTTCCATATAATGAGTTGAATTTAATCAAAGAGTGGCAAAAGATTAAGGGCTTTAAGATTATTATAATAAGTGATAATTCTCATTTTGATGATGTCGCAAGTAGCTTTGGCGATACAAAACTATACCAACCATATACTATAGATGAGTTAGCTAGCGTAATTTGCTAGCTATTCCATCTCTAGACGCATTAGATACATATCTTCACCGCTAATAACATCTAGCGAATTTGAACCACATTTTGGACAAAGAAACTCATTTTCTAAAAGCACACTTTGAGCACCGCACTCGTTGCATTTAATCGTAATATCTTTTGGATGAATTATAAGCTTAGCGTCTGAACAGATTGTATCTGCTTTAAAAGCATCAAAAGCACTTTGTAAATAGTGTGCTTCTACTCCGCTTAATCTTCCTATCTCAATCTCTACTTTATTTATCTTTGTAGCATTATGCTTCATAGCATTTGTCTCGCACAATTTAAATAGATCTTGGACTATAGCTAGTTCATGCATTGACTCTCCTTTTAGCAAATTCTAGGTAGTAACTCACCCTTTGGTGGCTCCATAAATCTAGATGCTCCATAGCTATTTTGTATAATTACATCACCTTTATTACTATCTAAAATCTCGCCAATAGTATTTGCATTTGAGTCAAATTCTCTTAAAATCTCAAGCGCTTTAATCTCATCTTTAGGATCAATAGCTAAAACAAAGGTTCCCTCATTAGCAAGCTCATATGGCTCAAACCCAAGCATCTCGCAAATTCCTATAACCTCATCACTTACAGCGATATTTTCCTCATTGATTTTAATATCATATCCGCAAGCCTTCGCCCACTCATTTAAGACTGCTGAGAGTCCGCCACGAGTAGCATCTCTCATAGCAAGAGGAGCGATATTAGCATTTAAAAGCGCTTCAACTACATTATTTAAAGGCTTACAATCGCTTCGCAAATCCAAATTTAGCTCATTTCTATTTGCTAAAATCACAGCACCATGCCTACCTACATCGCCGCTTAAAAGGATTTTCGCACCACTTTTTAAATTCCCCACTCTAGACTCTTTGATAATCTCTCCAATACCTGAAGTATTGATAAAAATCTTATCACAACTCCCCTTGCTAACCACCTTAGTATCACCGCAAACTATGCTAACTCCAGCCTCATCAGCCGTGCTTTTCATACTATTTAAGATCTCTTTAAGCTCATCAATACCAAGCCCCTCTTCTATAATCAAAGCGCAACTAATATACCTAGGCTTTGTCCCTACCATTGCTAGGTCATTTATCGTCCCACAAACTGCGATTTTACCGATATCGCCACCTGGAAATTTAATAGGGCTTACTACGAAGCTATCGGTGCTAAAGGCTATTTTACCACTTAAATTTAAAATCGCACTATCATTGCTTTGGGCTAAAATTTCATTATCAAAAATCCTAAAAATCAACCCATTTATGAGTTCATTCATCTCTTGCCCACCACCACCATGAGCTAATAATATCTTTTTCATCTATCCTCTTTTGCTATATTTATAATACGCCGCACAAGCACCCTCGCCACTTACCATACAGCTACCAATAGGATTTTGTGGATTACACACCTTGCCAAAAACCTTACAATCATACGGCTTAGCCTTACCACGCAAAATCTCACCGCAGATACAGGCCTTAGACTCCTTAGATTCGCCTACTTCTACATTAAAATATTTTTTAGCATCCAAGTAGCTAAACTCATCTCTTAGTCTTAATCCGCTATCTTTGATAACGCCTAGCCCTCTCCACTCAAAATCACACGGCTGGAAATATCTATCTATTAGCTCTTTGGCCTTTGAATTACCATCTTTGCTAACCACTCTAGCATACTCATTATAGACCTTATGGGTGCCGTTTTCATGCTGATTGACTAAATTTAATATACTATCCATAAGATCCAAAGGCTCAAATCCGCTCACCGCAATTGGCGTTTTAAACTCATTTGCTAGCTCTTCATAAATTTTACTACCAGTAATCACGCTCACATGCGATGGGCCCAAAAACGCATCGATTTTCACATCTTTATCACTCATTATAGCCCTTACTGGTGCTGGGACTGTGACATGATTTATATGTATAAATAGATTTTGTAAATTCAACTCAACAGCTTGTTTTACCACCACTGCACTCATAGGCGTGGTGGTCTCAAATCCAATAGCAAAAAATACAACCTTTTTATCTGGATTTTCTTTGGCTATTGTGACTGTATCAAGTGGCGAGTATAAAGCCCTAATATCAGCCCCATCAGCCCTAAGCTCGGATAGAGAGCCTTTACTCCCTGGCACCCTTAGCATATCAGCTAAGGTACAAAATATCACCCCATCTATACTAGCAATCGCTATAGCCTCATCAATGCGACTTCTAGGCATTATACACACAGGACAGCCTGGGCCGTGGATAAAATTGATATTCTCTCCTACTAATTGTGGTAAGCCAAATTTCATTATACTATGAGTATGACCGCCGCAAATCTCCATGATATTTAATGGCTTTTTGCTTCTTTGCTTGATTATCTGGCTTAAGGCTAAAATCTTATCTTTATCTCTAAAACTATTTATCAAATCCATTAAAATCCTTCGTATGTTTGAAATGCTAACTTATAAAGAGCTGTTAAAATATCTTTATCAATCTTTTTAAGTTCATTATAAACACTATCTTTTTGTAGTTGCAAATGTAGGTTTTGCTTTAGTAGTTTTTCTATAGTTTTTGGTAATTGTTCGCAAATTTTTTTGAAAGCCAATTTATCACCTGTTATAATTTCGTAAAATTTATCAATAGAAATTCTGCGTAATCTTTCATTGCTAGTTTGCCTTTGTCCATCAAGACTTATTATCCAAGGCTCATTTGCTGATTTTTTAGCTATTACTTCTACAAGAGCGCAAATATCTTTGGAATTTTTAGAATTTAAAAGATGATTTTGCATTTTCATAAATGTCTTTTGACTTGATGAGCTATTCATGGTATTGTGTTTATTTTTCAGCTCGACAAAATATGAGTTTTTTTCGCCTTTAAAGACTATATCCCAGCCACTTTTTGGAACTTCGCAACCTTTAATATACTGAAAAATATTTTGATGAAAATATCTAATAGAGTTATTATTTGATTTATCTCTTTGTCTTTGTAGCTCCAAGGCTATAATCTCTTCATAACTTTTAACATAAATATGTTTATCAAAAAGCAATTTTATAGGGTCGATTATATTTGAATTAAATTTTTTCAAATCAATACTTTTTAACACTTCTTGATACTCGTTTAAAGTCTGCAAAACATGTTTTTCAAAATCACTTTGCGATATAAAGTCTAAAATAAACTCTCGCCCCACTTCGTTTCTCCATTTAATGATTTAATTATCTCTTTACCAGTTTCATAAGCCAAATTCACAGGCACAGCATTGCCTATTTGCTTGTATTGTTCTGCCATAGAGCCACAAAACTGCCATTCATCTGGAAAGGATTGAATTCTAGCATTTTCTCTTACACTAAATGGCCTAATCTCACTTGGGTGGCACCTGTCAGTTTGCTTCATTTGCGGTGTTGTAAGTACAGTTAGGCTTGGCTCATCAAAGCTTAACCGTCTCAAAATACCAGTTCTACCACCAGCCATATCCCAGCAAGTTTTCATATACTCTTTTGCTATACTTGGATCTATATCACGCCAATACCCACCAGCAGGCACAAGGGCAAAAACAGCCGCTTTTTGCTCTGAGTATTTAGCACACTGACTTTTTGGGACATTTTGTAAAATATCTCTCAAAACCAGCTTTTTATCGTGCTTTTTAGGAAAAGTAAAAAATACCTTATCTTGCAAATCTTTTCTAATTCCAACTACAATCAATCGCTCTCTTTTTTGCGCCACACCATAATCAAGCGCATTTAGCACTTTATATTCTATATTATAGCCTTGTTCGCAAAAAATATCACAAATTATTTTAAAAGTATTGCCTTTATCATGCGTTAAAAGTCCCTTGACATTTTCAAATAAAAACATCTTAGGTTGTAATTTTTTTAAAAACAGAGCATAATGATAAAATAGAGTTCCTCTAGTATCTTCAAGCCCAAGTCTCTTGCCTGCGTAACTAAAGCTCTGACAAGGCGATCCACCAGATAATAGATCCAACTCTTTGATTTTTATATTAAATTTGCTCTCTAAATCACAAGATGAAATTTCAGCAATATCATCACAAATAACATTCCAATTGGGTCTATTTGCCAATAAAGTTTCAACAGATGATTTATCTATTTCTATCAAACCTATATGGGCAAAACCGGCTCTTTCTAATCCAAGAGCCATACCACCGCCACCAGCAAATAACTCAATACTTTTAAACATCAATCTCTACTTCAACGCTGCTAAGCCCATATCGCCTTCATCAGATGGTATTTTGCCGTTATTCATATCATCTGCTATTTGCTTATAAATCTCTAAGCTCTCTAAAGCGTATTTGGTATCTATCTTCTCCATCGCAAAGCCTACATGTATCAGCACATAATCCCCCACCGATACAGGCTCAGCTATCAAGTCCAAACTCACCCCACGCTTAACGCCGAGAGTTTCAACAATGGCAAAATTATTCTCATCTATTGATATTACTTTTGAAGGTATTGAAAGACACATCTTTATCCTTATTTTCAAGCATTAAAAGCACTAATTCTAGCAAATATTTTTTTAATTTTCAATACGCTTTATTTACCAAAAAGGCTAGTTTTTAGCAAAACTACGCAAAAATCGTAAATTTGGAATTCTAAATTCTAGAATTCCAAAATAAACAAAAACTTCTATAATATTTTTAAAATTATGCTAAAATTAATCTCCCAAAACTTCATAACAAAGGCAAAAAATGGCTGGTGGTGATAATTTAAGAAATGCCAAAAAGGCTAAAAATGATGAGTTTTATACTCAGCTTAGCGATATAGAAAACGAGCTTAAACACTACAAAGAACATTTTAAAGATAAAGTAGTTTTTTGTAACTGTGACGACCCTTATGAGAGCAATTTTTTTCAATATTTCGTGCTAAATTTTAACCATTTAGAGCTTAAAAAGCTAATTACTACGAGTTATTCAGACTCAGCCATTGCTAATAAAGAATTTTTGATTAGTCCGGAGAAAAGCTATAAAGTCACAATAAGCTATCTTGAAGATATGAAAGACAAATCTAGCCTTAGCAAAGAAGAGCTAAAAGCCATTATAAAGCCAAGAGCTAGATTATTGCGTGGGGGGGGGGCGACACGCCAAACGAGAGACAAAACTTACTATTTAGCTGGTGATTTTCGCTCTGCTGAATGCGTGGAGCTACTAAAACAAGCCGATATCGTAGTAACAAATCCGCCTTTTTCACTATTTAGAGAGTATGTAGCTCAGCTTATAGAGTATGATAAAAAATTTCTAATTATCGGTAGTTTAAATGCTATTTCTTACAAAGAAATTTTTCCACTTATAAAAGATAACAAATTGTGGTTAGGTCACGGATTTAAAGGTGGCAATGCTTATTTTAAAAGTGTTAATTTAAGAGAATTTGCTAGTGGTGTATATGATGAAAATACTGGCTTAGTAAAATTTAGAAATTGCGCTTGGTTTACAAACCTTGATATTAAAAAACGCCACGAAGAGTTAGATTTATACAAAAAATACAATCCGCAAGAATATCCAAAATACGATAATTACGATGCTATAGATATTAGTTACATCACTGATATTCCATGCGATTATTATGGTGTTATGGGTGTGCCTATCACTTTTTTGGATAAATATAACCCAGAGCAATTTGAGCTTATTGGTCTTGGGACTGGCAATCTAGCAAAAGAAATTGGCATTACAAAAAACTATCGTGGCAGAACAGATTTAGCAATTACAAAAAATGGTAAATCAAATTGCCCTTACAATAGAATTCTAATAAAAAGGATAAAAAATGAAAATTGAGTTAAAAGAATTTACAATTAAAGATATAGTAAATGGCTATGAAAATAGTGATGAAGAAGGCGTGGTAGCCTTTGGTGGCAGACTAGATATCCGCCCAAAGTATCAAAGGGAGTTTGTCTATAAAGAAGCTCAAAGAAACGCAGTAATTGATACTATACGCAAGGGCTTTCCACTAAATGTAATGTACTGGGTAAAAAACGGTGATAACTATGAAGTGCTAGATGGTCAGCAAAGGACTATTAGCTTTTGTGAATATGTGGTGGGGAATTTCAGCGTAGATGAAATATATTTTCACAATCTTACAAAAGATAAACAAGAACAAATTTTAGATTATAAATTATTTATTTATATTTGCGATGGGACAGATAGCGAGAAATTAGAGTGGTTTAAAACCATAAATATAGCTGGTGAAAAGCTAAGCAATCAAGAGCTAAGAAATGCTGTTTATACTGGACCTTGGCTAAGCTCGGCAAAGCAAAAATTTAGCAAAACTGGCTGCGTGGCGTATAAAATAGGCGAAAAATATATGAGTGGCTCGCCTATAAGACAAGAATACCTAGAAACTGCTATAAGCTGGATAAATAATGGCAAAATAGAAGAATATATGAGCATACATCAGCAAGATGATAATGCCGATGAGCTGTGGCAGTATTTTAGAGCTGTGATAGAGTGGGTGGAGCTGAAATTTCCAAAATACCGCAAAGAGATGAAAGGTATAGCGTGGGGCGAACTATATAATAAATATAAAGACAAAAGCCTTGATGCTAAAAAGCTAGAAGCTGAGCTAGAAAAACTAATGATGGATGATGAAGTAACAAATAAAAAAGGCGTTTATCCTTATGTTTTAAGCCATGATGAAAGGCATTTAAATTTAAGAGCTTTTAGCAATAGTCAAAAACGCAAAACCTATGAAAAACAAAAAGGAATTTGCCCTATATGTAAAGAACAGTTTGAAATAGAACAAATGGAGGCTGACCATATAACGCCGTGGAGCCAAGGCGGTAAAACAAATGATGAAAACTGCCAAATGCTGTGTAAAGAGTGTAATAGGCGTAAAAGTGATAAATAAAAGATTTTTGGAATTCCAAACTAGAATTCCTTAAATTCTAGAATTCCTAGAAAATATAAAAAAGAAAACCCCCGCACCCCCAAGAAAAAAATACTAAGAATTCTAGAATTCCCTAGAAATTTACTTTTTTAGCAAGGCTTTTTGCTCAGTGATAAACTCTATCCACGCTTAACGCCGAGAGTTTCAACAACGGCAAAGTTATTCTCATCTATTGATATTACTTTTGATGGTATGCTAAGGCACATTATTTTAATTCCTTTTTCATTTTTAGATAATTTATCCACTTATCTATGCCAAGGCCTGTTTTGCTATCGACTTCTATTATATCAACTTTTGGATTTAGTTTTTTGGCCTCTTTTTTTACCTCATTGATATCAAAATCAAAATGCTCTAATAGCGAAGTTTTCGTTATCACCACTATATCAGCCGCCCTAAACATAACAGGATATTTAGCCACCTTATCGCTCCCTTCTGGCACACTGATTAATACAGCATTAAGGTGAGCACCCACATCATAACTAGCTGGGCAAACTAAATTTCCAACATTTTCTATAAATACCAAATCAAGCTCTTTAAGCGGTAAGTGGTGTAAGCCATTATGTACCATAAAAGCATCTAAATGACAAGTTTGGCCGGTGCTAATCTGATGAGCCTTGCCGCCTGCGTTTATAATGCGATTAGCATCCATATTGGTCTCTAAATCCCCCTCAACTACCCCAACTCTTAGGCCACTTGATTTTATAGTAGCTTCTAAAAGCGTGGTTTTCCCAGCCCCCGGGCTACTCATCAAATTCACACACAATAGCCCACATTCGTCTAAATGCGCTCTATTGTGAGCAGCTTCGTGATCATTATCTTTTAATATTTTTTCTACTACTTCAATAGTCTTTTTTTCATTTAACACCGGATGGTCATGATGACCGTGATGGTGATGATTATGATGATCATCGTGACTATGATGATGCGATCCACCCATACTGCAACCACAATCTTTACACATAATATCTCCTTAATTTTAAAACAATTAATAATCTTATATATTAAATCTTAGTATTATATCTAAGCAGATTTAAGCCAAAGTAAATCTGCCCCATAGCAATGCCAGAATCATTCATAGGCTCATTCATTGGCAAATAATATTTAATATCATGGCGTCTAAACTCAGATATAGTTCTTTTTAACAAAGCTCTATTTTGCCATACTCCACCGCATAAAACAACTGGAAGGCTATGCATTTTAGCAATCTTTAGAGCTAAATTTGAAATTCCATTTATAAAAGCAGTAGCTGCTACTTTCATAGGATCATTTAAAGCGCCTATAAATGCATTTTTATAATTAATTACATCTTTATCTATTTCAAATTCATAGGCCGCATTTATATTTTCATCATATAAAGCCTCAAGCATCATAGGGGCTTGCGCATCATAGGTAATAACTGGCAAAGTTAGCACAATTGCAGCAAATGCATCAAAAATTCTACCAAGCGAACTAGTATCTACTATATTTAATCTATTTTTTAAGATTTTATCTAGATTAGATTTTTGAATTTGAGGCACTATGGCATCTATTTTTGGTGAGTTTAGATTGTATTTTTTTGCTATTGCGTAAGCTAGATAGTAGATATTTTTTATCCCTTTATCTGCTCCAATAAGCTCAAAATTATCAAAATGCATAACTCTTTTAAACTCATTATCTTTACATCTTAGCACTTCGCCACCCCATATAGTAGCGTCCTGGCCATATCCAGTTCCATCAAAGCTAAGAGCTAAAACTTCACAATCTAAGCCGTTTTCTAACATTACACTAAGAGCATGAGCATGGTGATGATAAACCTTATAAATCTCTTTATCTTTAAAATTATTTACAAATCCAAAATGCGGATGAGCATCACCAATGATAAAATCAAACTCAAACCCATAAATACTCTTAAAACTCTCTAGCAGCTCATCAAATCTTTTAATCACTGCTAAAGAGCCCATATCGCCAATATATGGAGAGCTAAAGATAAGGCCATCTTTATAGATAGCAAATTGATTTTTCATCAAACTCCCAAGCGCTAAAAAGCACCCTTTTGGCACATCTTTTAATCCTAAATTTAAAGGTATAATATTAGGCTTTAACCCACGAGAAGTTCGAAGATAAATTGGCTTTGACAATAGCTCAAAACAGATGCTATCATCGCTTGGATTTACAATATCTCTATCATTATCAAGAGCATAATCACACACACTACCAAGTCTGCTAGCAAGCTCATCAAAGTTTGTTAAAATAGGCTCTTTGCTTGGGTTTGCGCTAGTGGCTATAATTGGAGAATTTAATCTATCTAATAGCATTATATGTAGTGGAGTTGGCGGTAAAAATATACCAACACTTCCTACGCTACTAGATATTGACTTAGGTAGATTATTTTTGGATTTTAATAAAACAATAGGTTTTAAATTCGAGTTTAAAATATTAGCTTCACTCTCATTAATATAAGCATAATCACAAGCCATATCAAGATCTTTACACATTATGGCTAAAGGTTTATGCGGACGCCTTTTACGCTCTTTTAGAGATGATACAGCCTTGCTATTTAGAGCATCGCAAACAAGATGAAATCCACCAACTCCTTTAATAGCTATGATTTTGCCATCTTTTAAATCATCTATACATCTTTTAAGAGCCTCTTGATCATTTGCAAGAATTTTGCCATCTAAACTCTTATAGCTTAACTTTGGACCGCAGTTTTTACATGCTACTGGTTGAGCATGATAACGGCGATTGGCTGGGTCTTTATACTCATCTTGGCACTGTTCGCACATATTAAATTTGCCCATTGTAGTATTTATTCTATCATATGGCAAGCTTTTAATTAAAGAAAATCTAGGGCCGCAGTTTGTGCAGTTAATAAATGGATGATTATATCGTCTATTTGTAGGATCTTTTAATTCGGATTTACACTCATCACATATAGCAAAATCAGGTAAAATAGGTGCAAATTTATAACTTTCTTGCGAGCTAATTATATTAAAATCATCATATTTTTTATCGCTATTGCTAATAATAATATTATCTATTCTAGCTAGTGGAGGCAAATTTATTTTAAGCTTAGATATAAACTCATCAATATTTTTCTCATCGCCACAAAGCTCAATTTTCACACAGCTAGAATCATTTAATACAGTTCCATTTAGCTCAAGATTTTTAGCTAATGAATAGACAAAAGGGCGAAATCCAACACCTTGAACCAGCCCAAAAACTTCAATCTTAATTGATCTCAAGTGGATAGTGTCCGCTAAATTTACTTTTATAATTTGAATTACAAAACTTTAAAGCCAAATTTGCAATTACAGGATTAGCAAAGAGATTTCCGCTAAATATCATACCTTCGCACTCTAGTTCATCTTTTAAAATATCACCAAAATCACTTAAAAAAAATGCCAAACTCTCCAAACAGCCAAAGCTAATATTCTTCGCATCTGCGCCAGCTAGCCTAAAACTCATCGTGCTTCTAATAGCTCTTACCCAATCAAATTCGCTCTTGCTACTCATCTTATAATCAATTCTTACCCCTTTTAAACCGCTATAATCCCTAGCGTAGTTTAAAATTTGGCCATTGTATCCTAGAATTTGATCAATTATCATAAATAGCGAATAAAAATTATTAGGTAAATCTATAGTACCATTTGGTAGCTTGTACTCTTTTTGATAGTTTGCAAGTAACCTATCGCCACCATCGAATTCGGAAATTTTTTGCCAAATTTCTTCAAAGCTCTTTGGTAAATTAATTCTAAGCATATCAAATACATCTTCACCCTTATAAACTTTGATAAAATCGCTATATTTTTGACTTAAAAATACTCTAGCGATTGTAGAATTTGCTACACCTAACTCACTTACACAAAGACCAAAAAGAGCATAATTTTTATCATCAAATGAGTTTATAAACTCCATCTCTTTAGTTTTTATAAACTCTCCAGATCTAATAATTAAAATTCTCTCGTCTAAGATTGATACTTTCATATCATTTTTTAAACTTTTAATAGATAAAAAATTTATCCCATTTTCACTTAGGGCTTGAGTGATCTTATAAACATTGATATCCCAAGCGCTTCTAACATCAAAATATAGTGGTGCATCTTTATGATTACTGCGATATATCGCATTAGTACGCAAATTTATAACCGGCTTTTCAAAACTAGCAAGAGCGATTAGAGATTTTTCATCGCATACAAAAATTTTAGCTGCATTTTTAAGATTTGTTGGTAGTATATAATCACAATCAAAACTACTAAATTTAGATATCTCATAACCATCATAATTTACAGTTTTACCAGCCATTATATCTTTTATAGCATTAGCTATAAATATATTATCACTTTTAAAGCCAAATTCATTTTCATCTGATTTTAAAGCATTTGGAGTAATATTTTTAAAACTAAAATCAAACTCGAATTCGCTATTTTTTGGTAATTCATCAGCTAAACTAACCTTGGACTCTTCAATAAAAACTGAGTGCGGAACTAAATTTATATACTCATCGCTAAATTTAGCTAGCTCGTTTTCATTGCCTTCTACATATAATTTTATAGATCTATTTTGAGCTGTAATGGAGTATTTTAAAGCACTTTTTTTAGCCCAAAAATCTAAAAAAAACGCTAAAACCGAACCATCATTTGCACAACTAAATTCAAAGCAAAGTATCAAAATTGCTCCTTTTTCCACTCATCAGCCATATCTTGCACACCTTTATCATCTATCCTTTCATAGCTAAAACCTAAATTTGAAAGCTCTTTTAAGATTATTTTTTCCATTAAATTCGTAGATTTTTTAATCTCATCGCTAAGCTCAAAACTCATTGGAACAATTCTTCTAGGTATTACACCTATTATTTTAGTTTGCGGTCTATCGCCTACTAAATCCATCATTTCAATAGTTTGAAGCATCTCTACTTCGTGTGCTGAACCAGACCAATTAATGCTCTTTGGCATATCATCAAAATCAAAGAAATATACATCTCCTATCTGCCCACCATCAGCATCGATACAATCAACGACTATTAAATAATCGCTATCAGCCATTATCGGAGTTAAATGATTTGCTAAAGTACCGCCATCTACAAATTTTAAATTATGTTCTTTGGAGTTAAATTTAAAGTTATTCTCAATCATCTTAACAAAATGTACGCCGACTCCTTCATCGGCGAACATTACATTTCCTATACCTAGGATTAAGACACGCATCTACTTCTCTTTTGGGAATTTGTAGCCGCTGATTATCGCATCCATAGCACCATCTTTGCCTTTTATAGCGTTAAATACAGCCATATAGATATGAACTACCACAAAAATAAAGATAATCCACATAGCAATATGATGAATTTGACGCACATTAGCAAGGCCACCCATCCAAGCCTCAATAACTTTCATAGGCGTATAAAGCAACCCTCCAAGTCCTTCATGATATACATTAACATATAAAATCAAGCCAGTCAAGCAGATCACAAAAAGCACAATATAAAAGAGTATATAAGAGGCAAATTGTAGTGGATTATAGGTTCCTTGAATATGCGGGTGTTTGCCTAAAAATAGATAGTATTTGATCTGCTCTATCCAAATTTTTGGGCTTAGAAAATTCCTTACACTCACTCTTTCTATATGGCTTTGCTTATCAAAGAAAAATAGATATGTCTTAAAGATAAAACAACCTATTAGTATAAATCCAGCTATTTGATGAACAGCACGCCATTTAGCATTCATAAAATTTATAGGCTCACCTGTTATAGCAGGACTAACAAATACATAAGCTAGGTAAAATCCGCTCACACTCAAAACCACAATAGATATAGCTCTAATCCAGTGCGTAAGGCGTAATCCTATGCTAAATTCATACTCAGCGATATGTTTTTTACTATTTTTCATATCTGCTCCTTAGATTAAATTCGGATTAACTTTATAGCTACTTAACTCATTGCCTTTTGTATCCATCACATGGACAGCACACGCTATACAAGGATCATAAGAGTGAATTTTGCGTATTATCTCTAAAGGCTGTTTTAAATCAGCGATTTTGAGTCCAATCAAACAAGCCTCATAGCTACCCATTTGACCTTTAGCATCTTTTGGGCTAGCATTCCAAGTAGATGGAACGACAGCTTGCCAATTCTCAATCACTCCATTTTTAATCCTACACCAGTGGCTTAGCATACCACGAGGCACATTACCAATAAATCTACCTTTATACTCTTTTTTGCTATCTATTTGATATTTAGCGCAAGTGCTATCATCGATTTTTAAATTCTCAATTAGATTATTAAAAGCCCTTAAAGTATTATCAGCGATAATTTTTGCTTCAATCATCCTACAAGCAGTTCTACCCAAAGTTGATAGCACAGCACTCACAGGAAGCCCTGTTTCAGCTAGGAATTTATCCACCACTGGCACTACATTTTTATTGCCTTTTACATAATTTATAACTATATTTGCTAGTGGGCCAACTTGCATAGGCAAGCTATCATATCTTGGGGCTTTAATCCAGCTATATTTACCATCTAAATCAAAGACTTTAGAATCTTCCATTTCGCCCTTAGCATTTAGAGTTTTAGCATCTTTAAATCCTGTGTAATTTGGCGTAGTATCACCATCATAAGGGTGAAGTGGAGCGTCGTTTTTATACCATGAGCGAGTCGCTTCTTCGGTGATTTTGCTCTCATCTACTTCAAATACCTTAGATATATCACCATTTAAGATATAACCACCATCAAATAGATACTCATTAGCACCAATTTGGAAATCTTGATATGTTAATAAATTTGGAGTTCCTACATCATTTACCACACTTGGTTCATTAGCATAAGCCTTAGCCGCCATCACCAAATCCGGCCAATAGGCACGATTAATAAAATCAGCCATCTCTTGGAATTTCACCATATATTCACCTAGTCTTGCTGGGTCTTGTAGATCCATTATACAAGTTACGCCACCGACAGTTAGGCTTTGAGGGTGGGGCTGCTTAGCACCAAATACCGCCATAGCTTGAGCTATTGTTCTTTGAAGTCTTAAACACTCTAAATAGTGGCTAAGGGCTATTAGATTTTGCTCTGGGCTAAATTTATAAGTAGAGTGACCCCAATAAGCATTAGCAAATGGCCCAAGGTTGCCTTTTTCTACGAATTTTTTTACTTTATCTTGAACTAATTTTAACTGATCTGCACCACAAGCATATGGAGTATCACAGTATTTAAATGCCTCTTCGCTAGCCTTTTTTGGATCAGCACTCAAAGCACTCACCACATCTACAAAATCAAGCGCATGAAGTTGATAGAAATGCACCGGATGATCATGTAAAAACAGAGCCGCATTCATAAGTGTTCTAGTGAGTTTGGCATTAAGTGGTGGGACGATACCAAGAGCATTTTCTACAGCTTCAATTCCTGCTCTATAGTGCGAAAATGTACATACACCACAAATTCTTTGTGTCATAAATCCAGCATCTCTAGGATCTCTACCTTTTACAATTACCTCAATACCACGCCAAAGAGTTGAGCCGCTATAAGCCTCTTTAACTACATTATTTTCATCTACGATTACTTCTACACGAAGATGGCCTTCAATTCTTGTAATAGGATCTACTACTATTCTTTGTTCGCTCATATTTTACTCCTTCTCTTTTGTTGCAGTAGCGATAAGTGCGTGAGCTGCGACAGCTACACCTGTGATTGCTAATACACCTATACCGATTTTATCGCTTATAGCATCCGCCCCAAGCCCATCAAATACAGTATGATATAATCTATCGCCTAGTGGCACCTCAAATGGCCCCATCTGATCCCAAAAATCAGGCTCAGAGCAACCGATACAGCCATGGCCTGCTTGGATAGGCCAACTAGTGTGTTGATTAAATCTCTCTCTAGAGCAGTTATTAAAGGTATATGGCCCTTTACAGCCGACTTTGTATAAGCAATAGCCATTTTTAGCACCTTCATCGCCAAATTCTTGGACAAACTCACCCGCATCAAAATGCCCTCTTCTCTCGCAAAGATCGTGAATTCTAAGCCCATAAGCCCATTTTGGTCTATTATAGACATCAAGCGCTGGAAGTGTGCCAAATAGTAAGAAATTTAAGACATTACCGACTATATTTTTCTCACTCGGCGGACAGCCTGGGACATTGATTACTGGTTTATTGGTGATTTTGTGAAGTGGTTTTGCGTTTGTAGGGTTTGGGGCTGCAGCTTGAATACCACCAAAGCTAGAGCAAGTCCCGATAGCAAAAATAGCAAGAGCATTATCACTAGCGTGGATAGCATGTTCTCTACCTGTTGTGCCTTTTGGGCCTACCGTTAGATAAAAAGCGCTATCACCATCTGGAATTCCACCCTCTACCATTAAGACATATTTGCCTTTATACTTTTGTATAGCTTGTTCTAAATTCTCTTCAGCTTGCCAACCAGAAGCCGCCATAACTGTTTCATGATACTCTAAACTGATATAATCAAATATTAAGCTATCAATTGTAGGTGCATCACTTCTTAAAAGACTCTCGCTACAGCCGGTACATTCAGCCATATGGAGCCAAATCACAGGCAATCTATCGCTAAGCTCAGCTGCTTGAGCTACCATAGGTGCAAAACTAGCCGGCAAGGCCATAAGAGCAGTCATCGCTCCAGCCCATTTCATAAAATCTCTACGAGTAAAGCCGTGTTCGTTTAAAACATCCATAATAGAGCTATTTGCTTTCATTTTTGGAAGTTTGGCTAACTCTGATAGCCTATTTTGTATGGTGGTTATATTATGATTATCTACCATAAATTTCCCCTTTAATTGAGATTAAATTTATCTTAAAATAAATTCTTTACCTGTTATTTTACTATCATTTAACTTAATAAATTTGATAAATCAAAATTAAATTTTAATTTTAAAGTTAAATTAATACAAATGGGCTAAAATCGGCTATTTTGCTACAAATTTAGAGCCAAATAGGCAGTTTTTATTGCAAATTTAAAAAACAAAAAGTTAATAATACAAACTTTATCCCAGTTAAATTGAAGTCTTAAATTCACTATTTAAATTTTATATATTAATAAAATTAACAATACATATGCATAAGATCATTAGCACTGTTATAATTATTAGGCTATTTTTCATCACATTTGTAAGACTGCATAAAACAAAAAACAAATCACTGTAAATATCTAAAGCCAAATATTATTAATTTCATACTTACTAAACATAGGTCATCAAAATTATTATTATAATTAGCACACATAAATCTAAAAAATAATATAAAAGAAAGTTATTTAAAAATTAAAGAGAGCATAACCCTCTTTAATTTGGATAAATTCAAGCATAAATATCTAGCTTGCCAAGCTTTAAAGCCTCATTTTGAATAAATTGTGTAGGATTAGTTATTCTTGTAGGTGCTTCTATGTTTGGAGTTTGCATATTGATATCTGCTGTTTGACCAAACAGTTTTGCCATCATATTTTGTTCGACATCGATTGACTTTTTTAGCACCATTGTGCTAGCTACTAAACTAGCCTCTGCACTTCCACTCATACCTGCTAACATTTTTAACTCCTTAAAATTTAGTCATAAGTATAATCGACTAAAATATAAATTTTATTATTTTTTGGTGATTTTATATAAAAAATTTCCGCTACTTTGGATTATTTGAACCATTACTATCAAGATAATTACCGTATATGCCATAATATCTGGGCGAAATCTTTGAAATCCATATCTCATAGCTACATCGCCAAGGCCACCACCGCCAACGGCGCCCGCCATAGCGGTAAATCCGATCACAACTATAAGCGTAAGTGTGATAGCATTTATAATGCTTGGCAACGCTTCTATAAATATAACCTTAAATATTATCTGCGTTTTGGTGGCTCCATAGCTTAATGCTGCTTCTATAATGCTACTATCTACTTCATTCATCGCATTTTCGATTAATCTAGCGATAAATGGCGCTGAGCCGATAGTGAGCGGGACTATGGCTGCTGTCGTGCCAATACTGGTACCAACTATAAATTTAGTTAATGGAAACAAGACAATTATAAGAATAATAAATGGAAAACTTCTAAGCGTATTTACTATAATATCCAATGCATTGTATATTGCTTTATTTGGTTTTAGGCCATTTTTATTAGTTATAACCAAAATAATAGCTAATCCAAGTCCAATTATAAAGGCTAAAAATGTAGATACAAATGTCATATATAAAGTATCAAGTGTTGCTTCAAGTAGTAATTTTGCTATCATTTTATCTCCTTTATAATCTCATATAGTGCGCCTTTGTTTTTGATAAATTCCTCTACTTTTAGCTCATCTTTTGGCTCTACATTGATAACTAAACTACCTAAAACCTTATCTCCAAGCTTTTCAAGCTTGCCCCAAACTATGTTAAAATCAATATTTAACTCTCTTGCCATATGTGTTATTATACTATGCATAGCTACATCAGGTGGAAAAAATATCTTAATATTTACTCCATCATTAGGCAAAATTTCCTCTTCACCAAGGAATTTTTTCATATTTTCATTTGGATTTAAAAATAGCTCAACAATACTTCCAGAGTTGGTTATAACTCCACCTTCAAGCAAGATAGCTCTATTTGCTATGCTTTTTACCACATCCATCTCGTGAGTAACAATAACTATAGTAATACCTAAAGTTTGATTGATTTTAGCAAGCAAAGATAGAATTTGCTTTGTAGTATTTGGGTCTAGTGCGCTAGTAGCCTCATCGCTTAGTAGGATTTTTGGTTTTAGTGCTAAGGCTCTGGCTATGGCTACTCTTTGTTTTTGACCACCACTTAACTGGCTTGGATAGCTATTTGCTTTTGATTCTAGGCCGACTAGTTTTAGCAACTCCTCAACCCTATCTTTAATATCATTTTTATTCCACTTCCACATAACTAATGGCATAGCAACATTTTCAAATACGGTCTTTCTGCTCATTAAGGCAAAGTGTTGAAAGATCATACCTATATCTTTTCTTAACTCTCTTAGACCTTGCTCATTTAGTTGCGAAATTTCTTTATCAAATACTTTTAGACTGCCATCTTGATAATCTTCCAGCCCATTAATGCAGCGTAAAAGCGTGCTTTTTCCGGCTCCGCTGTGACCAACAATAGCAAAAATTTCACCAGGCTTTATCTCGCAACTAACATCATTTATAGTAAGATGTTTATCATAATATTTTTTTAGGTTTTTTATGCGTATCAACTCTTATCCTTTTGGCCTACATTTTTGAAATTTATATCATCATACTTTATAGATTTTGCCAAATTTTATTTATGTTAAATTGCCTAATTCGTTTGTTACTTTTGCTAATTTAGCTTTTGCTGTGGCTAGGCCCTCTTGATTGGTTTTAAGCACACTTTCAGGGGCGTTGGCTACGAATTTTTCATTATTTAGCATATTTTCAAGCTTAGCTATCTCTTTTTCAAGCTTTGATTTTTGTGAGTTTAGTCGTGCTATAATAGCCGTTGTATCCACGCCAGCAAGCGGTATAAAGCTCTCTAAATTCTCGCTCACATCTCTAGCAGAATTAGGGATAATATCTTTTGTTATCTCTACATTTTCACATTTAGCAAGTAGTTTGATAAAGTTTAGGTAGCTAGCGATATCAAGATTGCTATTTAACTTTATAAAGGCTTTTGAGATTTTGGCGTTGCCTTGGTCTATCGTCGATTTAGCACGGCGAATGCTTATTATGGCTTCGATTATTAGCTCAAATTTGGATATGATAGCTTCATCTATTTTGCTAGCTTTTGGGTATTTAGAAATCATTATGGAGGTAGAATTTTCTAAATTTGTGCCACTTAATTCGTGATATAGATACTCGCTGATAAAAGGCATAAATGGGCTTAGTAATTTCATACTCTCTTTGAAAATAGAGCCAAGCTCGCTAATTGCGCTTTTATCGGCTTTTGATAGCTCAATCCCCCAATCACAAAACTCATCCCATAGGAATTTATACACCCTATCTGCTGCGTCATTGAATCTATAGCTATCAAGTGCTTTTCTTGTTTCGTTTATAGCGATTTTAAAGCGATTTAGTATATATTTGCCAAGTTCTGTATGCACGGTATTTTCATCAAGATCGCTGAATTTATCTACATTCATACGCAAGAATTTAGTAGCGTTATATAATTTATTGGTGAAATTTCGGCTTAAAACCATCTGCTCATCGCTCATTCTGACATCACGACCTTGAGCGCATAAGATAGTTAGCGTAAAGCGAAGTATATCGGCTGAATACTCATCGATCATATCTAGCGGGTCTATTATATTTCCACTTGACTTGCTCATTTTTTTACCATCTTTGTCTTTGACAAGAGCGTGTAGATATATATCTTTAAAAGGTAGCTCTCCTAAGGCATTGTTGCTTTGAAACATCATTCTAGCTACCCAAAAAAATAGTATATCAAATCCAGTAATTAGCATGGAATTTGGATAAAATTCGCTTAAATCACTCTCAAGCCACTTCTCATTTTTAAGCGCATTACCATTTCCCCAGCCAAGCGTGCTAAAAGGCCAAAGCCCACTAGAAAACCAAGTATCAAGCACATCGGGGTCTTGGGTGAATTTATCTCCACCACATTTTGGGCATTTGAGTGGTTTTTCATCTTCATCAGCCCACTCATGTCCGCATTCGCAGTAAAATACCGGAATTCGATGCCCCCACCATAATTGACGGCTTATACACCAATCTTTTAATTCTCTCATCCAAGCATTAAAGCTATTTATCCAATGTGATGGGTAGAATTTTGCTCCGCCTTCATTTACGCTTTTGATAGCTTCATCGGCGATAGCAGATTTTACAAACCATTGTTTAGAGATATATGGCTCAACTACATTTTTACAGCGATAGCAATACCCAACTTGATTTTCATAGTCTTCGATTTTTTCTACAAAGCCCTTGCTTTCTAGCTCGGCTACTACCATATCTCTAGCTTCAAGTCTTTCTAAGCCTTTGAATTTAGCACAATAATCATTTAAAATTCCCTTTTCATCAAAAATTGTTATAAACTCCAAATTATGCCTTTTGCCTACTTCATAGTCGTTTGTATCGTGCGCCGGAGTTACTTTGACTACGCCAGTACCAAAGCTCATATCTACATGATTATCGGCTATAATTTTGATTTTACGCTCAATTAGTGGTAAAATCAGCTCTTTGCCTATTAAATTTCTATATCTTTCATCATTTGGATTTACCATTACAGCAGTATCACCAAAGTATGTCTCAGGTCTAGTAGTAGCCACCACTATAAATTTAGATGGATCATCAGCTAAGAAATATTTAAGATAGTATAATTTGCCTTTATTTGCTTTATGCTCGACCTCTACATCGCTTAAAGCCCCATCGTGCGTACACCAATTTACCATATAATTTCCACGGATTATAAGCCCTTTATTATACAAGCTTACAAAGGCTTTTCTCACAGCATTTTTAAGCCCTTCATCCATAGTAAATCTCTCTCTACTCCAAGCAGGCGTTATCCCAAGGCGACGCATTTGATAGACGATTTGACCGCCGCTTTTTTCTTTCCATTCCCAGGTTTTTTTAAGGAATTCTTCTCTACCGATTTGCTCTTTTGTAATCCCACTAGCTAGAAGTTGCTTTTCAACTACATTTTGAGTAGCTATCCCGGCGTGGTCAAGTCCTGGCTGCCAAAGGGTTTTATAACCATCCATCCTTTTATATCTTGTAATTATATCTTGTAAAGTAAAGGTAAGCGCATGCCCTATATGTAAGACTCCTGTGACATTTGGCGGTGGCATCATGATACAAAAAGTTTTATTATCTTCTTGAATATTTTTATTCCCATCAATCTCGAAATATCCACGCTCTTCGCAGATTTTATAAAATTTCTCTTCTATTGTTTTTGGATCATAAAATTCAGCCATTTTTTGCCTTTAGTGAAAGATAAAAATGTGCGATTTTAGCTAAATTTATATAAATAAATAATAAAATTTATGAAGCTATAAGCCATTTTAATGGATAATAGCAACTTTAAAATTTTAAATTATGAAAGGATTAAGATGGATTTTCGCATTGAAAAAGACACAATGGGTGAGATCAAGGTGCCTAATGACAAGTATTGGGGAGCTCAAACTGAGAGAAGTTTAGAAAATTTCAAAATCGGCAAAGGCACAATGCCAAGTGAAGTTATAGAGGGTTTTGCCTATCTTAAAAAGGCTTGCGCTATCGTAAATAACAAACTTGGTCGCTTAGATGATGCTAAAACAAAGGCTATTTCTCAAGCTTGCGATGAGGTATTAGCCGGTAAATTAGATGGCAATTTCCCGCTTGTAGTATGGCAAACAGGTAGCGGAACTCAATCAAATATGAATTTAAACGAAGTTATCGCTAACCGCTCTACTGAGATTTTGGGTGAGGATTTTAGAAGTAAAAAACTAATTCATCCAAATGATGATGTAAATAAAGGTCAAAGCTCAAATGATACTTATCCGACAGCTATGAGAATTGCTTTTGTTTTAGAACTTCAAAAACAGCTTTTCCCAGCTATTGATAAGCTTTTGGCTACACTTGAAGCAAAGAGCAAAGAGTTTGCTAATATCGTTAAAATCGGTAGAACTCACCTACAAGATGCTACGCCTTTAACCTTAGGTCAAGAGTTTAGTGGATATGCTCACATGTTAAAAGCTAGTAAAGATCAAATTCTAGCTACTATGCCATTTTTAGAAGAGCTTGCTATTGGTGGAACAGCCGTAGGAACAGGGCTAAATAGCCATCCAGATTTCAGTCCTATGGTGAGTGAAGTTTTAAATGAGATAACTAAAACTGAGTTTAAATTTAAATCTCATCCAAATAAATTTCACGGCCTTACAAGCCACGATGCTGAAGTATTTTTAAGTGGTGCTTTAAATGGTCTTGGGGCAAATTTAATGAAAATCGCAAATGATATAAGATGGTTAGCAAGTGGCCCAAGATGCGGTATTGGCGAGATAAATATCCCTGAAAACGAGCCAGGAAGCTCTATTATGCCAGGTAAAGTCAATCCTACTCAATGTGAGGCCGTGACCATGGTAGCAGTTCAAGTAGCAGGCAATCATGTAAGCGTAGCAATGGGCGCATCTCAAGGTAATTTTGAGTTAAATGTATTTAAACCTGTAATTGCTCACAATATTTTAGAGAGCATTAGATTGTTAAGCGATTCTATGGTTAGCTTTAATGACCATTGCGCTATTGGAATCACCGCAAATGAAGCTAAAATCGATAAACTTCTTCACGAAAGCCTTATGCTTGTAACTGCGCTAAATCCACATATTGGATATGAAAATGCTGCTAAAATAGCTAAAACAGCTCACAAAAATGGCACAACCTTAAAAGAAGAAGCTATAAATTTAGGTCTTTTGACAGCTGCTCAGTTTGATGAGTGGGTAAAACCTGAAGATATGACCGCTCCTAAGAAATAGAGGTGGATTTAATTTTGCAATGACATAAAATTAGTTATGAATTTACTACCCTATATGTCATTGCAAGGAAGTTGCTTGCAACTTCCAAACAGATCTTTTAAATTTATTTTAATTCATAAAGCAGCAATCAATACAAAGTAATCCTAAGTAAAAATACCATCTATTAAAATTAACTCTAAAAGATTTAAAGAAGATATAAAATCTATATTTAAATTTACTACAAGCTCCAACAATGATTAATTGGCCCATTTCCATGACCAATAACCAGACCGCTTTTGAGTGCGTTTGTTACATACTCTTTAGCATTTTTTACTGATTGATTAATACTTAACCCACTAGCGATATTACACGCAATAGCTGAAGATAGAGTGCAACCTGTACCATGAGTATTATTAGTATCTACTTTAGGAACACAAAATTGGCTAAATTCGCCATTTTCATAGAGCAAATCAACTGCAGCATCTTCTCTTAAATGACCACCCTTTATTAATACACTTTTGCAGCCATAATTACTAATTTTAATAGCTGCAGCTTTCATATCATCCATATTGTTTATCTCCATACAGCTTAATGCACTTGCTTCAGGTAAATTTGGCGTTACTACACTTGCAAGATTAAAAAGCTCTTTAGTATAAACTTCTAGAGCACTCTCATCCATTAATCTTCCTCCAGTTGTTGCCACCATCACAGGGTCTAAAATTATATTTGTACAGTTATATTTTTTAAGCATTTTAGCAACTGAACGCATAATATCTGCATTTGAGAGCATTCCTAATTTTATTGCATCTGGAGTTATATCACTTAAAACTGAATCTATTTGTGCCTCTACAAACTCAGGCGAACAGTTTAAAACTCCACTAACTGCTGTAGTATTTTGTGCAGTTAGCGAGACTATTACTGCCATTGCGTAGTGCTTATGAGCTGTAATTGTTTTTATATCAGCTTGAATCCCTGCCCCGCCTGATGGATCTGAACCTGCTATAGATAGTACTTTTTTCATATTTTTCCTTTATATTAACTGAAATTTATAATCAGTTTTGTATAATAGCAAGTCAAATTTAACATTTAAGGATAAAACAATGAAAAAACTACTAGCTTTAAGCCTTGTTGCTGCAAGCCTTGTAAGCTCTGCACTTGCTACAACTCTAAAAGTTGGCGCCACTCCGGTTCCTCATGCTGAAATACTTGAATTTATAGCTCCAGAGTTAAAAAAATCAGGTATAAATTTGGAGATAAAAGTATTTAACGACTATGTAATCCCAAATATTGCAGTTGAAGATGGTGATTTAGATGCTAATTTTTTCCAGCATATACCATATTTAGACGAATTTAATAAAAATAAAGGCACTCACCTAGTAAAAACTATAGGCGTTCATTTAGAACCAATGGGTGTTTATAGCAAAAAGATAAAATCTCTAAACGAGCTAAAAAATGGCGCTATTGTAAGCATTCCAAATGACCCTACAAACGAAAGCCGTGCGCTTGATGTACTAGTATCTGCTAAATTAATAGAAGTTGATACAAATGTAAAGCTACGCACTCCTTTAGATATTACTAAAAACCCTAAAAATCTCAAATTTAAAGAGATAGAAGCAGCTACTTTGCCACGCACTTTAGATGATGTAGATATTGCAGTTATTAACACAAATTTTGCAATGAATGCAAACTTAAACCCTACAAAAGATGCTCTAGTAATCGAATCTAAAGATAGTCCATATGTAAATATTGTAGTTGTAAAAGATGGAAATCAAAATAAAGATGGTATAAAAGCTCTTAATAAAGCATTGCAAACTCAAGCTATTAAGGATTTCATAACTGAAAAATATAAAGGCTCTATAGTTCCAGCTTTCTAATTTAAATTCATTTTTAAGCTAATTTTGGGGTTATTTTAGATATAATTAACCCCAAATTTTTATAAATTAAGGATATAAAATGTCAAAAAGATGTGCAATTACAGGCAAAGGCCCTATGGTTGGAAACAATGTAAGCCACGCTAACAACAGAACAAAAAGAAGATTTATGCCAAACCTTCGCACAGTGCGTGTAACATTAGAAGATGGAACAACTAGAAAAATCAGAGTTGCAGCTTCTACATTAAGAACAATGAAAAAACAATCAAAATAACCATTTAAAAAGAGGAATTTATGTCTTTGATTAAAAAGATTAAAAAGTTCCTCCACTGGACCGATGAGTCCAAACCCGAATATGATCTAAATACTGAACTTTATCAACAGTTAAAAGCCTTCCGACTTCCATTAATATTTGTCGTACTAATGATGTTATTTGGTACATTAGGATATATGATTACTAGCGGTTTTACACTAATAGATGCGATATATCAAGCCGGAATGACATTTACAACTGTTGGATTTACCGAAGTCTCACAAATCACTACCACTGGACGTCTTTTTACCATCGTTTTTATACTTATAGGATTTTGTTTATTTACATTTTCTATGGGTCTTGTTATCGAGATTATTAAAAAAGGTGTCTTAACTAGGATTTTAAAGGAAAGAAGCATGATATATAAGATCGCAAGACTTAAAAATCACTTCGTAATCTGCTATCATAATCTCTATACTATCGAGCTTTCAAGGCAATTTAGAGAAAACCACATTCCATTTGTAGTTATTGATAGCAGAGAAGATTTAGCTCAAATAGCTGAAACATATAAATATCCATACTATATAATAGATGAACCTCATACCCAATCAGCTATCTTAAAATCACACCTCTCTAGCGCTAAAGGCCTAATCACTCTAAGCCCGCACATAGCCGATAATATCGCCCTTATTGCTACAGTTAGATTATACGAAAAAGAGCTTGGTAGGATTAAACCATATTTTATTATGACTAACTCAGATAATGATAATGACACCCAAAAGCTAATAAAACTAGGCGCAGACTCAGTAGTAAGCCCATCAAAGCTAGTCGCTCAAAGAATCTCAGCTATGAGCGTACGCCCTGATATGGAAAACATCCTAGAGCAATTTTTATACAAAAAAGATTCTCCTATAGATATGGAGGAGATTAGAGTCCCAGAGGCTTCATGGATGAGATTTAAAAGAATAAAAGAGACTCATTTAAGAAAACTTACAAATGCTGATATCGTCGGTATCACAGACCAAAATGGTAAGTTCAATCCAATGCCAAATGGCGATACTTTAATTGGCACTAGCTCAAAGCTATTAGTAATTGGAACTGCTGAGAGCATCAGAGCAACAAAACGGCTAATTTTTAGCAAATATAAACCAGAGGAGCTAAAATATGTTTAACCTAATCAGTCTTAAAAACGGCCTTGAAAATGTAGATGGATTTTTCTTTGGTGGCGTTAGCACTGGGCTTAAACCAAATGGTGATAACGACCTTGGATTTATCAGAGCCGATGAGCCATTTATGATTTCAGCTAAATTTACATCAAATAAATTTCAAGCTGCACCTATTGTCCATTTTAAACGTTATGAAAAAGGATTTAAATCAAATTTCTTACTACTAAATTCAAAAAATGCCAATGCAATGACAGGGCAAAGTGGCGTAGATGATATTGATGAACTTTTTAAGATTTTAAATCAAAAAACCCCACTAATAAATCCAATTATGAGCTCTACTGGAGTGATTGGATATAGATTAAATCAAGAAAAAATCAGATCTGGATTTTATAAATTTGATCTTAATCAAAAAAGCAGTGACTCTGTAGCAAGGGCAATTATGACTACTGATAGCTTTAAAAAAGAGATAGCTTTTAGAGTTGAGCTTGAAAATGGCAAAAGCTTTAATATTGCAGCCATTTGCAAAGGTGCAGGTATGATAAATCCAGCATTTGCCACTATGCTTTGCTTTATTCTTACTGATGCAGCTATACCGCAAAGCGATATGGATGAACTACTAAAAGAGACGACAAAATATAGCTTTGATGCTGTAAGCGTAGATGGAGATACTAGTACTAATGATACACTAATGCTACTTAGTTCAGGCAAAAGTGGCGTATATGATAAAGAAGCTTTTAAATTTGCCTTAGATAAAATCACATTAGAAATGGCTCTAAATTTAGTCAAAGATGGTGAAGGAAGCACCAAAGTTGTCGCCTTTGAAGTAAAAGGTGCTGCTAGCGATGATGAAGCTAGCAAAGCAGCTAAGGCACTCTCAAATTCGCTTTTAGTCAAAACAGCTATTTTTGGAGAGGATCCAAACTGGGGTAGGATAGCCTCCACAATCGGCGCTAGCGGCATAGAATGCGATAGCACTAAATTAGCTATATACTATGATGATGTACTAGTATATGATAAAGATCACCCTGAGCTAGATGAAGCAAGAGAGCAAAAAGCGCACACAGTAATGAAAAAGGATAGTTATCGTATCATTTGTGATTTAGGTATTGCAAATGGTAAATTTACTGCATATGGATGCGATCTAGGGCATACTTATGTTAAAATCAATGCCGATTATAGATCATAATTGGCTTGGTTTAAGTATCTTTTTTGTATAATGTCGAGATTTTAAATTTAAAAGGAGTATAAATGCTACACGAATATAGAGATTTAATTACAGAATTAAAAGGTAAAAATGCACATTTTGATGCTGTATTTAACAAACACAATGAACTAGACCAAAGAATTCTAGATGCAGAAGAAGGTCGTGAACATATGGATCAATTTGAGTTAGAAACTCTTAAAAAAGAGAAATTAAGACTAAAAGATGAAGCTTACCATATCTTAATGGAATATAAAAAATCTAAAGCAAATAGCTAAGTAAATTTGGGCTTTTTGCCCAAATTTACCTCGATTGACAATCATTAATAAAAAATATACTTTATCAGTTTATTATAATAATAATTCTTTTTTATATTTTATCGAAATTTAAATATTTTTATTATACAATATACCATAGTTCTAATAGCTCTATAATTAAATAGCTTATGGCTTTAACAAGTTTAAAGAGTTAAAAAATTAAAAGGAAAAATATGTTTGGTTCAAAAAAAATCGCTCAATATGAAGAACAAATCGTCGCTCTAAAAAAAGAGCTAGAAGCAAGAAATGCTGAAAATAGCAAGCTTCGAGCTGAGTTACAAGGGCTTATGGCTTCTCAAACCAATCTAAAACAGTGCGAAATAATAACCGAAATAGCTCAAAATATGATTGAAGGCGTAAAAGCAAATTCAAGAAATATCCAATCAGGTATAGAGAAAAATCTGGAGCTATCTCGTGCATCTATAGATAAAATTGATTTCAATCTAAATAACATTGCCGAATTAAGCCATTCTAGCAACAAATTGATAGATTCTCTAAATGAGATCACAAGCTCAAGCAACAAAACTCGCACAGCAGCTGAAAACCTACACAAAAGTGTTGATGAGATTACTAATGTAATAAATCTAATCAAAGATATCTCAGATCAAACAAACCTTCTAGCGCTTAATGCTGCTATTGAGGCGGCTCGTGCTGGTGAGCATGGTAGAGGATTTGCCGTTGTTGCTGATGAGGTTAGGAAACTAGCTGAAAGAACTCAAAAAGCAACTGCAGAAGTAGAGATGAATATCAATCTATTAAAACAAAATGCTAGCGATATGTTTGCTCAAAGTGAAGAAGTTGAGACTATCTCAATTGAATCAAATAAACATATTGAAGGCTTTATCGCTAAATTTGATCTATTAGTAAACAATACTAAAGATATAGAACATAACGCAAAACTTATCTCTTATGATATCTTTACAAGCCTTGTTAAGATCGATCATATGCTATTTAAAACAAATGGCTATAATCAAATTTACACTAAAAACTTCGAACAGATGCCAGACCATACAATGTGCCGTCTTGGTAAATGGTGTGAAGATAGTGGTAAAGCTATATTTGGTGATACTGCTGAGTTTAATCAAATTCTTGAACCGCATAGTATGGTGCATAAATATGTCAATTCTGCAATCGACCTTGCAAGTAAAGATTTCTTAAACAACTCTCCAGTAATCATTAAAGAATTTAAAACTTCTGAAGAATATTCTATTAGATTGTTTGAAATATTTGATTCGATGGTGCTTGCTAAAGCAAAATCGATGCAATAAACCTGAGAGCTTTGGCTCTCACTCTACTCTTTTAATCAAAATCAAATTTAAAACTTGGTAAAATTACAAAAATTAAGGATCAAATTTGAGGCTAATTATTTTAGTTTCTTTGCTTTGCTTGATGCTAAATGGTTTTGAGGCTGCACAGAAGAATACTCCAGTCAATCTAGCATCAAAGTTATCAAAAGGCTCATTTGATATTCAAACTTGTAAGCTACTAACATCACATTATAAAGAGCTTCATGGTAATACCCAGATTTTAAATAGTATTGATTTAATCAATATAGAAGCGATTAAATTTGACCACTGGACAACTAGGGATTTTAGTATAAATATATTTCAAGCTGTAAATACTCATACAAAAAATTATAACTTTTATGGTATTTATACTGCATCACATGATTTAAATTTAGATATTTTTAAACTAACAAACTCCCTAAATACCACCTATGATGACTCGCTTGATATTCCAACAGCCTATATGCACTCTACAAACCTTAGTGCTAAGCTGCTTAAAAACACAAAAATCGGAGCTATGCTTTATCAAGATGAGACCAAGCAATATAATACAAATTACTATATAAATACTAAAATTTATAAGAATTTATATCTAGATTTGTCATTTTATAATACTCAAAGTACAAATAGTTTTTATACTAAATTTACACTTAATTACTAAAGGCTTAAATATGAAAAATTTAATCATAATCCTGGGCGAGGATTTGCAGATAAATCGCCCATTTTTAGACTATTTTTTTACATCTTATAAAGAAAAATTTGGTACTCTTGCTTCAGTTTATTACATTCAAAACAATGATAAGGAACTACCATTTTATATAGAAAATTTTACCAAAGAGTATGATAATATTACTATTTGTGCTAATGAAAATGGATTTAATACGCTTAGTAAGATTTTAGCTACACTTACAACTGATACGATTGAGCTTAAATTTGAAACACTTATGCCGTCTCAAGTGATTAAATTTAGTAAAAATAGTTTTTTAATATCCCTAAATAACTCTCAAATAAATTTAATCAAAGCCGAACCAATCAAAGAGCTACCTGAGATTTTAACTCAAGATGATCAACAATCTAAAATCTTTCATATTATCGATATTGACAAAGAGAGCGCACAAATTTTACTTGAGCCACTCACTGCTAGCTATAATGTAAATATTACTCTAACTACAATAATTGATGGCCTAACCAAAGTCAAAGTTAGCACTAGTAGATATGGACATATCGATAGCTTCATTGATAGCGTTGCTAATTTATTTATTGGTAAAATAATTCCAGCTGATGATATTATCGAATTTACAGCTAAAAAGCTCATTCAAAATGATAAAAAGATAACCTTTGCAGAATCTTGTACCGCAGGAATGTGTGCTGCAGCACTTGGCAATATACCAGGCGTGAGCGTAGCCTTTAGTGGTTCGCTAGTAACATACTCTAATGAGATTAAAAATAGCTGGATAGGTGTTGATAAAGATATTTTAGATAATTTTGGTGCTGTTAGCGCACAGTGTGCTGAGGCTATGGCTAGCGGAGCGCTAGGATTAGGAGTGGCTGATTATGCTATAGCTATTAGCGGAATAGCTGGCCCAGATGGCGGAAGCACGCAAAAGCCAGTAGGTACAGTATTTATAGCAGTTGCATCTGCAAATAATGTAGCCTCACTAAGACTGCTTTTAAGTGGCGATCGCAACTATATAAGAACACAAAGTGTTCTACATGCTTTTACTTTACTACTTCGCCAATATCCTGAACTTTGTAAATAGAGCTAAATGACGCTTTTAGCGATGAATTGAGCAAATTCATCGCTATCATTTGGAGCCTTTACAACCTTATAAAACTCAAATTTACTCTCATCAGCAATATGCTTATATTCTACTACTAATTCAAAATCTGTCTCGGAATTATCAATACAAAAGCTAATTGGATATATTAATGCTTTTTTACTTGGTAAATTTGGAAGTACTTCGCTTAAATTTGGTCCTAGCCACTTTACTGGGCCAAGACGAGATTGATAGGCTAAACTTATGCTATTAAACTCTAATTTAGCAATATTTAATTTGGATTTTAAAATCTCTAAATGATCTTTTAGATGACGCTCATATAAATCGCCTTTATCAATTACTTTTTGCGGAAGAGAGTGAGCTGAAAATATCAAATCAATCTGCCTAGCATTAGTATCTCCAAGGCTTTTAATAATATCAGCAATAATAATATCATTAAATTTATCATTATTATAAAAATAATCTATAATACTTATTTTAGCGCCAATTTCGAGCTCATCTATAGCCTTTTTAGCAGAATCTAAGCTTGATGTAATTGTAGTAACTGAATGATGAGGATATAGTGGAAAAAGTATTATTTCATCAGCGTCTTTATATTTTGCAAGAGTATCAGACGCAAATGGCGGTGTATAGTTCATAGCATAATCAAAGATTAGATTATCAAAGCCAAATTTGGTATTTAGTTTAGCTACCAAAGAGCGTGTTATATCGCCTAAAGCGGACTTGCCTCCTAGTTGAATATAGTTTTGAGTGGCTGGCTTTAATCTCATCATTGTTATAATCCACGCTACAAAAGCTCTTAAATATCTATTTTTAATTCCTAAAATATATGGATCATTAAACATATTAGTTAAAAATACCCTAACTTGACTTAGATTATCTACTCCGCCCATATTTAGCAGTATAACTACTCTTTTCATTTTTTACCTTTTGGCTAAATTTGACTAATTGTATTTAAAAAAACTTAATATTTTCTACCACTCAATAGTATGATTATAGCGGATATTATGACCATTTTGTATCCCCATCACCTCGCCAAAATCCCCCACGCCTACCCAAGAGCTATCCTTAAACAACCTCACCCAAACAAAATCACTCCCATAAAAATGAGTATTTTTAATCTCAAATTCGCTCTTTTGCTCGCTATTAATCTCAATTTCCATCACGCCATCAATCACATCGCTAGAATTTAGAGTAGAATTAAATTTCACAATATCTTTTGAAGCATTAAAATTTTTAAAGACAAAATAATCCCTTAACTCAGATACCCCACTCATATTTTCATCCAAAACCGGACTATACTCACTACTATTTTTAGCTATATTTTGACACTCATTATCACAAAAAATAGCGAAATATATCTTAGCAATATATGGATAATTCACCGCTTGACTAAGCTTATCCCCATAAGCCTTAGCATAGTATAAATAGCTATAATCTTGCGATGAATTTAGCTTTTGAGTTAAATTCAAATCAATATCGCTTGATAGAATTTTATATGGATTTTGCGGTTTTTCTCGTGGCAAAGATACCTTCAACCAAGCTTTAGCAATACCATTTTTGAAGCTATTTTTGCTAACTGTATAGCTATTTTCACTACTTTTATATATATGCTCATCATTTGGCTCACTTAAAGCGTGTAAAGATAGCCTACTAGAATTACCAAAACTCACATCATCGCCATAACATCCGGCGCTAAAAAGCTTAGCTACGCTATTATCGCTTAGGCGAACCTGAAATTCCAAATTCGCACTAACACCCATAAAATCCTTATATTGACTAAGGCTTAAATTCTCATCCATAACCCCAAATAATCCAAATTTGGAGCCAAAAATAGTATTTGTATGAACGATTTTATCATAGTCAAAATATGCGATATCCTTAGAAATTCCAGCATCGCAACCTATCAAACCAAGCTCATTTGGATCATTTGTAAAGCTATTTATCAAGCAACCTTGATGAATTTTATCGCTATTTTGCCTATCTATAAACTCAATCCTAGCCACACCAATATCAGGATAAATAAATCCATCTTTATCTGTGCTAATCACCCCTACTCCATCTTTAAACTCGATAGTCTCAGATGAGAGATTTGCCACGCAATTTTCCAAGGTATGGCCTATAAAATCACCGCTAAAATGGCCATTATATCCAGTTACTACATTACCATTATAGTCCAAGGCTATAAGCTTAAAATCTCTATATTTCACTCCACCTTTTGGATTTTGTGGGGTATTTTCTAGCTTAAATTTAGCCACTCGGGCATTAAATTTAGATGATTGAATCTGCTTTGAGTTGGCTTTTTGGTCTTTGTATTTGGCTATGAGATATAAATTTTTATAATCTATCGTTGGTAAATTTGGAATCATAAGTGGGATTTTACCACCGCTAAAAGTGTTAGATTGATAAATTTTATATCTGTTATTAAGCCAAATTTCAAAATCACTCACAACGCTAGTAGTCTGAAATTCCACTTCAAACTCTCGCCCTATAATCTGTGTATAAATTTCACCGAAACTCTCATAACTATTTGAGTTTTGACTTGGGCTTAGCATATTTAGTGCTATTTCAGACTCAAACTCATAATCGCTTAGCCCTATATCAGCCACACCAAAGGTTATTAAGAGATTTTCTCCACTTTTTAATATAATATCTTGAGATTTATAGCCATCATTTTGATAAGTATTATTACAAATAAGATGGCTATTTTGGATGGAATTTGAGATTTTATAATCAAATTTCGCCATTGTAGCACTAGTGAAACTCACGCTAACTAAGGTATCAAATTGCGCCGTTATCGATATTACAACTTGCTTATTTGTTTCGATTTTGCTAGTTTTGATTTTATAGTGCTCTTGTATATTTTGATTTACAATGCTCTTATCTCTAAGGCTTATCCCATCACGCTCTAAACTCACAACACTAGATATATCGCAATCTGCCACCAAAGAAACTACCAAAAATATAAGTAAAAATAGAGCTCTCATAACCATCCTAATATCTAAAACTATATCCATAAAATACTAAATTTAGCTTATAATAATTAATTTTTAAGCTTTTCAATAATTATGAGAATTTAAGTAGCGTTATTTATAAATAATTTAAAAATTTTTAAGATTTATTTAAACTCAATAAAAATGGTGCGATCAGCGAGACTTGAACTCGCACACCGTAGCGGCACTACCCCCTCAAGATAGCGTGTCTACCATTCCACCATGATCGCAAAAGTGAATTCAAAAAGCCCCAAAACGGGGCTAAAGATTAACCTAAAAATGGGTTAGCATAAAGTGCGATAAGAGCGATAACAAGTGCGTAAATAACTTGTGCTTCGATCATCGCAAGAGCGATAAACATTGTAGTAAGTAGTTTGCCGCCAAGACCTGGGTTTCTAGCTGTACCTAAGATAGTAGCAGCAGCAGTATGACCCATACCGATAGCACCACCAAGAGCAGCCACACCAAGACCGATACCAGCGGCTACAACTGAAAATGCTTTGATCTGTTCGCCATCAGCACCAAATGCTAAGCCTGTTAAAGCTACAAGAAGAAAAAGAATCTTTTTCATAATAGTTCCTTAAAAAAATATTGTTTGAATTAGTTCGGATAAATTCCCTACTTAGAATTCAAAACGCAAAATTATACATAATTTTCTTTTAATTTTTCATTAATTTTGCCACTTTTGCCACTCACCACTCTCGTCAATTTCATTGCCGATCATCTCATATCTATTATAATAATATTTCACAAAATTAGCAACTTCAGCATCATTTGGCAAGTAAATTTCTCCATCAAAATATGCAAATTTAGCCAAAAATTCACTAGCATTTATCTTTTTGGTATAGTAACTCGCTAAATCGATATAATTTTCCAAAGTTAAGCTTTTAAATTTCTCATAACTTTGCTGATTAAAGCTTAATCTTAATCTCTCTCCATCAAACCCAAGCACCCTAGCCCTAAATAGCAGCGTCAAATGTATCAGACCCTCACAATAATATGCCCTAGTCTCAACTATCTTTTGCCACGCTATCAACCCTACACTTCGCTTAATAAGCTCAGCAAAAACAGGCAAAATTAGCTCATTTTTTTCATGTAAAAAGAAATTAACTAGCCCACCCGTTGTGGCCTTATACTCTTCTATAAATTTAAATTCCCCGCCAATATTCATCAAATTTTCGCTATCACTATCCATAAATAATATATGCCCAAACTCATGCCCGATTGTGGAAATTTCATAAACTTGCTTCCAAATTTTCTCATTATTAAACAAAATTTCACGACCATAATCTAAAAATTCTTTATCAAAAATCTCACTTGCTAATTTCATAAAAGGCTTAGCCTTAGAGCTTTGATAGACAAAATCCACAAAAGCAAAAATCTTCTTACCACACTCGCCACTTACTATCTCATCATTTGGAACCACTTGAGCCGAAAAAAGCCCATTAAATTCCGCTCCATAATAGAGCATAGGAGCGCATATATAAAGCTGAGTTTTATCGATATTAGAATGGACTAAACTAGCCATATTTGAGTTTTTAGGCTCTATTTGAGAGTAAATTTGATCAAAGCTATCCTTTATCTGATTTTTCAATTCACCCTCATCAATCCCGCTTTGATCGCTCAATCTCACATCCCACTCTAAGGCCACAGCATGAGTATAAGCATCTTCATAATACTCCAAAGGATGGCCGATCTGTATAGCCGAGCGGGTTTGCATCCAGGCTCTCTCAGCATCTTGCCATTTTGATATTACTCTATCATTTTCACACTCACTAAAAGCAAGTTTCAAAGCCTCAAAATACTCTATATATGCCATATCTTGATCGCTTTTGGCTAGAGATTTTAGCGAATTTATAGAGTTTTGCAATTCGCTCACCACCGCCCCACACTCACTAGGAAATGCTAGGATATAAGGGGTCATTTTGTATCCATCTATATCTTTTATTACAGCGCCATAAACTCTATCGCATTTTAGACCATCACTAAGCTGATACAATCCATTATCATTGATAAATTTCATAGCTTGAGAGATATTATCAAATTTAGTTTCAAACTCATCATTTATCCCTTCTATTATATGGCTTTGCCAGACTTTATGCATATTTGTAATCACAATCCCGACTCTATGCACACTCCATAAAAGCTCCATTTCAAATTCGCTCAAAAGCCCTTCTTGGCTCACAAGATTAAGCATTTTAGAAAATCTATCTATATAAAATTTGCTTACAAAATCATATAAATTCGCATTAACTTCTCTAATTTGGTCTTTATCTAAGCCCAATCTCTTTAACTCATTTTCTACACTTGTGGTTCTAAGCGAGACTATTCTATCTGTTATAGCTATTTTAGTTTGGCTATTATTTGGTAAATTTGCTATCTTTAATCCTTGTAAAATTATAGGATTATCCATATCTTTATACAGCTGATTTAACTCATTTTTAAAGGATTTTGATATCTCATTTAATCTTTTGTAGCTCATATTTAACCTTGTGTTGTATTTAAAAAGCAAATTATATCTATTTTAAAAAAACAAAATATCTACAAAGTAAAAATCCGCTAATAGTATATATCGCACCAGCTAGACATTGAGCCAGATAGACATCTATATCATATGCCCTATAACTTATAGTCAAAAATCCCAAATTTAAACAATAAGCAATCCCCATAGAAATGAGAAATTTCAATGCTTTTGTAGCTGTTATTTTGGATTTAAATGTAAATTTGCTATTTAAAAAATATGATAAACAAATCCCAATCACATAACCTAAAAAATTTGCTATCTCAGCAATAAGGCCAAAATATGTCAAAGCAAGCACACTTCCAAGCCCAACAAAAGTATTTGCTATACCAACTAAACCATAGATGATAATCTCTCTCATTTTATATAAATACTCTGTATATTATAATGTTTCGCTACTACTTGATTTATCCAGTGTTTTGGATCCTCTTGTAAATTCTCAAAATCTATAAATTTTTTTGAGTGATAAATCAAATTTTTTGGTATTACTATATCGCTTTTACCGGTTGCTTTTTGAGTTATAATCTCTTTAATAATCGCTTTTTGGCTTAAATTTGTCTTATAAGTATGATAGCTAAGCAATGCTACACTACAAATAAACAAAGGAAAACTTATAATAATAATTTTTTTACTATAAGTGTTGTATAGCTCTTTAACTATTAAAATGATAATAGCCATCAAAACTATATCTCTTGCTACGCTAGTCCGTTTAGGCACACCATCTATTAGCCCAAAAAGCACAAATCCCATAAAAATCCAAAGCGAAAATAGAGCGATATAAACATAATAAAATTTATCTTTGATAGCTAAATTTCTCATCATCCATAGCAATAAAGCAAAAACCAAAGCAGCGCAAATATGCTTTGTAAAAACAGTAGCAATACCAATAGATAAAATAGCTATAATCCAATGATAATATTTAAATTTACCATTTTTTAACACATAAAATATAGAAAAAAGTATAAGAAAAATAAGAAATATATCTGAATAATTATGATTTAAAGCTTGATTTAGCGTGAGGATTTTATCTAAAAATGATAAATCAAAAAACTCACCCAAACTCATAAAATTAGTAATTTCTACCCGTTTATTACTTCCAGGTGATAAATATAGCGTTACCCAGCCAGCCGCAAAACCAAAAAATCCCCAAATTTGCCAAAGAGGTAATGATATTTTACGATATATCGCATAAATAAAGCTAATTATAATAACAAAAATAATCATAACTCCTATAAATTCACTCGCCATACCAGCCAAAAATGCTAAAAATCCAAAACCAAAATAGGCTAAATTTACCCATAAATTATGGCTACTTTTTTGAGTGTGATTATAAATTTGACCCCAAAACAATCTATAAGGAATACAAAATATAAAAATCAAAGTAACTCCCCATAGATAATTAGCACTTCCAGCAGCCCATAAAAATATCGAACCAAAATATCCAAAAAATCCCAAAATAGCAAACCAAAAAGCAAGCAAAGCTACATCGATTTTATCCTTTATAACCCTTCCAAATAAAAGCACAAATCCAAAAAAGAAAAAAGCCACACCTATAAATGCGTTAATAATATCAAAAATAGGACTAAAGACGAATTTAGCCAAATATCCAGAAAACAAAATTTCACCAATTCTAGCGTTCCAATTAAAATAAGTTAATAAAAAATTGCCATTTAAAGCACTTTGATACAAAGCATAATCATCTGCTTGAGCCGGATAGAGTAAATTTAAAAATAGCAAAATGATAAATAAACCACCAAAAATAGATAAATTTAAATATTTAATGTTGCTTATCATTCATATCCTTTAAAATATAATTTGGGCGATTTTTTACCTGTTCATAAATCCTAGCTATATACTCTCCAATAATTCCTAAAACAATCAAAATAATACCGCTAAAAAATATAATCACACACATCAAAGATGGATATCCTCTAACATCATTACCATATATTAATGTATCAAAAATCAAGATAATCATATAGACAAAAGCGCCAAAACTAGCACCAAAACCTAAAATAAAAGCCAACCTAAGCGGCATTGTAGAAAAGCTAATTAACCCTTCAATTCCATATTTAAAAAGCTTCCAAAAACTCCATCCGCTACTTCCAGCATTTCTAGGAATATAGTTATACTCTAAATAAATTTTAGAAAATCCAACCCACTCAAAAATTGCCTTAGAAAATCTATGATATTCGCCAAGGCTCAAAATCGCTTCAACCGCCTCTTTACTCATCAAGCGAAAATCCCTAACACCACTTTGGATAGAAATTTCACTCATTAAACGGCTTGTTTTATAAAACATATCGCTAAAAAAGGCTCTAATCTTGCTCTCGCCTTTTCTATCTATCCGCCTAACGCATACCATATCTATATTTTGCGTTATATATTTTTGATACATTATAGGGATTAATTCTACTGGGTCTTGTAAATCAGCATCGATTAATATAGTAGCCTTAGCATTGCTATGCTGAAGTCCAGCTAAAATCGCAGCCTCTTTACCAAAATTTCTTGAAAAATTTAAAATTTTAACCCTATTATCTTTTAATGCTAATTTTTTTAAAATCTCTAAAGTATTATCCGTGCTACCATCATTTATAAATATAAATTCGCAATTAATTTGCTTAGAATTTTGTTCATTTATAATATTAATTTGATTTAAAATTTCTAAGTAAAAATTATCTAAATTTAAACTCTCATTGTAGCAAGGCACTACAAAAGATAGATCTACCCCCCCCCATTTTTCTTAATAATATTTTCCACAATTTTCTCCTAAATTTTAGATTTTATGCTTAATACAAACTCTAAAAATCAAAAAGTTCAGATAAAAAGCTCTCTCTTTTCTTTTTGCGATATCCATTGTGATAGCCATCATCATAATATCTCTTATCATCATATCTTCTATCATCTTTGCGTGGTTCATACTCTCTTTTGCTACCAAAATACTCATTTTGTCTTGAATTTGATGCCGATCTTTCTATAATCTTATCTAACTCTCCACGATCTAGCCAAACACCACGACAACTAGGACAGTAATCTATCTCAACTCCGCTTCTTTCACTCATCACCAAATCTACATCTTTACACACTGGACATCTCATATTTCACCTCTTTTTAATTAAATTTGACAAAATTCTAACCAAAAAAAATTAATACTAAATTTCAAAAAGTTACACAAACTAAAAAAAATCTAAGTTATTAAAAAAAATTATAAAATAAAAGTATAGAAAAAGAAAAAATTTGATAAACTTAGCGTATTTTGTATTTAGGTGGAATATGGTAGAAAAATTTTCAAAAATTGGATTTATTCTAGCAATGGCTGGATGTGCTGTAGGTCTAGGCAATGCATGGAAATTTCCTACAATGGTCGGCAATAACGGCGGTTCAGCCTTTATCTTATTATATATTATACTTACTCTTGGAGTAGCTGTAGTGGTCTTTTTAGCAGAGCTTGCAATTGGTAGGCTTGGCGGAACTGACATTGTAAATTCACTCAAAAATCTAGCACCAAAAAATAAACGCGCTTGGGGATTTGCTGGATTTTTTATGCTTACAGCAATTTTAATAGCCTCATTTTATATGATTGTTATTGGTTGGATTTTAAAATATATATTCCTATCATTTGGCACCCTGCCAAGCACGGCACAAGAAGCTGGAGCTATGTTTGGCGGTCTTGTTGAAGGGGATTTTTCAAGTGTATTTATCTGTTTTAGTATAGTCTTTTTAACTGTGTTTTATGTAGTTTCTAAAGGAATTAAAAGTGGAATTGAAAGACTAAATATATGGATGATGCCATCACTATTTATTCTTCTTATAGGGCTTTTATTATATGCAATATTTGCTAGTGGTAACTTTACTCAAGCTTTAAGCTTTATATTTATCCCTGATTTTAGCAAACTTTTAAATGCTGAGCTAATATTACAAGCCCTAGGCTTGGCATTTTTCTCTATGTCAATGGGTGTTGGGAATGTAGCTACTTATGCTGCTAGTTTATCAGATGATACAAATTTGGTTAAATCTACACTATCAATTGTCTTTATCAATGTATTAATAGGCATTATGATGGGGCTTGTAGTATTTTCATTTATACCAATTATAGATGGGCAGCCTGCTAGTGACGGGCCTGGGCTTATATTTGTATCGCTTACATCTTTATTTGCTCAAATGGGAATTATAGGAAATATCCTTGCAATTGCATTTTTTACTTCACTGCTTTTTGCGGGGATTACCTCAGCTGTTTCAATGATAGAACCTTTTACTTTATATTTGATAAATAAATTTAAATTAAGTAGAAATAAAGCTATATTTATAATTGGAATATTTGTATATATTTTAGGTATATTTTGTATTTTATCACACTATGAGGTTACAAGTAGCTATTTTAGCATTCCAGCATTAGCTATAAGCAATGAAAAGCCAATAGCGTTTTTTGATATATTAGACTTGCTAACTTCAAATATCTTAATGCCACTTGGTGCTTTGACATTTAGCATTTTTGCTGGATATATTATTAAAAAGGAAGGATTATTCACTATATTTTCAAGTTTTATGTCTAGGAGATGGTTTGAAATTTGGTATTTTACACTCCGTTATGTTGCCCCGCTCGCAATTTTGTCTACTGGGGCTTATAAAATTATAAGTAAAATTTAATAAAAGGAAAAATATGGCAAAAAAATTTATCGATGTGATGGATACCACTTTTAGAGATGGTTTCCAGTCTGTATTTGGTGCAAGAGTATTAATGAATGATTTTTTACCTGCTGTAAGTGCAGCTAAAGAAGCTGGAATTAATCACTTTGAATTTGGCGGTGGTGCTAGATTTCAAAGCCTATACTTCTACTTAAACGAAGATGCATTTACAATGATGGATAAATTCAGAGAAGCTGCTGGTAAAGATGCAAACTTACAAACTCTATCTCGTGGCGTAAATACTGTAACTTTAGATACTGGTAGTAGAGAATTAATAGATATGCACGCAAAGTTATTTGCAAAACATGGAACTACAACAATTCGCAACTTTGATGCTTTAAATGATGTTAAAAATTTAGAATATAGCGCCCAAAGAATCAAACATCACGGATTAAAACATGAAGTAGTAGTAACTATGATGGATTTACCGCCAAACTGCGTTGGCGCTCACGATGCTGAATTTTATGAAAAATGTTTAAGAGAAATTCTAGATAGTGGAATTGAATTTGATAGCGTTTGTTTTAAAGATGCAAGCGGTACAAGTAGCCCAGAAAAAGTCTATCAAACAATCAAAATGGCAAGACGCTTACTAGGTGATAATGTGCATCTAAGACTACATACTCACGAAACAGCTGGTGTTAGCATAGCTTGTTATTTAGCGGCTCTTGAGGCTGGTGCAGATGGTATAGATCTAGCTGCTAGTCCAGTAAGTGGTGGAACTAGTCAGCCAGATATTCTTACAATGCTTCACGCTGTAAAAGGTAAAGATTATGATCTAGGTGGATTAGAAGTTGATAAAATTTTAAAATATGAAGATGTATTGCACGATTGCTTAAAAGACTATTTTATGCCACCTGAAGCTACTCAAGTAAGCCCATTAATTCCATTTTCACCAATGCCAGGTGGTGCATTAACAGCTAATACACAAATGATGAGAGATAATAATATCTTAGATAAATTCCCAGCCGTTATCAAAGCTATGAGAGAGGTAGTAGAAAAAGGTGGATATGGAACAAGTGTAACTCCAGTTAGTCAATTCTACTTCCAACAAGCATTTAATAATGTAATGTTTGGACCATGGAAAAAGATAGCTGAAGGCTATGGTAAAATGGTTTTAGGCTACTTTGGCAAAACTCCTGTAACTCCAAGTGCTGATATTGTAGAACTTGCTGCTAAACAGCTAAATTTAGAGCCTACTACTGCACCAGCTATAGATATTGCGGACCAAGATGAGACAAAATCAATCGCCTATACTAAAGCTATATTAGAAAAAGAAGGTATTGAAGCAACAGAAGAAAATATCTTTATTGCAGCAGCTTGTAAAGAAAAAGGTATCGCATACCTAAAAGGCGAAGGCAAAGTAATGGTACGCAAAAATAGCGATATTATAAAACCAACTACAAAATCTGGTTCAAATCAATTTAGTGTTACAGTAAATGGTCATAATTATAATGTTGAAGTTGCAGATGGATTTGATAATTTTACTTTAAAATCTATTACTCCTGCTAAAGAATCTAGTCAACCAAAAGATGAGCCAAAAGCAGTAAGCTCTACTGGAGCATCAAATGAAATTACAGCTACAATGTCAGCTGGAGTATTTAAAATCCTAGTAAATATTGGCGATAGCGTAAAAGCAGGTCAAACAGTTGTAATTTTAGAAGCAATGAAAATGGAAATTCCAATTGAGGCTGGATGCGATGGAGAGGTTGAGGAAATTCTAATTTCACAAGGCCAAACAGTAGAAGATGGCCAGCTATTAGTCAAGCTAAAATAATCCAAAAGTCGCCAAATTTTGGCGACTTTTACTAAATTATAAAATTTATTATTAAAATTTACAAATCTTTTACAAAATCAAACCAAAGATTAAGCTAAAAAATACTAAAATTGAACATCAAATTTAATTCTATAAAAAGGTAAAAATATGATAAAGGATTTAGATAAGCTAGGCTTAAGTGATATCAAAGAGATTTATCATAATCTAAGCTATGATGAGCTTTTTGCTCATGAGAAAGCAAACAATGAAGGTTATGTCACAGATAATGGAACCTTTAGTGTGGATACTGGAATTTTCACAGGTCGCAGTCCTAAAGATAAATATTTTGTAAATCAAGATCCAAGTAATAAATATCTAGCATGGGGTAAAGTTAATCAACCTATGACAAAAGAGACATTTGATAAACTCCTTGCTAAAGCAAAATCCCAACTAAGTGGTAAAAATATCTATATCCAAGATGCATATTGTGGCTCTAGCCTAGCAAGTCGCAAAAGCGTAAGATTTGTAACTGAAGTAGCATGGCAGGCGCACTTTGTCAAAAATATGTTTATCCGCCCAAGCGAGTCTGAACTTGCTGATTTCACTCCTGATTTTGTGGTATATAACGCTTGCAAATGCGTAAATGATGAGTATAAAAAAGATGGATTAAACTCAGAAGTTTTCGTAATCTTTAATATAGAAGATAATATCGCAGTAATAGGTGGCACATGGTATGGTGGCGAGATGAAAAAAGGAATATTTTCTATGATGAACTACTGGCTACCACTAGAAAATAAACTATCTATGCACTGTAGTGCAAATGTAGGCAAAGATGGTGATACTGCTCTATTTTTTGGATTAAGCGGAACAGGTAAAACAACTCTATCAACTGACCCAAATAGAGCCTTAATAGGCGATGATGAGCATGGCTGGGATGATGAAGGGGTATTTAACTTTGAAGGTGGTTGCTACGCTAAATGTATCAACCTAGATCCTAAAAGCGAACCTGAAATTTATGCTGCTATCAAACGCAATGCACTATTAGAAAATGTCTGTATAGATGAAAATGGCATAGTAGATTATAGTGATGACTCAAAAACAGAAAATACTCGTGTAAGCTATCCAATAGAACACATTCCAAATCATGAACCAAGCCTAAAAGCTGGACACCCAAGAAATATTATATTCCTTACAGCTGATGCATTTGGCATACTTCCTCCAGTATCAAAACTTACAAAAGAACAAGCAATGTATTATTTCTTAAGTGGTTACACAGCAAAAGTTGCTGGCACCGAGCGTGGAATTACTGAACCTCAAGCAACATTTTCAGCATGCTTTGGAGAACCATTTATGCCGCTTCATCCAACCGTATATGCAAGACTATTGGGCGAAAAAATTGACAAACACGAAGTAAATGTATATCTAGTAAATACTGGCTGGAGTGGCGGTGCTTACGGTATTGGCAAAAGAATGAGTATAAAAGCCACTAGGGCTTGTATAAACGCTATTTTAGATGGTAGTATTCAAAAATGCGAATTTGAAAACTTTGAAAAATTTAATCTAGCTATACCAAAATCACTTGATGGTGTTGAAACTAATCTGCTAAATCCTATCAACACATGGGCTGATAAAAATGAATATATCGCTGCAAGGGATAATCTAGCTAATATGTTTATTAGTAACTTTAAACGTTATGAGGATGTAGCTGAAGGCGTACAATTTGCTAAGGCTGGCCCTATAAACTAACCTACTCCGCCCTATTTTGGGCGGATTCTTCTACTATTTTTATTATTTTATTAAGGATTCTTTTCATGCAAAAAATGTGGCAAGGTAGATTTAGCGAGGCTAGTAGTGAGCTATTAGAAGCTTTTAACGCATCGATTGAATTTGATAAAGAGCTGTATGCTCAAGATATTGCTGGTTCAAAAGCTCACGCAAAGATGCTAGGTAAATGCAAAATCATTGAAGATGAGGCTGTAAATAAAATCTTAGAAGGATTAGATCAAGTAAAATCTGAGATAGAAAACGGAGAATTTAAATTCAACATAGCTGATGAAGATATACATATGGCAGTTGAAAAAAGACTTAGCCAAATTATTGGAGCTGAATTTGGCGGTAAATTACATACTGCAAGAAGTAGAAACGATCAAGTAGCTCTTGATTTTAGACTCTTTGTTTTAGAAGCAAATTTAGATCTAGCTAAACTACTTTTAAATCTTATTAAAACTATAAATAGTATCGCTAAAGAACACAAATCTACCCTAATGCCGGGCTTTACACATCTCCAACACGCTCAACCCGTTAGTCTAGCATATCATTTACTAGCCTATGCATTTATGTTTAGTAGGGATTATGATAGGCTTATTAGTAGCCACAAACGCAACAATCTAAGCCCACTTGGATCATGTGCAATGGCTGGAACACCACACCCAATTGACCGTGAGATGGTTGCTGATGAATTAGGCTTTAATGGTATTACGCCAAATGCGATGGATAGTGTAAGTGATAGAGATTTTGCATTAGAGTTATTATTTAATCTTAGCGTAGTATTTACTCACACCTCTAGATTGTGCGAAGAATTAATCTTATGGAGTAGCAGTGAGTTTGGATATATTACAATTAGCGATAAATTTAGCACTGGATCAAGCATAATGCCACAGAAAAAAAACCCAGATGTGGCTGAGTTAATTAGAGGTAAGACTGGTAGAATTTATGGTAATTTAATATCTTTACTAACTACTATGAAATCTCTACCATTAGCTTATAATAAAGATATGCAAGAGGATAAAGAGTGTGTATTTGATAGCGTAAAAAATGCCAAGAACTCACTAATTATACTAAATGCGATGATAGAAGAAATTAAATTTAATAAAGAAAATATGTTAAAAGCAACTAAAATTGGACACCTAAGCGCTACTGATTTAGCTGATTATTTGGTCAAGGAAAAGTTTATTCCATTCCGTCAAGCACACTTTATAACTGGTAAATGTGTTGCCCTAGCTGAAAGTCTTGGCAAAGATTTAAGTGAGTTAAGTCTAAATGAGTTACAAAGTATAGAGCCTAATATTAGTACCGATGTTTTAGAACTTTTAACGCTAGAAAGTTCTAAAGAGGCTAGAAAAAGCCTTGGGGGAACAAGTGATTATAGTGTAGATATCCAGCTTGAGCTAATTGATAAATTTATAAAATCACAAGAAATATAACAACTTTGCTACGCCATATTTTGCTACAAAATATCTTTTTATCAAATTTTATTATCATGGGCGTAGCATAATAATCTTTTAATTTGCAATATTATGACGTTAAATTATAATTTCAACTGAAGCTTTTTATTAAAAAATTTAATAATTTAAAATATAAACTTAAACCAAAAAAATAAATATGGTAAAAAAATTAGTTAAATTTTATCTAATTTTAATTAATTTTTTCACAAAAATACTAAAAATTTGATATAATAAAGTTATTTTACTTTAAGGAGAGTTAATGAAAGCGTTAGCTATAGTTGCAATTAGTGCAAGTATGATGTGGGCAGCCATAAATATTAATACAGCTAGTAAAAATGAGCTAATGGAGCTTCCAGGTATTGGCGAAAGCAAGGCCGAAGCGATTATATCATACAGACAAAAAAGCAAATTTAATAGTATTGATGAGATTAAAAATGTCTCTGGAATAGGTGATAAAATTTACGAAAATATCAAAATAGATCTAATTACAAGTGGTGCAACTGATACAACAAATCTAAAAAGTCTAAACAAAGAAAATAAAAAACCAACTAAAAAAGACAACAACAAAGTCAACAAAGATAATAATTTAACAAAAAAATAGTTAAATTTGGCATAGTTGTAGTGATTTTGACTACTTTTGTATCCAAATTTTAGCTAAAATAAAAAAATTAACAAATTTTAGCTAAAATTTGCTTTTATGCCTTGACAAATAGAAATATTTTTTGTATAATTCAACTTCATTTTTTAAGTGTCTTGTTAGCTCAGCCGGTAGAGCATCTCCCTTTTAAGGAGGTGGCCGTTGGTTCGAATCCAACACAGGACACCACTTTGGTCGCTTAGCTCAGTTGGTAGAGCGCCACCCTTACAAGGTGGATGTCATAAGTTCGAGTCTTATAGCGACCACCATTTATTCTTAAATTTAGGTGCGGCGGTAGTTCAGCTGGTTAGAATATCGGCCTGTCACGCCGGAGGTCGCGGGTTCGAGCCCCGTCCGCCGCGCCATTCGTGTCTTGTTAGCTCAGCCGGTAGAGCATCTCCCTTTTAAGGAGGTGGCCGTTGGTTCGAATCCAACACAGGACACCACTTTTTATTAGACCCTTTCGTCTAGTCGGCCCAGGACATTGCATTCTCTGTGCAAAAACGCCAGTTCAAATCTTGCAAGGGTCGCCATTGCAAGGTCGCTTAGCTCAGTTGGTAGAGCGCCACCCTTACAAGGTGGATGTCATAAGTTCGAGTCTTATAGCGACCACCATTTATTCTTAAATTTAGGTGCGGCGGTAGTTCAGCTGGTTAGAATATCGGCCTGTCACGCCGGAGGTCGCGGGTTCGAGCCCCGTCCGCCGCGCCATCTTTTTCATTCAAAATTTAAAATGTCTTGGTTGTTTTAGTAAGTTATTTGTTATATAAATTTTAAATGATAATCTTTTTTACTCTAATCTATCAAATTAATCATTACTACAAAAATATTATTGATTTAACAATTATAGTGATCTTTAATAAATATTAATTTACAAAATTTAAGCTCTATTCATTTAATCAGTATTTTAGTATTAAATTTGCAATTACTGTTAATTTAAAAAGTAAATTAATATAAATTGCCATACTTATTACAGTTACTAATAATACTTATATAAAGCCTATTTTATAACAACTAAATTTGTTATAATATGCAATATTTTAAAATCTATTATATGAAATTTATAAAAAATCATTTTGATTTTCTGCATAAATGTCTAAAAATTGCATTCTCAAATTCCAATTTTATAAATGCTTAATACGCTTTTAGATATAATCTATCCCAATAATTTTCAAGGAAACTTATGAAGGAAGTGATACTAGTAGGCCGTCCAAATGTCGGCAAAAGCTCGCTTTTTAATCGTCTAGCAAAGCAAAGAATTGCCATAACTAGCGATGTTAGCGGCACTACCAGAGATACAAATAAAACTCAAATTCAAATCGATGATAAAAGCTGTATACTCATAGATAGCGGTGGAATAGATGATAGTAATGAGCTTTTTATCAATGTCAAAAACAATACTCTAAATGCTGCAAAATGTGCTGATATAATAATATTTATGGTAGATGGAAAGATGCTACCAGATGATGCAGATAAAAAATTATTTTATAGTTTATTAAAGCTAAATAAGCCAATAGCGCTAGTAATAAATAAAGTAGATAGCAAAAAAGATGAAGAGCGTAGTTGGGAATTTAATGAATTTGGTGCTAGCGTAGTCTTTAATCTCTCTGTAAGCCACGCTAGTGGAGTTGATGAGCTGTGCGAGTGGATTTACAAGCAGCTACCACAAGCAAATTTAAAATCCGATACTGATGATTTTGATGAGTTTTTAGAAGATTTTAATGAACAAGGTGAACTAGACCTTGATAATAAAGCCATAGATTATGAAAATAAAAACATCAAAGTCGGTATCGTAGGTCGTGTAAATGTAGGCAAATCAAGCCTATTAAACGCACTTGTCAAAGATGATCGCTCAGTAGTTAGTAGTATTGCTGGCACAACAATTGATCCAGTAAATGAGAGCTTTGTGTATAATGATAGAGTTTTTGAGTTTGTCGATACTGCTGGCATTAGAAAGCGCGGAAAAATAGAAGGTATAGAAAAATACGCTCTAAATCGCACTCAAAAGATTTTAGAAGTAGCAGATATAGCGCTATTAGTTTTAGATGCTAGTGAGCCATTTACTGAGCTTGATGAGAGAATAGCTGGATTAGTTGGCAAATTTGAGCTTGGCGTAATCATTGTACTAAATAAATGGGATAAGGATCATGATGAGTTTGATAAGGTAGCCTTTGAGATTAGAGATAGATTTAAATTCCTAGCTTACGCTCCAATTATAAGCGTTTCAGCCCTTGGTGGCAAAAGAATCCACAAGCTCTACCCTTTAATCCAAGAGATATATCAAAACTACACACAAAGGATTAAAACCTCTGAACTAAACGCATTAATAGAAGAGGCTGTGCGAACTCACCCAATTCCTAGAGATCATGGTAAGATTGTCAAGATTTTTTACGCGGCTCAATTTGGGTTTGCGCCTCCTAAAATTGCATTGGTAATGAATAAACCAAGATCTTTACACTTTAGTTATAAGCGATACTTATTAAATAAGCTTAGAGAGAGATTTAATCTAAATGGGACTCCAGTAGTTCTAATACCAAAAAACAAGGGTAAAAGTGAGACAGACATATAAAAATATAATCTTAATAGGATTTATGGGTGTTGGCAAAGGTAGCGTAGCTAGAGTTTTAGCACGCAAAATGGGAGTTTTTGCTATTGATGGAGATGATTTAATAGAGAGCTTTGCTAATAAAAAAATTAAAAAAATTTTTGAAGAAGATGGTGAGGCTGAGTTTAGAAAGATAGAGAAAAATTTAGCTAAATTTCTAGAAAAATCGGTAAATGGAGTAGTAATTTCTACTGGTGGTGGATTTTATAAGGTTAAAAATTTAAATAAAATAGGCACGGTAATCTACCTAAAATCAAGTTTTGATAAGATAATGGAGCGTATTTTAAATGCTCCAAATGCAGATAAAAAACTAGCCAAAAGACCACTTCTAAGCGACTTAAATAGAGCCAAAGCCTTGCATAAAGAGCGAGATGAAGCATATGCTAAAAAAGCTGATCTTATCATAAATGTAGAGGATAAAACTCCACAGCAAGTAGCTGCTAAAATCGTTAAACTACTAAATCGCAAACATCTAAAAGGATAAAATTTGAGAATTCTAACAGGACTTCAGCCCTCTGGCAAACTTCATCTAGGCAACTACTTTGCTAGCATTAAACCTATGATTGAAAAACAAAATAATAGCGATGATGAGATGTTTATATTTGTAGCTAATTACCACGCAATGACATCTCTAAGCGATGCAAAAAGCCTAAAAGCCAATACATTAGAAGCTGCAGCTGCCTTTTTATCTTTAGGGATAGATCCGCAGCGTTCTACATTTTGGGTGCAAAGTGATATCAAAGATGTATTAGAGCTTTACTGGATACTATCTCAGCTTACTCCAATGGGATTATTAGAGAGAGCACACGCATATAAAGATAAGGTTGCCAAAGGATTAGAGGCTCATCACGGGCTATTTAGTTATCCAGTGTTAATGGCTGCTGATATATTATTATTTAATGCTCAAAAAGTTCCAGTAGGCAAAGATCAAATTCAGCATGTAGAGATAGCTAGAGATTTAGCACTTAAATTCAATAACGCTTATGGGGAAATTTTTACTCTACCTGAAGCGCAAGTTGCTCAAAATGTAGCTACCGTACCAGGCACAGATGGAGCTAAAATGAGTAAAAGCTATAAAAATACAATTGATATATTTAGCGATGCTAAAACACTAAAAAAACAGTGTAGCTCAATTGTAACTGATAGTACTCCTTTAGAAGAACCAAAAGATTGGAAAAACTGCAATATTTACGCAATTGCCAAACTATTTTTAAATGAACAAGAACAAGCAAATTTACAAGATAGATATAGTAAAGGCGGCGAAGGTTATGGCCATTTTAAAATGTATTTAAATGAGCTTACATGGAACTATTTTGCCCCTGCTAGAGAGAAATTTCAATACTATATGAATAATCAAAATGAGATTATAGATATACTACATCACGGTGCTAAAAAGGCCAAAAAAACCTCTGATGAGATTATGGCAAAAGTAAGAGATGCTGTGGGAATTTACTAAGGAAAAAATATGATAAATTTAAGATTAATCGAGACAAATTATGATGAATTAAATGCTAAATTAAAAGCCAAAAAAGTAGATGATGGGGTGCTAGCTAAACTTTTAGAAGCTTACAATAACCTTAAATCCAAAAGGCTTGAGCTAGAAAATATCCAAGCCATACAAAATGCAAAAAGCAAGGAATTAGGCATAAAAGCTAAAAATAAAGAGGATATAAGCGAGTTAAAATCAGAGCTAGATGCTAATAAAAAAGAGCTTCAATCACTCTTAGGCATAGTAAGTGAGCTAGAATTAAATTTAGAAAAAATAGCCAAAAGTGTGCCAAATATCATCGATGATGATGTCCCATTAGGCAAGGATGAAGATGATAATGTCTGTATATTGAGCGTTTTGAGTCCTAGAGAATTTGACTTTAAGCCAAAAGAGCATCATGAATTGGGCGAAGCGCTTGGTTGGCTAGATTTTGCTACTGGGGCTAAGATATCAGGGAGTAGATTTACAATTCTTAGGGGAGATGGGGCTAGGCTATCAAGGGCTCTTGTGAATTTCATGATTGATTTTAATATGAGCCGTGGATTTGAGCTTGTTAATGTGCCGTTTTTGGTTAATTCTAACACACTATATGGTACTGGACAGTTACCTAAATTTGCTGATGATTTATATAAAGTAGATGGTGAAGATCTCTACTTAATCCCTACTAGTGAGGTACCAGTAACTAATATCTATAATGATGAGATTATCCCTGCTGAAAAACTGCCTATTAAGATGACTTGCTACTCATCTTGCTTTAGGCAAGAGGCCGGAAGTGCAGGTCGTGATACTAGGGGGATGATAAGACAGCATCAATTTGAAAAAGTAGAGCTAGTAGCAATCACCAAAGCTGATCAAAGCGAAGCTATGCTAGATGAGATGGTAAGTTGTGCTAGCGATATGCTAAGCGCTCTTGGTTTGCCACACCGCCATATGATGTTGTGTAGTGGGGATTTAGGATTTAGTGCGGCTAAGACAATTGATTTAGAGGTTTGGCTACCAGGTCAGGGCAAATATAGAGAGATTAGCTCTATATCAAATACTCGTGATTTTCAAGCTAGACGAGCCAAAATCAGATATAAAGATGATAAGAAAAATATCTTAGCACATACGCTAAATGGCTCTAGCTTAGCAGTTGGTAGGACGCTAATTGCTATAATGGAGAATTATCAAAATAGCGATGGTAGCATAACAATTCCAGAAGTGCTCAAAAAATATTTCTAATAGGAATTTAAATGGCAGATGAGTTAAAAGAACAACAAGAAGTAGTAATCCAAGAAAAAGACCCAAATGAAGATATAATTCCAATAGAGTCTTCTGATGAAAGAGCCAAGGAGCAAAAGCAAGAGACAAAGGAGGAGACACCTCAAGAGTCTAAGGGGGCTAAATCTAAATTTAAACTAACCAAAAAGCTTTTAATGCTAATTGGCGCTAGCATTTTAATTTTTATTCTACTCATTACTGCTTTAATTGCGGCATTTTCTGGCTCAGATGAACCAGAATCACAAGTTATAAAGTTAGAAGAGCCAAAACTTATCACACCGCCAACCATAACTCAAAAATTCCAAAGCTCAAAAATAGATAGTATGTTAATTAAAGCTAACAAACTCTACGAGAGCGGGAACAAAGCCGAAGCTCTAAAAATATATGAAAATATTGCTGTTTATAACGAATCTCTATCAAACTACAACTTAGGCGTATCAAAGATGAATCAAGGGCTATTTAAAGATGCGATTAATTCATTTAAAGATGCTATTGCTAATAATGAAAATATAGCCGTAAGTGCTATAAATTTAGCCGTTTGCGCACTAGAAATTAATGATGAAAGGCTTTTTGAATACTATATTGATTTAGCTAATGCCTTTATAAATAGAGATAGTGATGTCAATTTATATGAGTTTTATAATGCCCTTGTAAACTACTATAGAGGCTACTATATAGAAGCTTTACATGCTTTAGATTTATCAAATTCAAAATACTATACCAGTCAAAAAGAGTATCTTAGATCAAAAATCCTAAGCTACCTTCACGAAGATCAAGAGGCTATTCAAGCTATTAAAGCAGTTGAAGATTATGATATTAGCCTGCCTCTTGGACTTCTTCATGCACGACTTGGAGAGTATAAAGAGGCTAAAAAGTATCTAAATAAAGCGCTAGTTGATGAAAAAAATGCTCCATCAACATATCTAGCTATATCGCTAATTGATTTAAAAACAGGAGAATTTGGCTCAGCAGCTAAAACTTTAAAAATGTTAAATGATTTTAACTCCACTTTTGTACGTGATACATATCCTATTAAGACAGTTTTAAATCCAGAGCTTTTTGATATAAATTTAGCCCAAAATAACTATGATTTAACTAAATTTTTTGACCAAAATAGCCTTTATCAAATTCTATTTTATTTCACTCCATACAAGGCCTTTAATCCTAAGCAAACAATCGAATATATAAGAAAAGGTGGCTTGAGCCTATTTGTTGATGAAAGTAGTATAGCTGATGAGTATCTGGAAACTAGTGGTATAGTATCTAAAGCTAATGTAATGCTATCTCAAGCAATTTTTAAAGCGCTAAATAATAAACTAAGAGAAGCTAATAGCGACTTTTTAGAGATTACAAAACTATATCCAAATCACTCAATTGTTCAGTTTAATCTAGCTCTTACATTTGCTCAGTTAGGTGATTTTGCCCAAGCATATAAGCACTTTGTAACTAGCTATCACCTAGACCCATCTAACTACATAGCTGGCGCATACGCTATAATGGCTGCTAAAATGATAGGCAGAGATGCTAAGCGCCTTACAAAAGAAGTAATGGATACAATGGATACAGATACAAATCTAGACCAAGATAATATCTATAAAGCAATGATTCAGCTAACCCAAGGAAATCAAGGCGCACTAAATGATTGGCTAGATAAAAACTATAATGAAAGCGTGTTAAATATCGTATTTAACATTATATGTGCTTATATTACAGATAGAAATGATATCGTAATCTTAGCTACTGATAAGCTAAACCAAAAGCTACCAAACGATGTACTAACTAACATAATCTACTCAGTTACTCGTTTTGATGTAAAAAATATCAAAAACTACGCTAAAGATATCCAAGTTAAATTCCTAACAACCAAACTAGATAAAGGTACTCTCTATGGCGGTGCAACCATTATCAAAACTGAATATATTAAACTTTTACAAATCGCAGGATTGCTAAATATAGAGCGTGAAAGTATTATTAAAGACTTAAAAATCTCATCTGATAATACTAAGGATATTTTACACACATTAGCATATTTAAGCCTATTTACAGGACACTATGAAGAGGCCTATACTATCTATAATGAGCTAGTAAATACTGAAAAAGAAGAGGATGCAAACACGCTATTTTTAGCTAGTGTTGCAAGTATTGGGGCAAATCATCCTGATAGTGCCATAGCTTATCTTGAACTTGCTAAACTTACTAACCCAACCTATAGCGAGGCTAGGCTAGCACTTGGATTTTTATATCAAGAAGTTGGAAATATTGATGCAGCCATCACACAGTATAGTGGATTGGGTGATAGCAAATATCACAGCCAATTTTTCACCTTTAGGCTAGAGTAGTTATCTAATCTGGCCTTGACCTCTAATAATATATTTGTAAGTCGTTAGTTCATCTACGCCTACAGGACCACGAGCATGCATTTTGCAAGTGCTAATACCAACCTCTGCGCCAAAGCCAAACTCTCCCCCATCGCTAAATCTAGTTGAAGCATTTGCATAAACGCACGCACTATCAACACGACTTAAAAATTCCTCACAAGCAGCATAATCATCGCTTATAATCGCTTCACTATGCCCACTACTATATTCATCAATATGATCTAGCGCCTCATACAAACTACCTACAATTTTTAAATTCAGCTCAAAATCTAAATACTCATTATAATAGCTCTTGTCTGTAGCTTCAAAGCAATTTATTATATTAACACTCTTTTGACAGCCATGAATTTTTACACTAAATTTATCAAGTCTAGCTTTTAATAGTGGCAAGAAATCAGCAGCAATACTCTCATCAACTAGCACACACTCAGCAGCATTGCAAACACCTGGACGAGAGCATTTGGCATTTACGCAGATATCTAATGCTTTTTGAATATTTGCAGCCTTATGAACATAGATATGACAGACTCCCTTATCATGCTTTAATACAGGTATAGAGGAGTTAGCACTTACAAATTTTACCAGCCCCTCCCCTCCTCTAGGAACTACTAAATCTATATATCTATCCATTCTAATAAACTCTAGCACCTCATCTCTGCTAATATCAAAATACTCTATACAGCCACCATACTCACCTAGGCTATTTTTGATTATACTTGCAAGGGCTAAATTTGAGTTTATAGCCTCTTTGCCACCCTTTAATGCACAGCCATTAGCACTTTTAATAGCAAGAGCAGCTACTTCGGCTGTGACATTTGGTCTAGATTCGTATATCATAGCAATCACGCCAAGTGGAACGCTAATCTTTTCTATCTTTAATCCGCTTTTAGCACTCCAGCCATCGTGAATTTTACCAATTGGATCTTTTAACATTGCTATATCTCTAATCCCATCTGCAAGAGACTTTATACGCACTTCATCTAGTTTTAATCTATCTTGCAAAGCTGGACTTAAATCCTTAGCATTTTGTAAATCTATTGCGTTAGCCTCTATAATTTTAGCTATATTATTCTCTATTGCATCAGCTATTTTTTGTATTAAATTTGCTCTTTGGTTTTGATTTAAAATTTGTAATTTTTTAGTAGCTTTTTTTAACTCTTTTAGTCTATTTTCCATATTTTACTCGCTTAATTTTTAGCTATTATATTAGCAAGTTTTTATTAAATTTACCCTTTTATGCGTTCTAAAAATTTTTGTAAATTACCGCTTTGACCTATGCGATATAAAGCAAAATCATATTTAATTGGATCATTTGGATCAAATAGAGTTAAATTATCAGTAATCTGCTTAGCTGCTTTATAATCATAGCTTTTGCGGCTACATAGACCAATTGCTTGAGCTACTTTGTGAGTGTGTGTATCAAGCGGTAAGATTAAATTTGATTTACTAATATTTTTAAATAATCCAAGATCAATATCACTATCTCTTACCATCCATCTAAGCCACATATTATAGCGTTTATATGGGCTTTTAGGTTCAGTTTTAAACTCTTTACCAAAGAAAAACTCATACCCACTTGAGCGGTACTCATTAAGCCTATAAATTTCATTAATAAGCATATTTATACCATAAATAATAGCACTATCTTGAGAACCTTTTTGTATTATATTTTCTAAATCTAACTCCCTTTTAGCTTTTGCCATCGTTACAAAAATTTGCGCCACATCTAAGCTATTTTGAAATCTATAGATATATTTTTTCTCCAAAGTAATATCTAAAATATCCTTATCGCTTAAGCTTAAAATATTAAAATCCAATCCACTTAAAAACTTCACAATTGCTCTAGCATTACCATAAGCAAAAAGCGCACAAATAAGCGTTATTACTGGATCGGTTTTAAATTTAGTAGCGATTTGAAGTGGATCAGCAGCACTATAAAGGCCATTTGTAGTATTTGCCCTAGAGAGTTCATCATCTAGGGCGAGTTTTAGTCTATTCATTATTGTTTTGTAGATAGAAGTGTATTTAACATCTGATCGACTGTAGTTATAATCTTTGCTGCTGCGCCATAGCTACTTTGAAAACGAATTAAATTTGATAACTCTTCATCAATATTTACCCCGCTAATGCTTTGATGCTCAGCATATACACTAGCATATAGAGATTGATTAGTTGAGTTTAGTGCTATTACTGATTCAGTTCTACCAGCGATATCTGATGTTAAGTAGCGATAATATCCGCTGATTGTTTCATTTTTTATACTGCCATCTTTATTGATAAAATCTACTTGTTTAGTTTGTAGCAATACCATCTCATTTGCCATAGTATTATCGCCATCTATTGGAGCTTTGCTACCTTGTATTTTAGAACTATCGGCTCTTAGACTTTGTTCAACTTGCATATTTGATGCTTTAGTTCCTTCAAAGAACTGACTCATACCAAAAACACCAGCAAAATTTGTCCCATTATCTTCAATTGAGATTGTATATTCGCCCTCAGCACCTTTTGGAATAAAGCCTAGTTTTCCCATTCCTATTTTTGGGTCAAATGTATAAATCGCCTCAAAATAATCATCTAAATCATCATTTGTATTATTATTGCCATTACCATCGACATTTGAATTAAACTGCGAAACGATTGATGTTCCTTGTGTTGTATCATTCATAGTAGTTGATGCATCGATATTTATAGATTTTCTAGCGACCTCTTTCCCTGAAGCATTATAGACAACTACATCAAAGCTCCCACTTTGTACATATGAGCTATAGTTTTGTAGCGTCATATCCTTATCCATATCTTTTAAATCTATACTATGCATCTTATCTTGAGCTGATAACGCATAGATATTGTTAGTATGAACAATCATAGTTTGAGCAAATGTATCAAGGTTATTTCTAAAATCAGTAATAGTTCCATCCATAAATTCACCATGCTCATCTACATTTCTACCACGCAAATCAAGCATAGCACCTAGTTTGCCATTAGTGATTTTATTACTCATTTCTACTCTAGTTTCATCATTTAACTCATAGTATATAGTGGCAAATCCATCTTTAGAGGCCTGCGTATCTAGCTTTAATGGGTGAAAATTTACCCCTTCAACAAGCGTTATACCATCAATTGCTAGAGTATAATCTTTGCCTTGGTCAGTCATTGCACCACCATATCTACTATCAGACATAATATCATTTTTAAATGTTGAAATATTAACTAAATTTGCCATTGTAGATTCTAGCTGGTCTCTTTTATCTCTTAGATCATTAGCATTAACTGAGCCACTTTTACCCTCAACTGATTGAATTTGCCTATTTATATCTGCTATTTGCTGACCTAAGCGATTTATCTCCTCTACTGCTATTACGATATCATCATTTATACTTTTATGTATAGTCTGTAGCTGAAGCGCAGTATCATTTACTCTATGAGTTAGCGTATTTGTAATATTTAACAAATTTTCTTTTTGACTAGATTCATATGAGTGAGAAGCAAAATTATTCCACGCTTGATAGTAGTTTTGGATATCATTTAGCAACCCTGTATCTTGCAAATCTGGAAATCTTTGAGTAATCTCTTTTAAAATATCCTCTTTATAAGATGTACACTCTTTATTTGATGATGCAGTTTTTAGTTTAGTAAAGGTAAATTCATCATGAATCCTTACAATCGTATCAACTCTAGTTCCAAGCCCAATATCGCCAGGAGTTGCATGAAGCGGATTAGCAGCTGATTGGACCACCCTTTGGCGAGTATAGTAATCACTATTTACATTGGTGATATTTTGCCCTGTTACTTGAATTTGAATTTGAGCTGCATTTAGACCGCTCACGCCTGTGTATAAAGAATCAAAAATTCCCATATCAAATCCTTAATTTTAGTAGTTTTTCAGCATCTGCTAGGCTAGATTTTGTCCCATCTCCATATGAGCTTGGATTTTGTGCGCCTAGCATTGTCTTTAGTAGTGAGTCATAGAATTCTTTGACCACAACTACTGATTTAGCATACTCTTTATTAAATTTTTGGAGAGTTTCTAATGAGTCTCTTAATTGAGCTAATCTATCTTTTATCTCATCAGATAATATACTAGCTAAATCTGCGCCAGCATTAGCTTGAGCTAGTTTGACTAATTCATTATCAAGCTGAGATTTAGTTTTTTCAAATTTTCGGACTAATTCGGTTTTTTTCTTGCTGTGGTCATCTACATGTGAGTGGTCAGCTTTTTGAATATTTTCTATATCTTGCTTAGTGATTGCTATTAATTCACCAAGCTCCGATATAGCCTCGTCTAGATAGTGTTTTACCATATTTTGCTCCTTTGATTACTCAAAGAAGCAGTTAAATTTAGATCAAAGAATCTGCGATTTTTTTAGAAAGGGCGTCTATATCTACTTTATACTCGCCTTTTTGTATCATCGCAGTTAGCTCTTTTATCTTAGAGTTACCACTACTTTGAGTTTGTGTTAATTGTTCGTTTTTTTTCTCTTCGTTTTTTGGTGTTACAATGCTATTATAGATAGCACCTGCTTTTATAGAACCTATCATTGTAAATCCTTTTTAGCTAATTATTTTATTTAAGCTAAATCGGAAAAATTCAACTTTTATTTAGGCTCTCTCTTTTAAAAAATTATATAACAACTCAGAAAATCCAAATCCACCACTTAGCGCCTTACTCATTGCATCATTATACATAGAGTTATAAATCTTATCGCCTGGATCTTCTGGAAATAGCGGATTTTCATTTTTTAATGCAATATCTAAAACCTCCTTAACCAAAAATGCCTCAAAAGCATCAGTTTGCTCTCTAAGCGCTACATCATCAACAGGTTTTGTATTGCCTATATTTTGCGTACTTGCAGCATTATACGCACTAAGTGCTGCGCTAGTATCTACTCTCATCATATCACCTCCACGCCAGCTTGGATCGCTCCAGCTCGTTTTAAATTCTCAATAATTGCTATAATCTCTTTTGGTGTTGCGCCTAGCTTATTTAAAGCCCTTGTGATATTAGCTACTGTGACATTTCCTTGATTCATTTTAATTGTGTTTGTATTAGTATTAATCGCTACATTACCGATATCTACATCACCAGCAGCAGGTGCAGCCGGATCAAATCCGCTTCCATCAATCTGAATTGTAATAGCGCCATGAGAGATTATAACAGGCTCAACCTTGATATTTATGCCGCTTATTACCGTACCTGTACGCTCATCGATTATAATCTTATCTTCAGCCTTATAGTTCATATCAGTCTCTAGCACACTAGCTAAAAACTCCACCATACTAATACCAGATGGCTTAGTTAAAGTAATGGTTCTAGGATCAAGCGCCATTGCCGAACCAGCACCAAATTTAGATATGATAGTATTTTGCATATCTATTGCAGTTTGAAAGCTTGAATTTTTTAGACTTAAATTTGCATTTGGTTTATTATAGATATCATATACTACCTCTTTTTCAACCAAAGCACCATCCATTATAGTTGCAACCGTTGGATGATTTCCGCCTTTTGCAGTTGAACCACCAAGCGTTAAAGCGCCTTGAGCTAGAGCGTAAATATCACCATCAACACCCTTAAGTGCTGTAAGCAAAAGCGTTCCGCCAATTAAATTTTTAGCATCACCAATGGAACTAACTGTAACATCTAGATTATCACCTTGACGAGCAAAAGGAGGAAGCTTTGCTGTAACCATAACAGCAGCTGTATTTTTAGATTTGATATCATTTGGATCGACTTTGACATTGACCGTTTGAAGCATATTTGATAGCGATTGAATGGTAAATTCGCTACTACTACCATCGCCTGTGCCATTTAAACCAACAACCAATCCATAACCGATTAGTTGGTTATCACGAACACCTACAACACTAGCTAACTCTTTAATCATAGCAGCCTGTGCGCTAAGTGCCATAAATAATGCTAGAAGCAATATTTTAATCGCTTTCATACAAGTCCTTTATTTGTAAATTCAAATAATTTCTTGTATGTAAAGCAATTTTTATTCCAAATTTAATAAGGTTGATTATCTTATATAAAATTTATTTTAATGTTCTTTTAGCGTGGCAACAAAGTCGCCACTAAAGAACCAAACACTAAAGCCCCACTGGCGTGGGGTACCCCTGTTATGTAAAAGTTCAAAGTATTACTTAGGATTTACAGTATCTTTATACATCGCTTTGCCGCCAGCAATCTCTTTGATTACTATTGAGCGTTCTGCGTTGCCTTTTTTATCTATATTGATTATACCTGATACGCCTTCAAAGTTTTTGCTATTTTTGATCTCTTTATTTACGCACTCTCTATCAGCCCCATCAGCACATCTATTCATCGCATCTATCATTAAATAGTATGAGTCAGCACCAAGTGCTGTAAATCCAGGGACATTATTATCTCCATTTTCTTTTGCATATGCTTCTACAAAGGCTTTTGATTTAGCTGTTGGTGGGTTTGAGCTATCAAATGCATCTGTATATAGATATCCATTTGATGCATCGCTAGCAAGCTCGATAAATGTGTCATTTGATACACCATCACCACTAGCAAATTGCGATTTTACCCCTATTTGTCTAGCTTGGCGTACTAGCAATGCAGCTTCTGGATGATAAAATGGCATATACACTAGATCAGGATTTAAGCTATTTATTTGTGATACTATCGCTTTAAAATCCTTATCGCCACTACTAATTTTTAACTCTTTTAGTAGCTTGCCACCTTGTTTTTCAAACTCTTTTTTAAAGGCTCTTGCTAGACCGATTGAATATGATGTAGATTGATCTACTACTAACACAGCTGTTTTCATATTTTGACTTACTGCCCATGAAGCAAAACTAGTCCCTTGGAATGAATCCATAAATGTAACTCTAGCACCGTATTTAGCACGATCTAGTAGCTTATCAGCTGTGGCGGCTGGAGCTATCATAGGCACCTTTTTTTCATCTGCGATTTGTAATACTTGTTGAGTGTTACCAGTAACCATTGCACCGATTAGACCGCTTACTTTATCTTCGCTTACTAATCTTGTAGTAGCTGTAGCTGTCTCTACTTTATCGCCTTTATTATCTACTAATACTAGAGTGATAGTATCTCCATTTTTTAGTGTTGGTTCTAGCTTGTTAGCTAATTTAATACCAGCCCATGCTGTTTGACCATATGCTGCTACAGCACCAGTAATAGGTAAAACTACACCGATTTTAATCTCTTTAGCAGCAGCTGAGCTAATAGCCACCGCAGCAGCCAAAGCAATTAATGAAAGCTTTTTCATTTGTATCCTTTATATATTTTACTACAAAATTTCGATTTATAAAGCAAGATTTTATCTAAATTTGACTTTAATAAATTTGAATTTATGATTAGGTTTATCCGTATCTTCAAAAGATGCTAGTTTTGCATTTTGACTATCAAATCTATATCTTGCATAACACGATACATCTATATTTTTAATAGCTTCTTCAAGTAATGTAGCGTTTGCTACACTTGTTAAAGCACCTGCAGCTACAATAGCAGCTAAGCTTAGTTTAACTAATTTTATTTTATTACCTTTGTGTTATTTACTCTAAATAACTACCTTGAGTAGTTGGGGTAGTTTTGATATCATCATTTTCATCCTCATCTACGGCAAAGGCATTATCACCTTTTAAATATGCTATTATATGGCCTAAATCTTTTAGACTCATCCTAATTGCAATAGGTCTCATTATATACTTTAATCTACCGCCATACTGAGCATCACCTCTATATCCAGCCATTGAGTCAGCTATATCATCTCCGCTCATATCGCTTAATCTTTCTGAGACTGACATAGCCCTTTTAGTGCCTTTTTCGCCGTGGCAGGATTTGCAGTTTTTCTCATATAGCTCTTTACCTTTATCGCTTTTATAATTAGCATTTTTATTTATACCGATATTTATAAATCTATCATCTTCATCATCATCAAATTTAGATGATTGCTTATTGCTATTTTCATATACTTTTACGCTTAGATTATTATCTTTGGCGTGTTTTTCTACTAGGGCTTTTAACTCCTTGCCAAACTCTCCATCAGCTTCTATTATATAGCTATCATTTGCAGCTATTAGGTTTGAGGCTATTAGTAATGGTATCGCCCATTTTGTTATTTTCATTTTTTTCCTTTTGCTTTAATATGCTATTATCAATTTACTATTACTACAATTATAAGACATTGCAAAATTTTAATTAGCAACTATAAGGTATGATTTTATCTAAATTTGACTTTAAGAAATTTGAATTTGTGATTGAACTTAATGGATAAAAAGTATAAAAAAGGGGAGCCTAGCTATATAGGCTCCCCAAGAGATTTAAACCCTAATTATATTAGAAGTTGTATCTAGCTTCAAATCTTAGGTGTTTAGCATCATCTCCATTGTTGTCTCTATCAATGTATGAGTACCAAGTTTTGAAGTTAAGTTTTTTGCTATATTTATAATCTACTCTAGCTACTGCTTCGTATGCATCTACATAATTACCTCTTTCCTCAGCTCTAGAACCTACATAGTCAGCACCTACTCTTACTTTATCAGCAAATGTATAGCCAGCAGTTACGAAGTAGATACTTTGATCAGCACCGATCAATGTATAGTCTAGTAGATCCTCACCAGCTGTGATGAAGGCACCTTGGTCTTCAAGTGAGATTAGAGAAGCACCACTGCCTTGAGTATTGATATTTACATATCCTACGCTACCATCAAAGCCAAATGCTTTAGCACCAGCTTTAACAGCTAAGAATTGAGCATCATCTAGTTCTACTACAGCGCCTGGTGTCAATGATGGTGTCAAACCTGGTACAGCTTGTGAAGTTCTAACATTATTACTCCATACGCTTGAGCCAGCATATTGAGCTTGTAGGCTTAGGTCAGCGCCACCTAGGTTAGCTCCTAGTGTTACATCAAGAGCGTATAGTTGAGCTACGCTATCTAGAGCTGCATACCATGCTTGGAAGCTTACTGGATCATATGAGCCGATAGCAGCTACACCATATAGGTTTCTATCATATACATGCTCATTAGAGCCATTTGAACCGATAAATAAATTTCTTGTACCCATATCACCATCATTGCCTTGTAGGTTATCAAATGCTATAGCAGCTAGAGTCAGACCGCTGATATCGCTATTAAGAACTTTGATACCAGTACCTACCATATCATCAGTGAAGAATGTACCTAGGACTTGGCGACCAGCTTGGACAGTTGTGTTACCCGCTGTATATCCTAGGTAGAATTGGCGAACATTGAATGTTTGACCATATTCACCAAAGCCATTATCATTAACGCCTACATTGGTTTGAGCGCCAGCTCTCTCACCTGAAACATCAACGCTATCATATCTAAATCCGATAACACCAAAGAAGTTATCATCTAGTGCAGCTTTGAAATCTATATCAGATGTAAATCTGTGAGCGTTTGCAGTATTTTGTCCTGCAACAGTTGTAGTGTTTCTGCTATCAAATCTATATCTTGCATAGCCTGATACATCTACATTTTTAATAGCTTCTTCAAGTGATGCAGCACTCGCTACGCTTGTTAAAGCACCTGCAGCTACAATAGCAGCTAAGCTTAGTTTAAATAATTTCATTTTATCTCCTTATTAAAATATTGGATTGAGAATTGTAATGATTTTTTACTTAATGTTTACTGAATTTTTGCCAAATTATTACCGACTATTTACCAAATTTTACTCTTTTATAGCGATTTAAGCAGTAAGTAGGCTGATTATAAAATATGGGTGTTAGCATATCCCCATAACGCAATTATACTATATATAATCTACTAATTTTTTAAACTCTTCTACTAATTGCCTTTTTAAAAATCGCTCCATAAGGGCTAAATTTATCTATCTTATCGCAGGTTTGTTCTAAACTCTCATCATCTTTTAAAGAATTTAAAATCAACTCCATAATCATAACTGCATCTTTTGGATCGATATGAGTGGGGCATTTTTTAGCGTGAGTGTAGTGAGTGTGTATTTTAGTAACAAGATCGCTATTTTTAATCTCAACAATTGCAGTCTCAAGAGGGAGCTTTAAAAACATTCGTTTTTCTTTAGGATTTACCGATAGATAAAACATATCAAGGCCATAAATTTTCTTATCATATGAATCAAAAAAATATATAGATTTATTAAGATTGTCACGAAAAGTAACAATCATCAACTCTAAAATTTGAATTTTTTGCTCTTTTGTATAGAAATTTCCAATATTTGCAAAGCAAAACTCCAACAAAGACTTAATACTATACCACTCAGCCGCCCCAAAACTATATGCACGCATCTTTAGGCCTCGCTTTTTGCGATATTGTGCAGCTTCATCGCTATCAAAATCTTTATAAACACTACTAGTTACAAAATCTCTATATGCTGGATTTGGAAATGTAGGGTGTAAAATCAGCGAGCCTTCATTTTCATTTTCATAAATATACTTTAGTAAATTCTCATAACCATCATCAATAAGGCGTAAATCTCCATCATCAAGCCCATCAATATAGCGATAAAATTCGCTCTCATCGCACTCCCAAATATCTTTACTATAACGAAAATGGCTACAAATAAGCGACTTTACCTCATCGCTTGGGGATTTTTTATCGCTATTTTCTATCCATGAGAGTAAAGTTCGGCGATCTTTCCCTAAAATTGTTGCAAATTTACTCATTGATAGCTTAGATTTTTCAAATATTATTATAAATCTCTCCATCGCATTTAGCATTTTAATCTCCACATTTATTAAATGTTACTAATCGTAACATACTAAAAAATTTAATCAAATTTTACGCAAATTTTATCTCAAAATTCTTGCTAAATTATGCAACATTTTAACTAAATTTTGTATAAATTTTGTGCAATTTTCAAATTTTATGAGCATAAATTTACAAATTGTAACAAAATTTAACATTTTAATTTATTTGTTAAACCCTTATAATTGCACTAACAAAACAAGAAAGGATTACTATGAGTTCTAGCCCTTATCAAGAGTCTTATGATCTCTCCATTAATGAGCCAGAAAATTTCTGGGCATTAGCTGCTCAAAAAGTTCATTGGTATAATGAATGGGATAAAGTTTTAGATGATAGTGGGGATCACTATAAATGGTTTGTTGGCGGGTGTATGAATACATGCTATAACGCCCTAGATTTGCATATACACAATAACAGAGGGGATCAACTCGCTTTGATATATGACTCCCCTGTTACGGATACTAAGAAAAAATATACATATAGACAACTTCGAGATAGAGTCGCCAAAGTCGCTGGAATCTTGACAAATAAAGGCGTTGTCAAAGGCGATAGAGTTGTGATATATATGCCGATGATGGCTGAAGCTGTAATTGCGATGCTAGCGTGTGCGAGAATTGGCGCTATCCATAGCGTGGTATTTGGTGGGTTTGCTGCTCATGAGCTTGCTACTAGAATCGAAGATGCTAAGCCTAGAGTTGTGATAAGCGCTAGCTGCGGTATCGAAGTAAGCAACATAATACCATATAAACCAATCTTAGATGAAGCCATCAAGCAGTCATCGCATAAGCCTACAACTTGTCTAATTTGGCAAAGACCACAATATAAAGCCAATATGCTCCCATGGCGTGATATCGATTGGGAGAGCGAAGAAGAGAAAACCAAAGGCGTGGATTGTGTGCCGGTGCTAGCTACTGATCCGCTATATATTTTATACACTTCAGGCACCACAGGCTCACCAAAAGGAGTTATAAGATCAAATGGCGGTCATAGCGTAGCTATGAAGTGGTCAATGGATAATATATATAATGCCAAACCTGGCGATGTATTCTTCGCTGCTAGTGATGTGGGTTGGGTTGTTGGCCACTCATATATAGTTTATGGGCCACTTATGAATGGTTGTACCACTATAGTATATGAGGGCAAACCAGTTCGCACGCCAAATCCAGCTGCGTTTTGGAGAATTGTAGATGAGTATAAGGTAAATGTATTGTTCTCAGCACCTACTGCATTTCGTGCTATTAGGCGAGAAGACCATAAGGGCGAGTTAATAAAAAATTATAATTTAGATAGCCTTAGAGCGATCTTTGTAGCCGGTGAGAGATGTGATAGTGATACACTAAAGTGGATAATGAAAGTTACCAAAAAGATAGTAGTAGATAACTGGTGGCAAACCGAAACCGGCTGGGCTATTGTCGCTAATCCATTAGGATTAGAAGAGATGCCTATAAAGCCAGGTAGCCCTACAAAACCAATGCCCGGATTTAATCTAAAAGTCCTTGATGAAAATGGCAAAGAGTTAGGAGCTGGTAAAAAGGGAGCCTTATGCCTTAAATTACCACTTCCGCCGGCTTGTTTAATGGGAATTTGGGAAAATGATGAGAGATATAGAAAAGGATATTTAGATCACTTCAAAGGCTACTATCTAACAGGCGATACAGGCTATATAGATAAAGATGGTTATGTATATGTCTTAGGTAGGATGGATGGGATCATCAATGTAGCAGGTCATAGGCTATCTACTGGCGAGATGGAGGAGATCATATCTAAGCATCCTGATATCGCAGAGTGCGCAGTAATCGGTGTAAATGATGATTTAAAGGGTGAAGTTCCTATGGGATTTATAGTCTTAAAACAAGGAATTGAAAGAGATCATAGAGGAATAGTAGATGGAGCCATAGCTCTAATCCGCCAAGAGATCGGTGCGGTTGCTAGTTTTAAATTAGCTTGCGTGGTTAATGCCTTGCCAAAAACTAGAAGCGGTAAGATTTTACGCAAAAGCTTAAAAGAGTTAGCAGATGGCGTTGAATGTAAAATTCCAGCAACAATAGAAGATCCTAGCGTCTTAGATCATTGTAAAGAGGTGATTGCGACATTAGGTTACCCAATAATAAAGGAGAAAAAATGAGTATAAAAAGTCCAGGAAAAAGCTTTAGAGAAGCTGTAAATTCAAATAACCCACTTGCGGTATTAGGTGTTATAAACGCTTATAGCGCCCTTCAAGCTACAAAGCTTGGAGCAAAAGCTATATATCTATCAGGTAGTGGCGTAGCTAGTGCTAGCTATGGTCTGCCTGATCTTGGGATTGTAGGCCTTGAAGATGTCTTAATCGATGTAAGACGCATAACTTCAAGAGTAGATACTCCACTTTTGGTGGATGTTGATACTGGATTTGGTGGTGCTTTTAATATAGCTAGGACAATAAAAGAGCTTATAAAAGCCGAAGCGGCCGCTTGTCATATAGAAGATCAAGTAGCTCAAAAGCGTTGTGGCCACAGACCAAATAAAGAGCTTGTAAGTATATCTGAAATGACAGATAGATTAAAAGCTGCCCTAGATGCTAGAACTGATGAGAATTTCGTAATCATGGCTAGAACAGACGCACACGCTATGGAGGGTCAGCAAAAAGCTCTAGAGAGAGCCTTAGCATATGAAGCTGCTGGGGCTGATATGATATTTGCTGAGGCTGTCCATACCTTAGAAGAGTATAAAGAATATACAAAAGCTCTTAAAGTGCCTGTTTTAGCTAATATAACTGAATTTGGCAAAACTCCATATTTTACCCAAAGTGAGCTAGCAAGTGTAGGTATAAAACTGGTGCTATATCCACTTTCAGCTAATAGAGCGATGAATAAAGCCGCCGTTGAAGTCTTTAATAGCATTATCAAAAACGGCCATCAAAAAGATGTCTTAGATATCATGCAAACTCGTGAAGAGCTATATCAAATGTTAGATTATTATGAATTTGAAAATAAATTAGACCAACTATTTGCAAAGGATAAAAAATGAGTATCAGCGAAGCATCAAAAAAACAAGGCGGATTAGCCGGAGTTATAGCCGGTGAGAGTGCGATATGTACTTGCGGGACTGGCAATGGGTTGAATTATTATGGTTATGCTATTGAGGATTTAGCAGAGCATTGTGAATTTGAAGAGGTTGCATATTTATTACAATATGCTAAACTTCCAAACGCAAATGAGCTAAAAGACTATAAAAGCAAAATTATAGCATCTCGCCCTCTTAGCGTTGAGCTTAAAGCTATGCTAAAGCTCATACCAAAAGGCGTTCATCCGATGAATGTATGCCAAAGTGCGGTTGCTTTGCTTGGGACTTTAGAGGCTGAAAAAGATGATTTTAGCGATCAAGATGATAAGATTATCCGCCTTCTTGGAGTTATTCCTAGCGTTATTTGCTTTTGGCATAACTATATAAATAGCGGTAAAGAGATAGATTTTGAGAGTAAAGAAGATACAATAGCTGGATATTTCTTAGAAAAATTACACCAAAAAACGCCACCGGCTGAATTTGTAAAAGCTATGCATTGCTCACTAATTTTATATGCTGAGCATGAATTCAACGCATCTACATTTACGGCTAGGATTTGTGCTTCTACAAAAAGCGATATTTTTTCGGCCGTTGCTGGTGCTATAGGCGCTCTTCGTGGGCCACTTCATGGTGGGGCTAATGAGGCTGCGTTTGGGCTAATTTCTAGCTTTGATAATGTAGAAGATGCTATAAATGGAGTAAATCAAAAACTAGCTAATAAAGAGCTATTAATGGGATTTGGGCATAGGGTTTATGGAGTTGGCGGTGATCCTAGAAACGCCGTTATCAAAAAATGGTCAAAAGCCCTAAGCAATAATCACAAGCTATTTGCTATTAGTGAAGCCATTGAGGGTGTAATGAAAGAAAAACGCCCTAGTTTGCCGCCAAATGCGGATTTTTATAGTGCGTCAGCATATCACTTTATGGGGATACCAACTGAGTATTTCACCCCTATATTTATAATGAGTAGAGTAAGTGGCTGGTGCGCTCACATAAAAGAACAAAGAGCCAACAACAAGCTCATTCGCCCAAGTAGCAACTACATAGGGCCTGAGCCAATGAAATTTATACAAATACACCAAAGATAAGGAGACAAAATGAGTAATATGGGAATATTAGAGGCTAAACGCCCTGAATTTGATGAGTTGCTAAGTAAAATCGCAAAATATGCTGATAGCTTTGAGATTACTAGTGAATTAGCGTATGAAACGGCTAAATATACTATGATTGATGCCTTAGGATGTGGGATTTTGGCCCTTAAATATCCAGCTTGCGCTAAACTGCTTGGCCCAAGTGTTGAAGGGGCAGAATTTCGCCCATTAGGTAGCAAAATTCCAGGCACTTCATATCAACTTGAGCCGATTCGTGCGGCCTTTAATGTAGGAGCCATGGTAAGATGGCTAGACTATAATGATACTTGGCTAGCGGCTGAATGGGGACATCCAAGCGATAATCTAGGCGCTATTTGGGCGGTGGCTGATTATGTAAGTCGCAAAAATTTATCTCAAGGCAAAGCCCCATTAAAGGTCAAAAGCGTCTTAGAAGCTATGATAAAAGCACACGAAATTCAAGGTATCTTAGCACTTGAAAACTGCTTTAATAAAGTTGGACTAGATCATGTTTTATTAGTTCGTATCGCCTCTACTGCGGTTGCGGCTAAGCTTTTAGGATGTAACTATGATGAAATTCGCAATGCAGTATCAAATGCCTTCATAGATGGGGGAGCCTTAAGAACCTATCGCCACGCACCAAATACAGGTAGTCGCAAGAGCTGGGCTGCTGGCGATGCATCTAGTCGTGGGGTGGATCTAGCACTAAAAGCCAAAACAGGTGAAATGGGCTATCCATCAGCTTTAAGTGCGAAATTCTGGGGCTTTGAAGATGTCAAAATGAGAGGTCAAAAGCTAGTAATTCCACAAGAATTTGGCTCGTATGTAATGGAAAATGTGCTATTTAAAATTAGCTTCCCAGCTGAATTCCACGCTCAAACAGCAGTTGAGTGTGCTATGGCACTTCATAATGAGGTCAAAGATCGCCTAGATGAGATAGAAAAAATCGTTATCACCACTCAAGAATCAGGCCATAGAATCATCAATAAAACCGGCGAATTAGCCAATCCTGCCGATCGTGACCATTGTATCCAATATATGGTGGCTGTGCCTTTGATATTTGGTAGATTAGTGGCTGATGATTATGAAGATAGCGTAGCCAAAGATCCACGCATCGATGCCCTAAGAGATAAAATGGTAGTAGAAGTAGATCCAAGATACACAAAAGAGTATCTAGATAGCGATAAAAGAAGTATCGCAAACGCTGTAGAAATCTACTACAAAGATGGCACAAAATCCAAAAAAGTAGAAGTAGAATACCCTATCGGCCACAAAAGAAGAAGAGATGAGGGAATTCCACTATTAAAAGCTAAATTTAAAGCCAATCTAGCTACAAGATTTAGCCCAAAAACTTGCCAAATAATAGAGGATTTAGTAAATAATCAAAAACTTTTAGAGAGCTATAATTTCAATGAATTTAGCGATCTATTTTGGCTAGGATAATCTAAAGGCCTAGGAGAGATCCTAGGCTAAATTTAAGCCAAATTCGCAAAATCCACTCTATAATCTTATTTATATTTTATTTTATTAATTTCAAATTTATTTAATCAATTTTTGGGTATAATCCTTAATTTTATTTTGCCTATACAAAGGATATTTTGATGAGTGCAGCCAAAGAGATGTTTGCGCAAATTGAAGAGCTATTTCGTGAAAATGCAAAAAGCTATGTAACATTTGAGCAGTTAGTAAGACTATTTGACAAAGCCCCAACCGCAGGACTGATCAAAAAGATAGAATCCCTAGCTGAATTACACAAAATTCAGCTTATAAGCGCTGTAGAAGCTGCTAAGCAAAAGACCATTCAAGAAGCAAAAAAATCCGCTATAACCGACCCGCAAAAAGCTAGCGAAGCTAATTTAGAGGATGAATTTGACCTAAGTAGCGAGAGCGATCTACTTGAGTGGAGTCGCTCAGATAGCCCTGTTCGTATGTATCTGCGTGAGATGGGACAGATCCCACTTCTTAGCAAAGAAGAGGAAATTGAAATTAGTAAAAAAATCGAACTAGGCGAAGATATTATCATTGATGCATTTTGCTCTGTGCCATATCTAATTGATTTTATCTTAGACTATAAAGAGCCATTAATCAATAGAGAGCGCCGAGTTAAAGAGCTATTTAGAAGCTTTGATGAGGAAGAATCTGATGAAGAAAATGACGATGATATCGAAGAGGATTACATAGAAGATGATGAGTCAAATGAGACACAAAAACAGCCTAAAAAGCTTGATAAAAGAGCTGAAAAGGTAATAGAGAGCTTTAAAGCACTTGAAAAAGCTAAAAAAGATTGGCTAAAAATCGCTTCAAAACAAAATATCTCTATAGAAAACGAAGTTGATCTAAGTGCAAAACTAAATTTAACATTCAAAAAAAAGGTCTTAAAAGATAAATTAATGGATTTAGGTCCAACTAGCAAATTAATCAATGAGATTGTAAAATCTATTGAAACTGCTTTAAAAAGTGATACTGACTTTGATAAAGAGCTTAAAAGGCTTGAGTATAGACTTCCGATGTTTAGCGCTGAATTAAGAAAAAATCACCAACAAATCTTAAAAGATATCACCAAACTAAGCAAAGAAGATATAATAACTAGAGTCCCAGAAGCCACAATGGTATCTACATATATGGAGATCAAAAAGCTATTTCAAACCAAAGAAGCGAGCAAAACCGGCTTTAACCTAGATCCAAAAGATTTAAAAAATATCTTAAATCAGATCAAAAAAGGCAAAAATATCAGCGATGACGCTAAAGCCAAAATGGCAAAATCAAATTTACGCCTAGTTGTCAGCATAGCCAAAAAATATACTAACCGTGGGTTGCCGTTTTTAGACCTTATCCAAGAGGGTAATATAGGCCTTATGAAAGCTGTGGATAAATTTGAGTATAAAAAGGGATTTAAATTCTCCACATACGCCACATGGTGGATACGACAAGCTATCAGCAGAGCTATCGCCGATCAAGCTCGTACGATTAGAATTCCAATCCATATGATTGAAACTATTAACCGAATTAATAAGATAAATAGAAAATATGTCCAAGAAGAAGGCAAAGAACCAGATGTTTCAATTATTGCTAAAGAAGTTGGGCTAAGTGTTGACAAGGTCAAACAAGTTATCAAAATCACAAAAGAACCTATCAGCCTAGAAGCTCCAATAGGTAGCGAAGATGATGGTAAATATGGTGATTTTGTAGAGGATAGAAGCGCATTAAGCCCGATGGAAGCAATATTAAAAGCTGATTTAAAAGAGCAAATTGATGAAGTTTTAGACCAGTTAAATGATAGAGAAAAAGCTGTAATTAGAATGAGATTTGGTCTATTAGATGATGAGAGCGATAGAACTCTTGAAGAGATTGGCAAGGAATTAAATGTAACTAGAGAGCGTGTCAGACAGATTGAAAGCTCAGCAATCAAAAAGCTAAAACACCCAAAAGTTGGTCGCAAACTAAAAAACTATATTGAGGGGTAAATTTGCAAGGGTTATGTGCTTTGAAATTTAAATCACTATGCCAAAAAATTAAATTTAAAGGCTCTACCCCCCCCCTATTTTCTGAATTTTAAGGGGAAAATATGCTAAACTCAGCTCATCAAATACTAGCTCACACAGCCAAGATCCTACCAGATAAATCAGCGTTTATAACGCCAAATGGCACCACCATTAGCTACTCTAAGCTTGATGAGCTTAGCGGTGCTTTGGCTAGTGAAATTTTAAATCATAAAATATATAAATCCCCTATTTTGATAATTTTACCTAAATCCATAGAGGCGATTATAAGCTTTTTTAGAGTGTTAAAAAGTGGTAATTTTTATACTATAATAGATGAAAATATGCCACTTGAGAGAATTGATAAAATAATTCGCACACTCTGCCCTGCTTTGCTTATTACTAGCAAGGATTTAGCGCTAAATTTGGATTTATTAACCATTTTTATTGATGACTTACCAGGTTTTAAACCTGATCAAACCATTCTAAATAGTGTTAAAATTATTGATACAGATTTAGCCTATACGCTATTTACTAGCGGAAGCACTGGCGAGCCAAAGGGCGTTAGTATCAGCCATAAAAGCCTAATAGATTTTACCATTGCTTGTGTGAATGATTTAGCAATCGATGATAGTCATGTAATCGCCAATCAAGCGCCATTTTATTTTGATTTAAGCGTTTTTGATATCTATGTTAATACATTTGTTGGTGCTACTACTCATATTTTACCAAGCTCTATTTTTGCTTTTCCGCTTAAAGTAGTTGAGTATCTAATCACAAATAGTGTTACTACCATTCTTTGGGTACCAAGTGTGTTAATATATTTTGCTAATTCTAATGCCCTAAATGGAGCAAATTTATCCCTTAAAATGATAATATCTTGCGGCGAGATGATGCCTACAAAACAGCTAAATTACTGGATAAAATCCATTAAAAATGCTAAATTTTATAATATGTATGGCCCTACTGAAACAACTCTAGCAAGCTCATACTATATGGTTAATAGAGAGCTTAGAGATGATGAAATTTTACCAATTGGCAAGGCTTTTAGTAATACTGAACTTTTAGTCTTTGATGAAGATATGAAACTTATTACTAAACCAAATATAAAAGGTGAGCTATACATTAGAGGTTCAGGGCTAAGCTATGGCTACTATAACGACCCAGTTAAGACAGCTAAGGCTTTTATCCAAAATCCTTTACAAAGTAGCTACGCTGAGCCAATCTATAAAACTGGCGATATCGTAGCATATGATGAACATGGTGATTTGATATATTATGGTAGACAAGATTCGCAAATTAAACTTAACGGCTTTAGAATTGAACTTGGCGAGATTGAGACAGTACTTGGAACACATCCTGATATTTATAGAGTTGCGTGCATTTTTAAAGATTATCAAATCATTGCATTTTATGAGAGTGCTAATGTGATTACAAATTTAAAAGAATTTTTAAAATCAAAACTCCAAGAGTATATGATTCCACGCAAATTTATCTATAAAAATAAATTCAAACTAAATCAAAATGGAAAAATTGATAAGGAAGCACTAAAAAATGAGTGAAGCTAAAATTTTATTAAATGAGATTGGTAGAGATGATATTAATGATGATAGCTCAAATTTATTAGATTGTGGGCTAATTGATAGCATTGATATCATATCCTTAGTTGCTGCTATGGCGGCACGATATGGGAAGGATTTAGATGCAAAGTTTTTAAGTGCAGAGAATTTCCAAAGTATCGCTGCATTAGATAAGATGATAAAAGAGGCATATGGAGTATAAAATGGATTATGAAAAAGAGTATATTTACGCCCCAAAGTGCTATGAGAGTTGCGCTGGGTATTGCTGTGCTGGATTTACTAATCCAAATTTTAAGCTAATTCGCTCAAATTTCATCGCTTTACCACTTTTTGATATCGAGTATAAGGAGTATCTAAAAGCAGGCGCTATAAATGGCATGGAAGTAGCCAAAAAGAGTGAAAAATTTAAATTAAAAGGCGGACAAACAATAATCCTACACTGGCTTCACTGCGATAAAAAGGGGCTTTGTAATCCTCACGCCAATCGTCCATTAGTTTGCAAGTTATATCCGATCTTACCTAAAGTTAGCCCAAATGGTGAGATTTTAGGATTTTTTAATGGTACGATTTTTGATCTATTCTTTAGTGCTAAATCTCATCCTTGTACTCTTATAAGAGAAAATAGACAAGAAACTCAAGATATGCTAAAAGCCAATTTAAAAGATCTTTTAAAAGATCCAAATTATATATTTATATTTATGGTAGCAAATATCGCAGTAGAGCATTTGCAAAACTATATAAAAGCTAAATTTGGCACATATATCATTGATGATATAGCGCCTAATAAGTTAGCTGAGTTTTGGAATGAAGTAGAGATGGCAATGATGCTTAGATGTGCGTGGAATACGCATGAATTTGCCTTTGATATAGAAAAAACATATAAAAGCGTAGCCCAAATTTGGGGTGAGTTTTTACCAATTGAACCATGAATTTAGATGAAAAACTAAAAAAATCTGAGCGCCTAGAGAGTCGTCCGACTTACTATATAACTGAGTATATTTGGCGAATTTTGATAATCCAAAGATTTATCTTGCCTACACTCTTGCATACGGCTATTACGCCAAATTTAATTACAATATTTGGTATGGCTTGCACTTTGCTAAGCTTTGCTTTGCTTTATAATGGATATAATGTTCTTAGTGGAATTTTTTATATTATTTATAGCTTAGCTGATCATACAGATGGAATGCTTGCTAGGCTTAGGGGACAAAGTAGCACTTTAGGTCATTATATGGACTATGCTAGTGATTATATAGCGTGGTTTGGTTTAATAGTTTTGGCTGGATATTTATATGATATTAATGCTTTTTTAGTGAGCTTTATATGTATTATTTTACTTTTTCATCAGCAATTTTGTAAGCATTTTATCCATCCTCGTCTAAAAAAGCTTAAAAATATCCACCGATTTGGGTTAAAAAAGTGGCTTTTAGAGCGTGGGGTTTTACTTGGGATTGATGCGAGTTTATTAGCATGGATTTTAGCCTTTGGGATATTTAGTGGTGAGTTTGAAATTTGCTTTTATATCCTTGGGATGATATATATTTCAGATATCATTTATAGACTTTTTGAGTTAAATTTGAATTTAAAAATACAAAAAAAATTAGGGGGGGGGTAGATGGACTTTAAAGACAAAACCTATATCATAACTGGTGCCACATCAGGTATAGGTAGATGCATAGCTCGTACTCTAGCTAAAAAGGGCGCTAGACTCTTATTGCTTGGTAGGGATATTAAAAGATTAAATTCGCTCAAAAATGAACTAAGCTTAACAAGTCAAACCAGTCATAATGTAGCAGTCTTTGACTCTAATAATTTAGATAGTATTGAGAGCGCCGTGGCTGAATTTGCTAGCAAATTTAAACTAAATGGCTTTATTCATAGTGCTGGAGCTCTCAATCCAATGCTACTGCGTGATCTAAATTTATCCAAAATGCATGAGTTGATAAATATAAATCTATTAACATTTTTTGCGCTTGCAAAATCTGCACTAAAGCATGGTAGATACGCCAAGAGCGACACTAGTATAGTAGCTATTAGCTCTATGGCTGCATTTGGTGCTGAGCCTGGTCTAAGCGTATATAGCGCTAGTAAGGCTGCACTAAATTCAGCTGTACGAAGTCTAGCTAAAGAGTATTCTAAAAAAGGAGTTCGCATAAATGCTGTAGCGCCATTATTTGTCAATACACCAATGTATGAGAGCTTTACTAGCGAATTTATATCTCAAGAAACTCAAAATGAACGATTAAAAGAGATAATGCCACTTGGGTTGATTGAGCCTAAAGAGGTGGCTGATTCGGTTTTGTTTTTGCTTAGTTCTAAAGCTAGTAGAATTACTGGAGAGTGTCTTAAAATCAGCTCAGGGGGGGGGTTAGGCTTTGGCAATTCTAAATTCGAGTGTTAAAACGGAAAGCAATATATGAAGATTGCATACTACCTACCAAATGAGCGTGTAGATAATGAATATTTTGCAACCTTAGCTAATAGCGATGAGTGGAGCTGCGAACAAATTTATAAAAAATCTGGTATCTTAAGCCGCCAAAAATCTGCTAATGATGAGCTAACTAGCGACCTAGCTGCTAAAGCTGCTTTGAATTTAAGTAAAGAGTATGATATAGACCTTAGCGATATAGATACGCTATTGCTTTGCACTCAATCGCCCCAGTTTCTACAACCAGCAACTGTCTATCTGCTTCATCATAAGCTAAATTTACCTAAAACAACAAACGCTATGGAGATAAATATAGCGTGTAGTGGCTACATTCATGGTCTATTAGTGGCTAAATCATTAATACTATCTAATAGCGCTAAAAAAGTATTACTATGTACAGCTGATATGTGTTTTAAAATGTTTGAGCATAGCGATATGGCTCAAAGGATACTCTTTGGTGATGGAGCTAGTGCTACGATAATTGATGAGAGTAACGCTCATAAAATTGCTCAGGTGATTAGCGGTACAGATGGGAGTGGATTTTTTAGTATGTATAAACACCATGGAGGTTATGCTAGTCCATTTAATGGGCAAGATCCAAAAGATATAGCCCTAACAATGAATGGCCCTGAGGTTTTTTTATTCACTATTAGAGAGGTACCAAATTTAGTTAGGCAAACTCTAAAAGCAAATAATTTAAACAGTGATGATATTGACTTTTTTGTCTTTCATCAAGCAAATTTATTAATTTTAGAAGCCATTACTAAATCGCTTAAACTTGAGCGCTCAAAGGTAATTTTTGATATAGAAAATATAGGTAACACATCATCATCAAGTGTGCCAATTGCCCTAAAAAGAGCCATAGAAAATGGCACTATAAAACCAGGTTTTAAGGTATTAATAGCTGGTTTTGGCATTGGGCTTGCATGGAGTGCTACAGTAATAGGGATCTAAAAGGATAAAAATGGATACAAAAATAGCAAAATTTAAAGATGTAATAGAATGTGATGAGACTCTAACACCGCAAACACCGCTAGACTCCATAGCCGAGTGGGACTCAATGGGTAAGATTAGTACAATTGTAATGTTGGCTGATGATTATGGTTATACACTTACATTTGATGAGTTAAAAAAACTAAGTATTGTTGGTGATATATTGGATTTGATGAATGAGTGAATTTAGTAGATATGGCGTCAAAATCGAAAAATTAAAGCTAAAAGATATAGAGATTTTGCGTAATTGGAGAAATGACCCAAAAATCGCTAAATTAATGCTAAGCCAAAATGGCACACACATAACCAAAGAAGAGCAATTAAACTGGTTTAACTCTATCCAAAATCAGCCAAATTCGCTATATTACATGGCTTTTGTGGGTGGCGTAGCTATTGGGTATTTTTGTTTTCAGCAAATTGATTGGCAAGTCCGCACAGCAATACCAGGCGAAATCATCTCCATACCACAGCACCTAGACGAAGCTAGAATCACGCTTGGGGCATACTGCGCTATTTATGATATGGGCTTTGAAAATTTAGGTCTTAAAAAACTAAAAGCATATTGCAAACTAGAAAATAAACGAGCTATAAGAATGGCAAAACTACTAAATTTCAAAACCACTCACACAGATAATCAATGCATATATTTTGAGCTTGACAAAGATGATTACTACCAAATGCGAGATAGCCTGATAGCTAAACTTGGCTTATCATGATTGGGAATGGCGTGGTGATTAATCTTATAATTTTTGCGCTTTTAAATGCTATATATTTTGATTAAAAATCTTATGATATTTATCCATATATCCAAAAATATAAAAAGACGAAGTTTTATCTAAAGCCATAGGGGGTTGTATTTCCCCACTTTCGTGGGGCAAGGCTAATAAGCCTTGACAACAATTATACAAAGTAGTATAATTACCGTAAATACATTAAGCATTTATTCTTCTCTCCTTTCTATGGAGACGGAATTTGCCGTAGGGGTTCCAGCCCTATGGCATATCCCCATAACAAAATTATAGCATATAATATTCTAATTTATCTATGATAAAAAGCATAAGAAATGCTCACTGCTAATATTAATTATTACTTTATTTATTTTATGATTAATTATCAAATTTACAATAAAAGTTATAAAGAATATAGGATAATAATAGAAAAATTGAAATAGCTAAAATATTTTATGTTAAATTCCAAATTTTAAAAGAATCATTAATAATATAAATCACATAACTCAAAATAGTTCAAATCTCACGCAATCAAAGCTTGGAAATTAAAATTCCCAAGCTTTGAGGTTAGAATTATAAATTCTAGATGTTAAGGGCTTACATCATACCGCCCATTCCACCCATACCGCCCATATCAGGCATTGCTGGCATAGCTGGTTTATCCTCTTTGATTTCGCTTACTGTAGCTTCTGTAGTAAGTAGCAAGCTAGCTACGCTAACAGCATTTTGAAGTGCTATGCGTTCTACTTTAACAGGATCTATGATACCAGCTTCAAACATATCTACATACTCTCCGCTAGCAGCGTTAAATCCGTAATTTGCCTTATCAGCACTGCTTACTGCGTGAGCTACCACACCAGCATCAAATCCAGCATTTTCAGCGATTTGGCGAAGTGGAGCAAATAAAGCACGCTTGACGATATCAGCACCGATTAACTCATCGCCTTTTAAATTCAAATCTACTTTATTTCCAGCCTTAATCAAAGCAGCACCGCCGCCTATCACGATGCCCTCTTCTACTGCTGCTTTAGTAGCGTTTAGAGCGTCATCTACTCTATCTTTTTTCTCTTTCATTTCAGTTTCAGTAGCGGCTCCGACTTTGATAACTGCTACACCACCGCTTAATTTGGCCAATCTTTCTTGAAGTTTTTCTTTGTCATAGTCGCTTGTAGTTTCAGCTATTTGAGCTTTGATTTGGCTGATTCTAGCATCTATCGCCTCTTTTGAGCCAGCACCATTTACGATTGTAGTGTTATCTTTGTCGATTACTACTCTATCAGCTTGACCCAAATCATTTAAACTAGCACTCTCCAAAGTTCTACCTAGCTCTTCGCTAATTACTTCACCACCTGTTAAAATAGCGATATCTTCTAGCATAGCTTTTCTTCTATCACCAAAGCCAGGTGCTTTAACTGCTGAGATATTTAGCACGCCACGAAGTTTATTGACAACTAAAGTTGCTAAAGCCTCGCCCTCTATATCTTCGGCGATGATTAGTAGAGGTTTGCCTGTTTTTTGGATTTGTTCTAAAACTGGTAAAAGATCTTTTAAATTTGATATTTTTTTATCAAATAATAGTATAAATGGGCTGCTTAGCTCAACTTGCATTTTCTCTGCATTTGTGATGAAATATGGGCTTAGATATCCTCTATCAAACTGCATACCCTCAACTACATTTAACTCATCATTTATTGATTTAGCCTCTTCAACTGTGATAACTCCATCTTTGCCTACTTTTTCCATAGCTTCAGCTATTAGATCGCCAACGCTTGTGTCGCTATTAGCTGAGATTGTAGCTACTTGGGCGATCTCTTTTTTGCCTTCTACTTTTTTAGATGCGTTTTTAAGCTCGTTTATCACTGCAGTAGCGAATTTATCCATACCTCTTTTTACTTCGATTGGATTTGCTCCAGCTGTGATATTTCTTAAACCTTCTTTAAATATAGCATGAGCCAAAACAGTAGCTGTAGTAGTGCCATCACCGGCTTCATCGTTAGTTTTGCTAGCTACTTCTCTTACTAGGCCTGCGCCCATATTTTCTATAGTATCAGCTAGTTCAATCTCTTTAGCCACGCTAACGCCATCTTTTGTTATTGTTGGCGCACCAAAACTTTTTTGTAAAAGCACATTGCGACCTCTTGGACCCATTGTTACTTTAACCGCATCGCTTAATTTTTTAACGCCATTATATAATCTATTTCTAGCATCATCTGCAAATATAATCTCTTTTGCCATTTTCTATCCTTTTTACTATTTTATGATACCTAAGATATCATCTGTATTTAATACTAAATATTTTTTGTTATCAAGCGTAATTTCGCTACCGCTATATTTCGCAAATACAACTCTATCGCCTTCGCTAATGCCTTCTACTTCTTTGCTAACAGCAATAACTTTGCCTTCGCTTGGTTTTTCTTTGGACGCATTATCTGGGATGATAATACCTGAAGCTGTAGTTTTAAGCTCCTCCTCTCTTTCTATAAGCACACGCTTACCTAATGGTAAAAAATTCATTTTGATCCTTTCATGTAATCTGATTTAAAAATTAGCACTCTATATATTTGAGTGATGAAAATATATCATAATTTTATATATATGTCAATAAATTTTGAGCAAATTTAAATAGAATTTATCAAAAACATTTAGTCTAAGCCACTAAAGTTTAAATTAATTTCGCATAAAAATAGATTTGTGATTTTGATTTTATTAAATTAAATTTTAGTATAATAAACAAAAATTTATAAGGAATTTAAATGAGAGTTATATATTGGATTTTAGGTAGTTTAGTGGTAGTTTTGGCTGCTATTTATACACTGCTTTTTAGCAGTGTTGGAAATAGTATTTTAAAGCCATATATAGAAAAAATCGCTTCTGAAAAAAGTGGAATGGATATTAGACTTGACGAATTTAAGCTTGGTATTAGCAATCTTGATATAACTGCTAGCGTCAATAACGCCTTAAAAGCTAGAGTTTATGGGAATTATAGCCTATTTAGTCAAGCACTTGATCTTAATTATACCACAGCTACAAGCGATTTGAGCAACCTTGGAATAGCTATAAAAGATGATATTAACCTAAAAGGTAAGGTCATTGGTAAACTTAGCAACTTCATCGCCGATGGTAGCGGCAAGATTGTTGGATCAAATTTACGTTTTGCAGCTAGAATCAAGGACTTTGCTCCACTTGAGATAAAGCTAGATGCTAAATCATTAAATTTAGCTCAAATCACAGCTATTGCTCTAGGCAAACCATACATAACAGGCAATATGAATATCCAAGCTGATATCACTAGCAAGGACACACTATATAGTGGAACAGCTAACCTAAATATACCAAAAGCTATAACAAATAATGAGTTAATTGCAACTGATTATGGAATTAATTTACCAAATAATTTTACTATAAAGGCTGATTCAAATCTAAATCTAGAAGGTCGCACAGCTAAAGCTAAAAGTATAATTACCACACCAATTGCTGTTGCAGCAGCTCTAAATTCTATATACAATATAGATGAAAATGTATTAAATAGTGATCTGAATTTAAATATCCCAAACTTAGCCAAGCTAGAACCAATAATTGGCCAAAAACTAAGCGGAGAAATTACAGCCAAAGCCAATACAAAAATATCTAATGGAAATTTAGAGTTTTTAGATGCTGATATAAGTGGATTAGGTGGGGTTATAACTGCTAAAATGGCAGATAATAAAATAAACGCTGATATCAAAAAAATAAAACTAAACGAGCTTTTAAAGCTAGTTTCAATGCCAGCAATTTTAAATGGCAATATTAATGGGGCTGCTTTAATTACTGCACTAAATGATCCAAACAAAAGAGCTGGAAATGTAAGTATAAATATAAATGGTGGAATAATTAATGCTAATGAATTAAATAAAATGATAGGTGCAAGCCTACCTAAAAATGTAAGCTTTAATTCAGATATTCAAGCCGCACTAAAAGGTGATAATGCAGAACTTAAAGCAAATTTAATATCTGAGATTTTAAACCTAAACAATCTAGATGCTAGCTACAATCTAGCCCAAAATACTGCCAAAGCAAATGCCCAAGCACTAGTACCAGATTTAGCTAAGTTTGGCAATATCTCAGGCACAAAACTATCTGGCCAAATCGCTCTAAATGCAGATATAGATGCCAATTTAAATAATCAAAAATCACCACTAAAAAGCGCCAATGTAGATATTAAAGCAATGGATGGCATAATCACAGCAAATCTTGATAATGGAAAACTAAAGGCTAAAATTCAAAATATCCTAGTTCAAAATATATTCTTGATGATTGGACAAAAACCACTTTTAAATGGTGAACTAAATGGTGAACTAAATTTAGATAGCATTGATATAGCAAATCTAAATGGAAAAGGCGATATAAAACTTGAAAATGGTGTATTAAATGCAGCTAATTTAAAAGAACTAACTAATAAAGAATTTCCACAAAATACAACACTAAACGCACATATCAAACCAACATTTACCAACTCAACCGTGCATTTTGCCTCCATAATTAATTCAAATTTAGCTACAATAAATAAATTTGATGGAAGCTATGATATTAATAAAAATAGCCTAGAAGCACTATATAACGCAGATATACCAAGCCTTGCAAAACTTGAGTTTTTAACTGGAATGAAGTTAAATGGCGCACTAAATCCAAGCGGAAAAATATCAATCAATGAGAGTGTAAATGCCACATTAAATAGCGATTTTATAGGCTCAAAACTAAAAATTGATATCAAAGATAATAAAGCAAATTTAAATCTATCAACATTTGAGATTGCAAAATTGCTTGAATTTTTAGATTTTATGCCATTTTACGAGGGTCAAGCTACGCTAAATGCTAATTATAATCTAGATAGCGCCAAAGGAGATTTTAATGCCGATATAGCCAAAGGTCAATTAGCAAGAAGTGGGTTAACTACGCTAATAAGCACAGCAATTCAAAAAGATATCACAAAAGAAGTATTTAAAGATGGCTATTTAAAAGGAACAATTGATCTAAATTTAATAAATTTTATAACTCAGCTTAACTCGCAAAAGGCAAATATCAGTATAGCTAATGGTAGTTTAGATACTGCTACAAAAGCTATCAATATTCCAATAACAGCCAATATAGAAAAAACAGATATCGATATAAAGATAACTGGCACAAGCGATGAACCAAAATATTCTATCAGCTCAAACTATATCAAAGAGAAAATAAATGAAGAAATTAGCAAAGGAATAGATAAACTTTTTGACAACGATAAGGAAAAAAGTCAAGGCGCTAAAGAGCTGATAAATGGCTTGCAAAATCTATTTAATTAAAATCATTAATTTGAGACTTAAATACAAGTCTCAAATTAATACTAAATTTTAAATCAAATCCTTTCTAGCTTGCCCAATAGCATTAAGTAAATAATCCACATCATCTAAACTATGAGACCAATGCAAACTCACACGCAACCAGCCTGGCTTAAAGCTTAAAGGTTCATCATCTTTTAATCCCAATAAATCATGACCATATGGCCCAGCACATGAACATCCAGCACGACTTTGAATTCCAAATTTTTTACTTAAAACCTGAGCTAAATCAAAAGGTGAAATACCTTTAATATTAAAAGCAAAAATAGCTAACCTTTCTAAATTTTTAGGCACATAATCTATCACACCTTTTATATTAGAAAGTCCTAGCTCAAATTTATCCATAAGCAAAGTCTTTTGCTCATTTATAAACTCTAAACCAACCCTATTTCTAAGCTCAAATGCTAAATATGCTCTAACTAACTGAGTGATCGCTGGGGTTCCAGCATCTTCAATTTTCTCTATATCTTCTAGATAATGAATACTTTTTTTACTGACATAGCCTACTGTTCCACCAGCTGAAAATGTCGGTAAATTTGAGCTAAATAGCGACTTTCTAATTGCTAAAATACCACAACTCCCAACACCGCCAAGCAGCTTATGTGGCGAGATAAATATCGCATCGCAAAGCGAGCTATCTACATTTTCATAAGCAATAAGACTTGAGGCATCTACAGCAATTATAGCGCCATATCGCTTAGCAGCTGCATTTAGCATAGCCAAATTTGTCTTTATACCAGTTACATTTGAAGCAGCACTTATGCTAATTATGATTTTTCTATTGGCATTGATTTTTAAAATTTTATCAAGCTCACCCCAGTGAAGTCCACCATCTCTAGCCAATGGAATACGAACTACCTCACACATCCCAGTTCTATAACTAATCTCATTGCTATGATGTTCATAAGGTCCTACAATTACAAGCGGTAAAGATTTTTTAATAGTATCAAAATCAATATTTAAAGCCATTTTAGTTGCTGGTGGGATATAAATTCCCATTATCTCTTGAAATTTTTTAATCGCAGCACTACTACCTTGCCCACATGGTAAAAGCAAAAAATCACTTTGTAATCTTAGTAATCTTTTTATTCCAGTACGTGCATTTTCATAGTAGTTTGTAGTAATATTAGAACATTCGCTGCACTCGCTATGTGTATTAGCATAGGTTTGAAGCATTCGCCTAATTTCATCTTCAATTGGTATATACCCAAGCCCACTAGCTGTCCAGTCAAAATAATAAATCCCATCTTTTAATATGATATTTTGGCGAATTTTATCGATATTCAATGGCTTTTTCCTAGATTTTTTATCTTATTATACTAAATTTTTACCAAATATAAATTTATACTACATTTTTAGCTTTAAAATCTGCTAGTCTTTTTTTAGCTCGTTGAGTTATTAACTCGTCCATGTCATAGTATTCAAATGTAGCTCCATGCTGCATTGTTCCATCTAAAATATCACCAGCTTGACGGTTTTTTAAATCAATTTTAGCTACAACAAATCCATCAAGCGTCTGAGCAAATTCATTTAATCTACTTGGAATACTTGCAAGCTTAGTATATAAATAACACCAACCTCGCCCACCATTTCTACCAACCCTACCACGCAGCTGATGAAGTGAAGCAAGTCCTAGCTTTTCAGGACCTACAATTACGATAGTTGAAAGCCGTGGAAGAGAGATCCCAACCTCAACAATAGTCGTAGCTAATAAAATATTTCCATCATTTGCAAACTGTTCTAAGATATCATCTTTTTGCTTATCTTTACCATGTGTTACATAGACTTTTTGAAATTTATTTAACCAAAATGGCGCAGCTACACTTAGACTTTGATAATTGCTTACCTCGCTCTCTTCTACTAGCGGATAAACAATGATCGTCTGTTTATTTTGTGAAATTTGCTCTTTGATATGTTCTAAAAGTGCGCCAAATCCACTATTTTGAATAATATGTGTGCTAATTTGCTTAGCAAATGGAATCTCTTTTAAAAAGCTAAAGCTTACTAATTCAGACTCAATGAGTGAAAGCGTTCTAGGAATTGGTGTGGCGCTAAACTGTAAAAAATGCGCCCTTAAGCTCTCATCGCGCGTTAATTCATCTATTTTTTGTCTTTGAATAGAACCAAATCTATGCTGCTCATCAATCATTATAAGAGTACTTTTTGGAAGTTCTTGATACAGTAAAGCATGAGTGCCAATGATCAAATCTGCGTCATTTAAATTTACATTTTTTGCCCCTTTTTGTAGATATTTTACTCTCACAAAATCAGGCAAAAGCCTCATAGCCTCGCTATAAAGCTGTGTAGCTAAAATAGTTGTAGGTGCCATCAAAATCGAGCGGTTTGGATAATTAAGTAGTGCTGCGCCCAAGATTACCAAAGTCTTACCGCTTCCTACATCACCCATTACTACACGCTTTGCTGCTATACTTTTAGCTAAATCTTCCTTAATATCTTCTAATGCTTTTATCTGATCGCTTGTAGGAATGAAAGGCAATGAGCTAAGCCAATGCGTAATATTATAGGGCTTAATAGCAGTGGCCTTAAAAAGCACCTTTTTAGCACTAAGCTTTTTTAGATAATTATAAATTTCAATAAATTTAAGTGTATCTAGCTGTTTATTATTTAAATTCATAACCGAATTTAAAGCCTCATCGCTAAGTTCATGTAAGGCTAAAATTTGCCTAGCCTCATCACCATTTAATCCTTGAGATTTTAAGGATTCTAAATTTATATATTTTTTGATTAAATTTTGAATTTGGTTGTCTTTTAATGCTCTTTTATAATGTGGAATAATCTGGCCAACTTTTGTAATAATTTTAGGATTACTAAACTGCCAAAGCCCATTATATAATACGGATTTACCATGGATATAGAGTCTTTTGCCACGCTTAAAAGAGGCGTAATGCCATGGCCTAGCATTAAATATCACAATAGAAACATCACACTCCCATGAGATACAATAGGCCAAAATACTAAGCATCGTAGGACGAGTTATAGATGATTTAATCTCAATTTCTACACTATTTTCACCGATACTTGGCTCATTTTTAACACGCAAATCATCAAAGCTTTTAGGCAAAATCAAAGCTAGATCAAGTAAACTTGCGATACCTAGCTCTTTTAACTCCTTGTACTCCACTATTTTGGCTCGCTATATAGACAACTATACAAGCACGCAATACTAAGCCAATTAAGCTCTTCAAGACTAGCTATAAACTCATTTAGCTCCTTTTGCTTTAGTGATTTAATACGCTCTAAATTTAGATCAAATTCGCCCAAATCATAGCCTTGATAATACTCTTTTTGAGCTATTGCAAGACGCTTAAACATCGTCTCTTTTCTAAGTGGCTCACTACCAAGCAAGAAATTTCTAGCTGCATTTAACTCTTTTTGAGTTACGCCCTTTTTGACAAATTTGGCAATCTGACTTTTTATTAGATGTATAGCTTTATCTTTATTCTCATTTTTAGTCTGCAAATATCCACTCATTGAATTATAGCTAAGATTTAAATTAGCCGAACAATATACGCTATATGCTAGTCCTCGCTTTACACGAATCTCCTCCATAAGCCTAGATCCAAATCCACTACTACCTAGAATAAACATTGCTACACTCAGCTTATATCTATCTTCTAAAGCAAATTTAAGCGGTGAGCCAAAATATATATAAGCCTGCTGGCTTGGTCTAGAAATTATCTCTTCTCTTTGTTCAGTGCTAACTTCTACAGGACTTAACTCTCTAACCTCTCCAACTTTTAATACATCAGCTAATCTATCAAATTTAACTCTCTCAAGCGCTATATCACCGCCTAAAACTATAAACATATTTTCTAAATTTAAACTATTTTCTATAAACTCTTTGATATCGCCAAGCTCAATTTGAGCGATACTTTCAGGTGTGCCGATACTAGGCGCAGCTAAGCGTGAGTTTGGATATAAAATTGCTTTTAATGCATTGCTTGCTTGATAATCAAAATCACTGTTATTTGAAGCAATGATGCCAAGTGTCTGAGTTTTTAGTTTTTTTAGGATATTTTTATCATAATTTGGCTGAGCTAGTAATTCTAACAGCATATCAAAACCATATTCAAAATGTTCACTTAAACACTCTAAGCTAATTTCAAAAGTCTCATATCCAGCGCTAGCACTAAGTAAAATCGCACGCATATCAAGCGCCCTATTAAACTCATTACTACCTAATCTTTTACTACCTTCACCTAGCAATTCAGCAGCCATTGTAGCTATGCCATGTTTTTTTTCATTGCAACTTCCAGCCACCTTAAAGACAAGCTTAATTCCAACAAGTGGCAATTCGCTACTATGTTCATAGATTAGAGCAATATCACTATTAGCGATTTTTAAATTTAATCTTTCCACTATTTTACCTCATTTAGATAGTATTTTATTTGCTCTTTTCTTAAAATTCTTATATAATTTGTACTACCAATTTTGCCAGCTGGATAGCCTGCTGTAAGCGTATAGGTGGCTTCATCGCTTATTAAATTTGCATCTTTTAATCCTTTTATGGTGTTGGCTAAAAGCAGATTTAACTGATTTTGTGGCACAACTAAACTTGGAGTTACACCCCAAACAATAGTCAAACTTCTAGCCACGCTCTCATCATGAGTTACAGCAATTATTGGCATAGTTGGACGATTACGAGCCATCTTAATAGCGCTTGAACCACTACTAGTAATTGAAATAATAGCATTTGCGCCTATTCTTTGAGCCAAATGCGAACTAGCACTTGCTACCATATCAGTTTCATCAGCAAATTCAAACTCATCAAATTTGCCATATGGATATATAAGCTCACTTTGGACTATTGTTGCACTCATAGACTTAACCACTGCTACCGGATTTATACCTACAGCGCTCTCTTCGCTTAGCATAACAGCATCTGTTCCATCTAATACAGCGTTTGCTACATCGCTTATTTCAGCTCTTGTTGCACTTTGACTCTTTGCCATTGAGAGCATCATTTGTGTAGCAGTAATTACTGGGCGGTTTGCGGCATTAGCCTTTTTAATAATTAGCTTTTGAATGGTTGGAACTTTATAGTATGGCACCTCAATACCAAGATCTCCACGAGCAACCATAATTCCATCACTAGCTTCTATTATGCTATCAATATTTTCTACTGCATCAAATTTCTCTATTTTAGCAAATACCTTAGCACTTGAGCTAAACTCTTTTAATATAGCTTTAGCATTTATAATATCATTTGCATTTTGCACAAAACTAATAGCAACAAAATCTACTCCATTTTGTGCTCCAAATAACATATCAGCTCTATCTTTTTGAGTAATAACATCGATATTTAGTTTAGTATTTGGGAAATTTACCCCTTTATTTGAGCTTAGTATGCCATCATTTTCTATTACAGTTTCAATCATATCTGGCAGACATTTTACTACCTTAGCCTTTATCATTCCATCATATAAATATATATATTCACCCTCTTTTAACAAGGATAAAATTTGAGGCTGATTTATGCTAAGTTCATAAATTTCTCCATTTTTGCGGCCAATTATACTCTCTTTTAATACATTTAATCTATCACCTGCTTTTAACTCAAATGGTTCATTTAATGTACCAATTCTAATTTTTGGTCCGCAGATATCTTGAAGTATTCCAACCCTGATTCCTAAGGCATTTGAAGCCTCTTTTATCTTAGCAATTGTAGATTGATGATATTCATGTGTTCCATGTGAGAAGTTTAGTCTAAATACATTTACTCCCTCTATAATTAAAGATTTAATAACCTCAATAGAATCACTAGATGGGCCAATTGTTGCTACGATTTTTGTTTTTTTCATATTTACTCCTAAATTTTGGTAATTATACCAAATTTAAGGATAAATGATAAGAATTTTGGCAGAATTTAGGCGGATTATCCGCCTAAAATATTAATCAAATAACTCTTCGTTTAGCTTAGCTTCGTTGAAGTTCCTACCTAGATATTCACAAACTTCACGAACATCCCTTAATGCATTGCCAAGACAGCTAGTAGCCCCTGGACTTGGTGTCATATTAAAAATTATACCAGTTTTTGGATTAATACTTGCCTCACCTAGCATTAGCTTTTTCTCAGTTTTATTTAAAACTTGTGGGCGAACGCCACCAAAACCTTTAGCATAATAGATATCATTTGTAGTTAGGCTTGGGACAATTTTTCTAGCATCTTTTACAAATAGTTTTTTATTAAGATATGGTACTTCAAATAAGAAATTACGTAAGATATAGTTGCGAATTTCACTATCTTTAAATAGATCAAACAAGATACCGGCAATAGCTGTGTCAAAATTTAAAGTCTTACAAAAGTCAAGGAAGCTACCCCAATTCTCATGATATCTCTCAAGTTTAGGCAATGCAAGTGCTGTTGGTCCAAATCTTGTACAACCATCAGCTAAGATATCAGGGTCACCATGAAGTGCAGCAAATGGAAGTTTTGGATTTTGCACCATATAAACTTTACCATTTAGAAGTTTTTGCTTAGTTAAATAAAAGCTACCAGCTACTGGCAAGCAACCAAAGTCTAGACCATAGCCCATTTTATGTGCTAAATATAATGAATGAGCACCTGCATTTACTACAACAAAATCAGCACTAATTGATAAGCCATTTGCGGTTTGGATATAGTATTTATCACCATTGCGGTAAATTTCATCTACTCTTGAATTTAAATATACATCGCATTCGCTTTTATCTTTTTTAGCATTTTCTATAAATGTAGTTGTAAATGCACCATAATCAACTGTAGTATATTCTCCACTTTTTACACCCATACCAACTACATTTTCAGCTCTATGAGTGCCATCACTATTTAAAATAATTTTTGGCTCAATTTTAGCTAATTCAGCCTTATCATAAAACTCTAAATATGGATAAAGCTCTTTAAATTCCTCATATCTATTTTTAATATAATCTACCTCGACATCACCTACGCCAATTGCCATTTTTTGACCATCAAACATATATTTACCTTGATAGCCGTGCTGCAAACCGTATTTTACTACCATTCTAGCAGTTTTGCTTACCTTTTGAGCTTTTTCAAATGTATAGTTTGTCTCTATATCACCACAATGTACAGTCTGAGAATTAGCTGTTCCTTTTGAATTTAACGTAGCAAGACCGCCGTACTTTTCTACCAATGCAATATTTTTAACATCTGTATATCTTGCTAATTCATATAGTAGCGCACCACCACTGATACCACCACCGACTATCACCACCTCGTAGTGTTTTTCTTTCATCCTTAACTCCTAAGACAATTTTTGAATTCCATAGTATATATTAATAAAACTTAAAGATAACAAAAGAAAAATAGTAAATTACAATATTTATAAATTTATCAGTTTATATGTTACAAATTTACTCTAATAAATATTAAATTTTTCTTTTATTGTCTCTTGATCAAATCCGCTAGCAATACAAAGCATTAAAAGCACTCTAGCCTTTTGTGCATTAAGCGAATCACTAAGGATAAAATTTAACTTATTAAAATCTAACTCATCTCCACTAATTATGCCACTATTTGTACGGCTTGAGATTACTACTATCGCTCCTTTAGAATTTGCAAATTTCAGCGCATGGAGCATATTTGGACTTAGGTTGCCATTGCCAAGAGCTGCGCAGATTATACCCTTTGCACCTAAATTTAAAGCGCTATAGACAGCCTCACCGCTAGCCCCTGCGTAATCATAGACTATCTCTACGCATGGCAAATTTTGTAAGCTTGATAGATCTTCACAAAATTTAGCACTAAACTCGCTTTGCATCGTATGGCGTCTAAGACTTTTGGTATAAAATACCGCCTTGCCATAATGTACAATTCCGCATTTACCGCAATTTGGTGAAGCAAAGGCATTTAATGCTGTTGTATTTGTCTTTATAATCTCACGAGCTAGGTGAATCTCATCATTTATCACCACCAGCACACCCATATTAGCACTATTTTTACAAGCTGCGACACTTATAGCATTATATAAATTTATCGCTCCATCGCTACTTAAGGAGTTTGCACTTCGCATAGCTGCAGTTATTACTACTGGTTTTTGGCTTTTTATGGTTAAAGTTAAAAAATACCCGCTCTCTTCAAGCGTATCAGTTCCATGAGTTATAACTAACGCATCTATTTTATCATTAGCCAATAACTCATTTGCCCTATGTGAGAGTTTAAGCCAAATTTTTTCATTCATATCTTGAGAACCGATATTACAAATCTGCTCTGCACTAATATCGGCTATACTTTTTAACTCATTAAATTCGCTTAAAATCTCATTAATACCAAATTTGGCACTCTCATATACTGAATTTATCGGCCCAGTACTAGCACCAGCGATTGTTCCACCAGTAGCTAAGATTGCTATCTTTTTCACTGCGTATCTATCTCATCGTAGCTTTGAGTATATGGTAAGGTTTTTGAAGTTTTTGCCCCAAGCTTTTTGAGCATTTCAAATTTACTTATTAAATTTCCACGCCCTTGATAAAGCGTAATTTTACCATCTTCAATAACCTTACTCATAGCAATTATTTGATTTTCTAATCTCTCATAATTTTTAATAAATACATCAAATTTATCATATATTTTTCCAGCTTCAGCAAAGATTTTCATTGCATTTTCATCACTTTTTAAATTGCGCCAACATATATAGACGGTTTTTAGCGCCATAAGAAGTGTAAGTGGAGTAGTTATAAATACACCTTTTTCATAGGCATATTCATATAAGCTACTATCAGCACCAAGTCCTACAAACAGCATATTATCATTAGGAATAAACATAAATACATACTCATAATTTTTACTATCTAAAAATGTGTAATTTTTAGAACTTAAATTATCAATATGATTTTTTATATCCTTTGCTAATGCTTTAGCATAAGCCTCCTTGGTGCTATCATCTGTAGCATTATGGTATTCATTATAATTAACCAATGAGCATTTAGCGTCTATTATCGCATGCTTACTTTCATCAAATTTCACTACCACATCTAGATATTTTTGATTTCCATTTTCATCTTTGCAAGCTACTTGCCTATCATAGTTTTGACCCAAAATCAACCCACTACTTTGCAATACACTATCAAGCTGAATTTCTCCCCAGTTACCAAGTAGTTTTTTATTGCTCTTTAATGCATCGGCTAAATTTTGCGCTTGCGTCATCACCCCTTTTGTTTCACTTTTTAAATTTTCAAAATTTACTTTGAAGGCGCTATTTATCTCTATATTTGACTTTTGATATTTACTTATCTCATCTTTTAAAGGAGTGATTAAACTCTCTAAAATCTTAGCTGAACTCTCAGTCATCTCTTTGCTACTTAAATTTAGCAAATTCTCGCTCATCTGTTTAGTTTTTAGATCAAAATACTCCCTAGTTTTATTATCTAACTCATCTTGACGAGCCTTTAGTTGAGCATTTGTCTCATTTGCATTTTCTAATTTTGTTGTTAATTCTGTAATCTTTTGTATATTTTGTATATTTTTCTCTTGAAGCTCTTTATTTTCATCTTTTGCGCTATTTAACTCTTGCTCTTTTATATTTAAATTTGCATTTAAATCACTCAATCTTTGACCTAAAGCACTTAATTGACCACTCTTTTTAAATAGCATAAATCCTAACCAAAAGCTTGCGCTAGCAATTACTGCAATCACTCCACTTAAAATCTCAACCATCGCATCCTCCATATAAGAAAAAACCTAAGCCTTTTCTTATTAAATTTAGATTTTTTTAAGGAATTCGCATTTTAGAACTACTGTCCCAACGCCATTTATTTTGCACTCTACCTCACCATCCTTGCTAGTTAGCTTGATATTTTTAATTGTTGTGCCACATTTAATAGTACTGCTTGCGCCTTTGACTTTTAAATCTTTAATAACTGTAACGCTATCGCCTGCGTTTAGCTCTGTACCATTTGAATCTTTTGCCATATTCTCTCCCTTAGTTGAATTAAGAGCAAATTATAGCTAGTTAATGCTTAAATTTCGCAACCTAGAAATGATAAATTTGGATATAAAATTTATCTTAAATTTAATAAATTTAGTAAATTTATGATACAATCTAGCCATTTTTTTAAATAGGATAGAATCTATGGATATTAGAAAAGAGTATTTAGAGTTTTTTAAAAGCAAAGGACACGAAGTAGTTGCTTCTTCAGCCTTGGTTCCTGATGATGCAACCTTGCTTTTTACAAACGCTGGAATGGTTCCATTTAAGAGTATATTTACTGGGGATGTACCACGCCCTAATCCACCAATTCGTACTAGTTGCCAAACTTGTATTAGAGCTGGAGGCAAACACAACGATTTAGATAATGTAGGCTATACAGCCAGACATCATACATTTTTTGAAATGTTAGGAAATTTTAGCTTTGGTGAATATTTTAAAACTGAAGCAATTGCCTATGCTTGGGAGTTTGTAACTGAAATTTTAAAACTACCAAAAGATAGATTATATGTAACAGTCCATGAAAACGATGATGAGGCTTATGAAATTTGGCAAAAACATATCCAAAAAGAGAGAATTTATAAATTTGGTGATAAGGATAACTTCTGGGCAATGGGAGATACTGGACCTTGTGGGCCATGTAGCGAGATATTTTATGACCAAGGCGCTGAACACTTTAATAGTGATGAAGATTATATGGGTGGCGATGGTGATAGATTTTTAGAAATTTGGAATCTTGTATTTATGCAGTTTGAAAGAAGTAGCGATGGAACTATGACGCCACTACCAAAACCTAGCATCGATACTGGAATGGGGCTTGAGAGAGTTACAGCTATTAAAGAGGGCAAATTTAGCAACTATGATAGTTCACTATTTATGCCACTTATCAACGAAGTAGCTAAGATTGCAAATTTAACCTATGAATATGAAAGTGGTGCAAGCTTTAGAGTTATTAGCGATCATATCAGATCGGTTGTATTTTTGCTAGCTCAAGGCGTAAATTTTGATAAAGAAGGTCGTGGATATGTCTTAAGAAGAATTCTAAGACGAGCCCTAAGGCATGGATATCTTCTTGGCATAAAAGAGCCATTTATGTATAGACTTGTAGATAAAGTAGTAGAATTAATGGGTGGTCACTATGAATATCTAAACGAGAAAAAAGAGTATGTAAAAGAGCTAATTAAGCTTGAAGAAGAGAGATTTTTAGCTACTATTGCTGCTGGATTAGATCTATTTAATGAAGAACTTGCTAAAACTAAAGATATTTTTAGTGGCGAAGTAGCGTTTAAGCTTTATGATACTTATGGTTTTCCGCTAGATCTAACTGCAGATATGTTAAGAGAAAAAGGCTTAAGTGTAGATGCTGCTAAATTTGATACTTTAATGAGTGAACAAAAAGCAAGAGCAAAAGCTAGCTGGAAAGGGAGTGGCGATGCGGCTAAGGAGAGTGGGGATTTTAAAGAACTACTTGAAAAATTTGGCAAAAATGAATTTATCGGATATGACAGCTTAAGCTCAACTAGCCGTGTTCTAGCTCTACTTAATAACGAATTTAAAATCACCAATAAATTAAGCACTGGCGAGAGTGGATATATAATGCTTGATAAAACTCCATTTTATGCTCAAAGCGGTGGACAATGTGGAGATAGTGGCAAAATAAATGATAACAAAGTTTTAGATACTAAAAAATATTTTGAACTAAATTTAAGCCAAATTCAAGTAAGTTCTACTATTAGCGTAGGTGACGAAGTAGAGTGCAAAGTAAGCCCAAATAGATTAGAAATCCGTCGTCACCACTCAGCCACACACCTACTTCACGCAGCACTTAGAAGCGTTTTAGGCTCACATATATCTCAAGCTGGAAGTAGCGTAGAGGCTGATAAATTAAGATTTGACTTTAGTCATCCAAAACCTGTAAGTAGTGATGAGTTAGCCCAAATTGAAAAATTTGTAAATGACCAAATCCAAGCAGGCGCTAAAGCAAAAGTAGAAATAATGGATATAAACTCAGCTAAAAATAGTGGAGCTATAGCACTCTTTGGTGAAAAATATGGCGATGAAGTGCGTGTTTTAACTTTGGGCTGTTCTAAGGAGCTATGTGGTGGCACTCATGTTGAAAATATCAATGAAATAGGTAGTTTTTTTATTACCAAAGAGAGCGGTGTAAGTGCTGGAGTTAGGCGTATTGAGGCGGTTTGTTCTCGTGCTGCACTAAACTACGCAAATGAGCTAAGAAACGAGCTTGAAGAGATTAAAGCTAGCTTAAAAGGCGCTAGTCCAATTGCTGCTATTGCTAAGTTAAAAGATGAGATAAAATCTCTTCAAAATGAGATAAAAAATGCCACTTCATCAGTAGAGCTAAGCTCTAAGCTTATAAATGGCATTAATGTAGTTGTTGATGAATTTAATGGTGATATCAAGGCAAAAATTGATGAAATAAAAAATAAATTTGATAGTGTTGTAATATTTTTAGCTAGCGCCAAAGATGGCAAGGTAATGCTAGCAGCTGGATCTAAAAATTGCAATATAAAAGCTGGAGAATTAGTAAAAGCAATTGCCCCAATTGTAGGCGGAGGCGGAGGTGGAAGAGATGATTTTGCCACTGCTGGAGGCAAAGATATAAACAAAATATCAAATGCCTTAGAAGAAGCTAACAAATTAATTAAGAGTAAACTTTGAACGCTTTAAATAGTTCATTTGCTAGACTTGACCAGATTGCGCCATTTATGCATATTAGTGTTGCAGCGCTTTTTATTGCTTTACAAATTACGGTAGTAGTTTGTGGTCATTACTGCTTTAAGGATATTGAGCAAAATCCACATCGCTATAAGCTAATTTTAAAGGAATTTAATAAATTTCTTTTTAGCGCCTTAGCGATAGTGGCATTTTTAGGCTTTGGCGGAATGTTTATGTCTTATGGAGAACGATTTCCAATTGGCGATCCGATGGTCGAAGCAATTGTTAAAACTAAGATAGCAATTTTAGCATTTATTGGGGCAAATTTAGCATATATTTGGTATAAATTTCGTCAAGCCAAAGAGGCGTTTTTAAAAGATGATATGCTTATGAGTCATGAAAATTTGGTTTTGATAATATATTATTTTACCCCTTTAAATATCGTTTTATCATTTATTAATATCTATCTTGGTGTTACTTTTAGAGGATTTTTATGATAGTTTTAGCATCTAGCTCAGCTAGTAGAGCGATGATTTTGCGTGAATATGGTGTTGAGTTTATTCAAGTTAGCCTAGATTATGATGAAGAATTTGACACAAATTTACCACCAGCAAAATATGCTATGAGTATCGTAAATAACAAAGCCAAGCAATTTTTTGATAAATTTAAAAACCAGTATGAGCGTGTTCTTTTTGCTGATAGTAGCGTAACAGCTTGCGGAAAAATTCTTGGTAAGGCCACAGATGAAGCGCACGCTAGATATATGCTAGAGTTGCAAAGCGGAAATTTGACTAGCGTCTATACTGCCATGAAGTTTATTAGCCCAAATATCTCTATTGATATGCTAAGTATTGCAAGCTATAAATTTGCTAAATTTAATTCATCTCATTTAGATGAATACATAGCTAGTGGATTATGGAAAGATAAAGCTGGAGCGATGATGATAGAAGGATTTAATAAAATATATATAGAACAAGAAAGCGGCAACAAACCCACAGCCATGGGGCTAGATATTATAAATTTAAAGGCATTTTTATGAAATATATTTTCAACCTAATTATAATTTTAGCATTAGCTAGCGTGGCTGGAATTATATATTTTTACTCTCAGATTAAGATTGATATATCTAAAATTGTAGATTACAATCCAAAATTAACTACTCATATTTATGATAAAAATGGTGATTTAGTAGCCTATATTTTTGATGAAGAAAATAGACAATACGCTAAATTTAGCGAAATTTCGCCACGCATTATAGAAGCACTCATTGCTATAGAAGATACAGCATTTTTTGAACATGGCGGGATAAATTATGAAGCGATTTTTAGAGCAGCAATTAAAGATATTCAAGCAATGTCTTTAGTTGAAGGAGCCTCAACCCTAACTCAACAACTAGTCAAAAATATGCTCTTAACACGTGAGAAAAAATTTACTCGTAAACTAAAAGAGCTAATAATCTCTTACGAAGTTGAGTACACTCTAACTAAAGAACAGATAATTGAGCGATATTTAAACCAGGTATATTTTGGTCACGGATATTATGGGATTAAGACTGCTGCGCTTGGATATTTTAAAAAAAATCTTGATGAACTAAGCTTAAAAGAGATATCTATGCTAGTGGGCCTACCAAAAGCACCTAGCAGCTATGATCCTACAAGACATTTAGATCTATCTCTCTCAAGAGCAAATAATGTACTGCTAAGAATGCACAATATCGGCTGGATAACAACCAAAGAGTATCAAGCTGCTATAAAAGAAACGCCAAAAATCTATGATCAAACCCTAACCCAAAACAAAGCTCCATATCTAGTAGATGAGACTATAAAGCAGCTAGCCCCTCTATATCCTGATATACGATATGGTGGATATAAAATCACTTTAAATGCTGATTTAAAAATACAAGAGATAGCACAAAATGCACTTAAATTTGGCTATAACGAAATCCTAAAACGAAATAAAGACGCAAATACCACAGTATTAAATGGCGCAATGATCGTCACCAATCCTACTAATGGAGATATACTAGCTTTAGTAGGCGGTGTAGATTATGCCAAAAGCAACTTTAACCGTGCTACACAAAGCTCCCGCCAGCCGGGTTCTAGTTTTAAACCATTTATATATCAAATTGCTTTAAACCAAGGATTATCCCCACAAAGCAAAATAGCTGATATATCTAGAATTTATGAAGGAGTAAATAAAAATAACAAAGAAGATCAAGACTGGAAACCTAAAAACTTTAGTGGCAATTTTAAAGGCTTAATCACTTTAAATGATGCATTAAAACAATCGCGTAATCTTGCTACAATAAATCTTTTAAATTCTATTGGCCTTGATGTAATTCAAAGAGATTTAGAGGATTTTGGTTTTAAAGATATTCCTAATAATCTATCAATTGCACTTGGAAGCTTTGGAGTTAGTCTTATGGATTATAGCGAACAATACTCGATATTCCCAGGACTTGGTACTAGACATGAGACTAGACTAATTAATTTTGTAGAGAACAAAAATGGTGAGATATTTAAATTCGAGCCAAAAAGCAGCGAGATTATCAAACCAGAACAAGCATATCTAATGATTAAAATGCTTCAAGATGTTGTAAATAATGGAACTGGTCGCTCAGCAAAAGTTGATGGAATTGAACTAGCAGGAAAAACCGGAACTACAAATGAGAGCGTAGATGCATGGTTTTGCGGTTTTGGCCCTGAGATTCAAGTATTAATATGGTATGGAAATGACAATAACACTCCGATGCGCTATGTAGAGGGTGGTTCTAGAACAGCCGCACCAGTATTTAAGCAGTTTATGCAAGAGTATATAAATGAATATCCACAAACTAAACGCAAATTTGATATGCCTCCTGGCGTATATCGTAAAGTTTATAACGGAGTAGATGCATTATATACAACTACTTCTCCGCTACCAAAAGAACAAAATAATATCCTAGAAAAGCAAGATAGAGAAGGGATAATTTTTTAGTTTTTTAGAGTTTAAATTTGATAACTTCAAATCTAAACTCTAATTATTTATAGCATAAGTAATTAAAGCTAGTTTTTGTAAAAATTTAAATGATAGTAGTATATTAAGGCAAATTTAAAAATTACTTTTTACTATTTGCTACCTTAAAAACTCTTGTATGGCTATCTGATTTTGATAAACTTAGTCTTATTATAGAATTTTCTAATGCCTTTAACGAATGAGGTATAAATGCAGGCAATGTAATCATATCAAATTCATTCATAACCAAAATCTTGCCACTCATTTCAAATTCAATACCACCACGAAGCACTTGAACTATAATTGCATTTGGAGCCATATGTTCTTTCATAACCGCATCTTTAGCCATAGTTATGCGAATTTCCTTGCTAAATTCACTCTCACAAAGCATAGCAGTCTTAACACCATCAAAAATATTAAAATTAAAAATAATTTTTTCCACAGTAAGTCCAAAATAATGATTAAAAATCGAGATAAAGAAGAAGCCCCAAAAAAAAGGGGCGAAATTGCAATAGAAATTATTTTTTAAGCTCTTTAATTCTAGCAGCTTTACCACGTCTATCACGTAGATAGAATAGTTTAGAACGTCTTACACGACCTCTACGTAGTACTGTAATACTCTCTAAGCTATCGCTATAAATAGGGAAAATTCTCTCTACACCAACGCTATTAGCACCAATTTTGCGAATGATAAAAGTCTCACCAGTACCACTACCGCGGCGAGCTATACAAACGCCTTCAAAGTTTTGAATTCTGCTTTTGTCGCCTTCTTTGATGTGGATAGCAATTCTCAAAGTATCACCAGCACGAAAGTCAGGCACAGACTTAGTCGCGATTTGAGCATTTTCAAATGCTTCAATATATTTATTTCTCATCTTTTTTCCTTAAAGTTTGGCGATTTAAGAGTTTGATACAAATCAGGGCGAAAAAACCGAGTTTTGCAAAGCGCCATATGATTTTTTAAAGCGTTGATTATACTATGATTACCCTTTAAAAAAGCTGAAGGCACAGGTGAGCCATTAAAAATATTTGGCTTTGTAAAGCTTGGAGCCTCTAAAATTCCATCTTCAAAACTCTCAATATCTAATGAATTTGCATTACCTAAAACCCCGGCAATATTGCGGCTAATAGCATCACAAAGACTCATAGCAGCAAGCTCACCACCAGTTAAAATAAAATCCCCTATGCAAAAAACCTCATTTACTCTAATCTCGATAACACGTTCATCTATACCCTCGTATCTACCACAAATAAAACTAATATTTTCTAGCTTCGCAAGTCTCTTAGCGTCATTTTGATTAAATTTTTTACCGGCTGGAGTAAGATAAATTACATGCGTCTGCCCTATACTATCAATCGCATCACAAAGCGGTTGCGCACTCATCAAAAGCCCAGCCCCACCACCAACCATATACTCATCAACTTTTTTATGTTTATTTTGAGTAAAATCTCGTGGGTTTATACAATTGATCTCTATTAGTCCACTTGTCTGAGCTCTGCCAAGTATAGAATCGCTAAAATATGGCGTAACTAAATTTGGAAATAAGGTTATAAAGTTAAATTTCATAAGCTAAGAATTAAGCAATATATCCATAGAGTTTTTTACATCTACTCTTTTGCTGTTAATATCAATCTGAATAATAAAATTATCTTGATATGGTATATAAAACTGCTTTGCAAGTCCTTTGCTAATAAGTTCTGTGCTAGTCTTAATATCAAATAAAAATCCAGCCCCAACTTCTAAAATATCGTCAATTTTACCAAGCAAAATCTCGCCCTCATAAACCATAGAATCTATGATATCAAAATAAAAATACTCATCTTTTTTAAGCTTACAACTCTTTTTAGTATCTTCTACAGTACGGTATAAAACTCGATTTACAAGCTCTTTTGCTGCTTCAATACTCTCAAATCCATCAAATATTACGAGCGAATTAGAAGGTTCATAGCTCTTAATGGATAAAAGATTACCAAACTTATCATAAAATTTAGCGCCTTTTTTATACTGCTCTATAAAATCACTACGGTTATGAAGCTTTAAAGCTCCCTTTAATCCTACGGTTTTACCAAGTATGCAAACCTCTACTAAATCACTCTTCAATAGCTTTTACCGTAATTCTATATGAAGTTGGATCTTTGGCTTTATAGCCTATAACTACGGTTTTGATAGCATTTATCATTTTGCCATCTTTACCGATTAATTTTCCGGTATCGACCCTACTAGCATAGATAATAATCTCATCGAAGTTCTCACCTAAATTTATCCGCTCTGTGCGGATAATATCAGGTGAATCACTTATAAGTTTAGCATACTCTTTTAAAAAATCTTCAACCATTATTTTGTAATTTGAGCGACTCTATCGCTTAGTTTAGCGCCAACACTTTTCCAATATGCAAGTCTCTGGGCATCAAATTTAATCACTTCTGGCTCTACCATTGGATTGTAATAACCAATACTTTCAATCCAACCACTATCACGTCTTTTTCTACTATCAGTTACTACGATACGATAAAATGGTCTTTTTTTACGTCCCATTCTTGTTAATCTAACTACTGTTGCCATCTTTTTCTCCTAAAATATTTTTTATAAGGCTTAGTTATAGCTAAATTCATAGCCATAAATAAACCCTAAATTATTTAGGGCGGTTAGCGTTTGCCAACATATTTGCAAAGCCTTTCATACTATCTTTATTAGAGAATTTTTTAGCCAACTTTGCAGCACTACTAAACTGCTTTAAAAATCTATTTACAGTCATTTGGTCAAGTCCAGCACCAGCAGCAATTCTACGCTTTCTAGCATTATTTAATAGATCTGGATTCTCTCTTTCTTTTGGAGTCATTGAGCTTATCATCGCTTTTATATGTTTAATCTGCTCTGAATTATCTAAATCAATATCTTTTAACTGATTTGCCATAGAACTCATACCAGGAATCATTCCTAAGATTCCTTTCATGCTTCCAAGTTTTTTAACACTCTCAAGCTGAGCTATAAAATCATTAAAATTAAACTCACCTTTTTTAATCTTTTTATTGAGCTTTTTGGCCTCTTTTTCATCTATGATTGTAGAAGCTTTCTCAGCTAAAGTTGCCAAATCGCCCTCGCCTAAAATTCTGCCAACGATTCTATCAGGGATAAAACTCTCGAGATCGGCCACTTTTTCACCCACACCGACGAATCTCAGCGGAATTCCTACTTGGTGTGCTATACCTATAGCTACACCGCCTTTTGTATCTGCATCAAATTTACTTAAAATAACCCCAGTAATACCAAGAGCCTCATTAAAACTAGTAGCAGTGCGTACGCCATCTTGCCCACTCATCGCATCCGCAACATAAAAAATTTCATCTGGATTTAATACAGATTTTACCTCTTTTAATTCACTCATTAATGCTTCATCTATTGCCAAGCGACCAGCAGTATCAACTAAAAGTACATCATAAAGACCATCTTTTGCTTTTTTTAATGCTTCCTTAGCTACATTTACTGGATTATTTTCACCATCGATACTAAAAAGCTCGATCTCATTTGCGCTACAAAGCTGTCTAAGCTGTTCTACTGCTGCTAAACGCTGCAAGTCGGCTGCAGCTACTAAAACACGTTTTTTACGTGCTTTTAGGTAGCTTGCTAATTTTATAGTTGTTGTGGTTTTACCACCACCTTGTAAGCCGGCCATTAACACAACTGTTGGAGGGTTTGAAGCAAACACAAATCCGCTACCTTTATTACCATCATTTGGAGCGGTTAAAATATTCGTTAAATTAGTTTTTATACTATCTAAAAACTGCTTTTGGCCTATAGTGCCCTTTTTCATATCAGCTTCTACAAGACTTACAAGTTCTTTTGTCACCTTGTGATAAACATCAGCCTTTAACAGCGACTTTTTCAGCGTCTCAAGCGCATTTTTTAATGCCTTTTCATCATCAACAAATTTAAGTTTATTTACAGCTGATTTTAGCGATTCGCCAATAAGTTCAAACACTATATACCTTTTAAATTTGATTAAAATTGCTAATTATACCCTAAATTTCTTTAACTTTCTTTAATTGCTTAACTATACTTATACCTTTATGACAGATATTTTATGTAATACATAGATGCAAACTAGTACTAAAACAAATATGTAAAGCATAAAATTGGCTATAAAATATTAAATTAATTTTTTAAAAGCACTTCATTATAGATTACTTTATAAACTTAGCGGTTCTTTAACAGTTACCGCCAAGCAAAAAATAATTAATAATTATATCTCTTGCTAAGTTTAAAACCTAGATAGACATTTAATAAAACATACTTTCAAAATAACAATTATTTTACATAGACTTTATATTCAGAATATCCTCTAATATCCATCTGATCATATGGGATAAACTCTAATGAAGCACCATTAATACAATATCTAAGCCCTCCTTTATCAATTGGCCCATCATCAAATACATGACCTAAATGGCTGCCGCTCTGTCTTGATGTGACCTCTATTCGTTCCATTCCATGACTTAAATCCCTATGATAACTAGCCGCATCAGTTGTAATTGGCCTTGTAAAGCTAGGCCACCCACATCCAGCATCATATTTATCGCTAGAGCTAAAAAGCGGTTTTTTACTTACAATATCTACATATATCCCACGCTCATCAAATTTATCATACTGACTACTATATGGTCGCTCAGTGGCCTTTTCTTGTGTTACTTTAAATGCTAAATCGCTTAACTTTTCTTTTAATTCAGATAGGCTTGGAATTTTAAATTTGCTTTCATCATATAGTGGTTTGCTAGCCAAATTTAAATCAATATGGCAATAACCATTTGGATTTTTATCTAAATATTTTTGGTGATATTCTTCTGCTTTTATATAATTCTTAAGTGGCTCTATCTCAACTACAATTGGTTTAGTAAATTTAGCCTGTTTGCGACTGATAAAATTCTCTATAACACTCTTTAGCTTATCATCACTATAATATATACCAGTGCGATACTGTCTGCCTATATCATTGCCTTGTTTATTGATAGAAAATGGATCAATAATACGAAAATAATGCTCTAAAATTTCATTAATATCAACCCTATTAGCATCAAATTTAAGCCTAACAACTTCTGCGTGATCTGTACGAGCAATCTGATTATAGCTAGTTTGGTCACTTATGCCATTAGCATAACCTACTTCGCTATATACCACTCCATTAATAAGATCAAAATATCCCTGAGTCCCCCAAAAGCACCCACAACCTAGATATATCTCTGTTAAATTTTCCATACTATTGCCTTTTGGATTAGCCATTAAAGCAGTAATGGCAAGAATTATTGTAGTTATGTATTTTATCATTATACAACCTTGAAATCTAAATTTAGACAATTTTAGCAAAACCAAAAAAATAAAATCTAAATATATTATTAAGATTTAAATTTAATCAAAAGCCCATTTAAAGGGGTAAAACTCTCAAAAGAGCTTTGCTATATGTAACCCTATAAACGAAGCCAAATAAGCAACAAATGTAGTAAAAATGAATAGATAAGCTATATATTTATATCCGCCAGCCTCTTTGCCAAAGACAATTGTAGCTGCTAAACAAGGATTATAAATCATAACAAATAGTATAAACGCTATAGCTACATCAACTGGTATAGCCTCTTTAATTTTACTCATTAGACCTTGACTTGTCTCATCAACTTCTGAACCTAAAGAGTATAATACACCCATTGTAGAGATGGCAACCTCTTTGGCTGCTAGACCACTAATAAGCGATACGCTTAGCCTCCAGTCAAATCCAAGCGGAGCAAAAACTGGCTCTATAATCTTACCAGTCATTCCTAGATAGCTATTTTCTATCAAATATTTTTCTAATTCAAATGATAATTCATCTTTTTGTTCATCACTTGTAGCAAGCTCTATCTTTTGTTCATAATCTGCTACTACATCTTTATGCAACGGAAAAGTGCTAGCTATCCATATAAGCACAGTAGCAGCAAGAATAAAAGTACCAGCCTTTTTAATATACATTTTAGCTTTATTATAAACCATAAACCAAACTAGCTTCCAATTAGGTATTCTATACTTTGGCATCTCCATAACAAATGGCTCATCAGGCCCTTTAAATGCCGTCATTCTAAGAATCTTAGCAGCAATAAGCCCCAAAATCGCCCCTAAAATATATATAGCAAATAGCCAGTTGCCTGCTTGAGACTCTAGAGCAAACGCTCCTACAAATAGCACATAAACAGGAAGTCTAGCCCCACAACTCATAAAATTGATAATAAATAGAGTTAGTAAGCGATCTTTTTGGTTTTTAAGTGTGCGAGTAGCCATAAAAGCCGGCACCGAACAACCAAAACCAGTAACTAGCGGAATAAAGCTCTTACCATGTAAGCCAAATTTATGAAAGAATCCATCAAGCAAAAATGACACACGAGCCATATATCCAGTAGTCTCTAAAAGTGCTATTCCAAAAAACAAAATTATAATATTTGGCAAAAATAATATAACGGCACCAACTCCACCAATAATCCCATCAGCTAGAAGTGAAGCGAGCATCTCATTGGCTATATTTTCTTTAATTACATCACCAAGCGCAGAAAACCCAGCCTCTATATAATCCATCGGTATAGACCCAAGCGTAAAAGTAAGCCAAAACAACAACCACATAAAAAATAAAAATATAGGAATTCCAATATATTTATTAATTAGCACCTTATCTACAATCTTAGTATAATTAATTTCTTTAGGCTTATTATATTTAACACTCTCAGTTATTGCACCATTTACAAAATCGCTATACTCTTGCATAAAAATTTGATTTACGGACTCTGTTTTATATTGTATGTATAAATTTTTATGACTATCGCTAATAATGCGTGAAAGCTCAGTAAAAATTGGCTTATCATGTAGGTTTTTATAAATTTCATTATCTTGTTTAAGCAAAGCAATAGCAATATCTTTAATATCTTGATTCATCGATTTAATATTTGGATCATTTTTAGCAATTAAAAACTCATAAATTCTTTGTATCTCATTCTCAATCGCATCACTAAATATACGCTTATTTTGTCTATACTCAGTCTCATAAGTTTTAATAATGCAATCAAGCAATTTATCTAAATTTAATTTTGTACTAGCTGAAACCAGCACACACGGCACTCCTAAAAGCTCCTCTAAGGTATCAACATTAATATTAATACCCTCCTTTATAGCTTCATCACCCATATTTAGTACCAAAATCATCTTTTTATTCTTTTCCATTATCTGTGTCGTAAGGATTAAATTACGCTCTAGATTAGTAGAATCAGCAACATTTATAATAAGGTCATAATCATTTTGCAATATATAATTCCTAGTTACTTTCTCCTCTTGAGAGTAACCATAGATGGAGTAAGTGCCAGGCAAATCAATTATATTGATAATATAATTTTTATAATTTAATTTAGCTTCCGATTTTTCAACTGTTACACCAGCAAAATTACCAACTTTTAAATGCGAGCCACTTATAGCATTAATTAAAAGCGTTTTACCAACATTAGGCTGTCCAACTAGTGCTATTTTAATAATCTTTTTCATTAAATTTTTCCACCTCGATACTTTTAGCTTCATCACTTCTAAGCATTAAGCACATCCTATCACACTCTATTAAGATTGTTGAGTCACCTAAAGTACTATAAACTTTTTTGACCATTTTAGCCCTAGAAAGTCCTAGACTAAAAAATCGCTCAAGCAACTGCTCTGTTACGTTAAAATTTGAAATTTTAGCTACTTCACCGTTTTCTAATAGATCTAGAGTCATATTTATAACCTTTAATAATGAAATGCATTATCAATTATAGTGAAATATACATTAAAGTTTTATTAAAAATAGTGGTTATGTTGCAGAATGAAATTTTTGAATTGCTAATACATATGCGCAACTACAAGATAGCTTAATACTAATATATAAATAAGATTTTAAACTAAAAATATTTAACAATATTTATTAAATAAAATTAATCTATTATTGTCTAGAACAGCTTAAATTTTATTCCTATAATAATTATATTTGACGCAATCTTGTGTTATCTGGCGTATAATAGAATATTTTGTAATGCTACAATTTAGGTATTATAAATAAAATATAATTAAAAGAAAATTTATTTAATTTTTATAAAAGGATAATTTTACTGATTAAGCTTAAAAGGTTAAATTTGGTTTCTAACAGCTATGATTTTTTAAAATCTAAGAAAAAAACTTGGATAAAAGTAAATAAAGAGTATTAATCCTATTTAATTACAAAATGGCCTCCCCAATAGGATTCGAACCTATGGCCTCAGAATTAGGAATTCTGCGCTCTATCCTGCTGAGCTATGAGGAGCAAACTCCGCCGAAGCGGAGAAAATCAAAATGTATTAACCATTTCTCTTTTTGATAATTTCATCAGATACATTTTTAGGAACTTCTTCATAGTGATCAAATTCCATTGAGTATGATGCACGGCCTTGAGTTTGACTTCTTAAATCTGTAGAGTAGCCAAACATCTCAGCAAGTGGACAGAATGCAGTAACAATTTTATTACCACCTCTTTCATCCATTGAGCTAATTTGACCACGGCGTCTATTTAAGTCACCAATTACATCGCCCATATACTCTTCTGGAGTCTCTACTTCGACTTTCATCATAGGCTCAAGGATAACAGCACCGGCCTTTCTAGCACCCTCTTTAAAGCCCATAGAAGCAGCAAGTTTAAACGCCATTTCAGAAGAGTCAACTTCATGGTAGCTACCATCAAATAGTGTAACTTTAACATCTTCTACTGGATAACCAGCTAAAACACCGTTTTGAAGTGCTTCATTACAACCTTTTTCAACAGCTGGGATATACTCTTTTGGTACAACCCCACCTTTGATATCATTAACAAATTCAAATCCGCTACCTGGTTCAAGCGGCTCAAGGCGTAAAAATACATGACCATATTGACCACGACCACCTGATTGTTTAGCGTATTTATACTCTTGCTCAACTGTCTTTTTGATAGTTTCACGATAAGCAACTTGAGGTTGACCAACTTCCGCTTCAACCTTAAATTCTCTTAACATCCTATCAACAATAATTTCAAGGTGTAATTCACCCATACCAGCGATAATTGTTTGGCCGCTTTCTTCATCAGTGCTAACTCTAAAGCTTGGATCTTCTTGAGCTAATTTGCCTAGAGCTATACCCATTTTTTCTTGATCAGCTTTAGTTTTTGGCTCTACTGCAACGCTAATAACTGGTTCTGGGAAATCCATTCTCTCAAGGATAACTTTATCTTTTTCACTAGCTAAAGTATCACCTGTTAAAGTATCTTTAAGACCAACTACAGCACCAATCTCACCAGCATAAAGCACTTTAATCTCTTCACGTTTATTTGAATGCATTTTTAATAGACGGCCGATTCTCTCTTTTTTATCTTTCGTTGAGTTATAAGCATAACTACCGCTCTCAAGTTGGCCTCTATAAACCCTTACAAATGTAAGCTGTCCAACAAACGGATCGGTCATAATCTTAAATGCAAGACCAGCAAATTCGCCATCATCTGTGCTATCTACAACTACTTCAGTACCATCTTCAAGCTCACCTCTAATAGCTTCAACTTCATCTGGAGCTGGCAAGTAATCAACAACTGCATCTAGAAGTGGTTGAACACCTTTATTTTTAAATGAAGTACCACAAACCATAGGAATAATACTCATAGATAGACAACCAGCTTTGATACCTTTTTTAATCTCTTCAATAGTTAACTCTTCGCCACCAAAGAATTTTTCCATTAGAGCATCATCAGTCTCAGCTACAGCTTCAATCATTTTATTGCGATATTCTTCAGCTTTTTCTACAAGATCAGCTGGAATATCTTTAACTACAAAATCAGTTGGTTTTGTATCATCTTCCCAAACAAGTGCTTTCATAGTAATTAGATCTACAACACCCTTAAACTCATCTTCAGCGCCAATTGGAATTTGGATAGGCACTGGATTTGCTTTTAAGCGGTTTTTGATCTGCTCTTCAACATTATAGAAGTTAGCACCGATTCTATCCATTTTATTTACATAAACCATTCTTGGAACACGGTATTTATTAGCTTGTCTCCATACTGTTTCACTTTGAGGTTGAACCCCACCAACAGCACAAAATACAGCTACAGCACCATCTAAAACACGCATAGATCTTTCAACCTCGATAGTAAAATCAACGTGTCCTGGAGTGTCTATAAGGTTGATTTGATGGTTTTTCCAAAAACAAGTAGTCGCAGCAGAAGTAATCGTAATACCGCGCTCTTTTTCTTGTTCCATCCAGTCCATAGTAGCAGCACCATCATGAACCTCGCCGATCTTATGGCTCATACCTGTAAAAAATAGAATTCTCTCACTAGTTGTAGTTTTACCAGCATCGATATGCGCAGCGATACCGATATTTCTAACCATATTTAATGGAGTTTTTCTTGACATAGATACTCCTTATTACCAACGATAGTGAGCAAATGCTTTATTAGCTTCTGCCATTTTATAGGTATCTTCTTTTTTCTTAAATGAAGCACCTTTTGAATTTGATGCATCTAGCAACTCAGCGGCTAATTTTTCTATCATTGTTCTCTCGCTTCTTTTGCGAGCAAAACTGATAATCCAACGGATTGCTAGAGCTTGTTGGCGAGCTGGGCGGACTTCTACTGGCACTTGATATGTAGCACCACCTACACGGCGAGATTTAACCTCCATAATAGGTTTTACATTATCGATAGCACTGTTAAATACTTCGATACCTTTTAACTCTCCACCTTTAGAATCAATAGCTTTTAAAGCGCCATACATAATCTCTGTAGCTACACTTTTTTTGCCATCATACATAAGTGAATTAATAAATTTAGTTATAACTTTATTGCCATAAATTGGATCAGGCATTACTTCCCTAACAGGGGCTTTTCTTCTTCTCATAACTTTCCTTCAAATTTAAATTTTACTCAAACTAAGCCATATCTAAGGGCTAGTCTGCGTCCTAAAAGATTACTTTTTAGCTTCTTTTGGGCGTTTAGCACCATATTTAGAGCGTGAAACAGTTCTTTTAGCCACGCCAGCTGTATCAAGCGCACCACGGACAATATGATATTTAACACCTGGTAAGTCTTTTACCCTACCACCACGCACTAGCACGATGCTGTGCTCTTGTAGATTGTGACCTTCACCACCTATATAGCTGATAACTTCAAATCCACTTGTTAGCCTTACTTTGGCAACTTTTCTCAAAGCTGAGTTTGGTTTTTTAGGAGTTGTTGTATAAACTCTGGTGCAAACTCCTCTTCTTTGAGGACACTCTTTTAACGCTGGTGATTTAGATTTTACGATCACTTTTTTGCGTTCTTTTCTGACCAATTGATTAATGGTTGGCACAATTTTTCCTTTCAACTAAATTTATTAAAAAGTTGCTATTTTATCCAAATTTTACTTAATTTAAAATGAAATATATTCTATGTATTTATAAAATTTTTTAAAGCCTGTTCTATTGCTTTATTTCTAGATTCTATATCCATTTTTGACCAAATTTTATCTTCTCTATTACCAAGTTCTTTTACCTCTTGTGAGTTATGATTCTCTTTATATTTTTCTTGTTTTAAAGAAAAAAAGTTATTAGCGCATTTAATATTTGTTAGTTTATTAAGCAAAATTTTATTACTAATTTGCTCCAAATATTGTAAGTGACTTGTCTCGTTCCACTCATCAAAATTCGTATTTTGCCAAGTTTTAGGTAAAATATGCTCTACTTCTAATTTATAGCTTTCTATATCACTAGAAAAATTATTTAAAAATCTCTCTGGCAAGAATTTGCTATAAGAAAAATTTATATTTTGATTTAGCTCTGCATTCATTTTAAAAACTAAATCTTTAATTTCATTTGTATTTGTTTTATTATTTAGAATTTTAACAATCATTGCTTTTAGCAGTTCAAGTAGATAAATTTCGAATTCTTTATTAAAATTCTCATTAAATTCATCTTTTATAAAATTATCCTTATTTCTCCAAACCAAAAAAGCCACAAAAAATCTCCACATATCATTTTGATACAAACAAAGAATTTTAAAATATCTATAAGCTTTTTGGCTTAAATATACTTCAGGTGCTCCCCAAAAATAAACTAGAATTTAAGTAAAATTCAGATCAATGATCCAAATTTTACTTAATTTTTTGTAGTTTATTAATCTTTATACTTCATCTTGATTTTTTTATCTTGATAAAGACCAGTACCCACAGGTATCATACGACCTAAAATAACATTTTCTTTTAAGTCTTCAAGGTAGTCAAATTTAGCCGCTATACTAGCTTCTGTAAGCACTTTTGTAGTCTCTTGGAAAGAGGCTGCAGAGATAACACTATCACTACCGATAGCTGCTCTAGTAACGCCTAAAAGCACAGGCTCAGCGATCGCTGGCTCGCCACCCATTCTAATGATTTTCTCATTTTCTTCACGGAATTTACGACGGCTAACCATATCGCCTACGATGAAATTCGTATCGCCGCTATCTACAATTTTAATCTGTCTTAGCATTTGAGATACAATAATCTCAATATGTTTATCACTAATAGCAACGCCTTGAGAGCGATAAACTTGCTGAATTTCACTAATTAGATATCCATGAAGTGCCTTCTCTCCAAGAATTCTTAGCACATCGTGGCTACTTACTAAACCATCAGTTAATTTCTCACCAGCATGAACAAACTCGCCATCACGGACTTGAATTTGTCTTGATTTATCGATTAGATACTCAGCCGTTGTGCCATCTTCGGCTACTATTACTACTCTTTCTTTAGAGCGTAAAGGCTTTTCAAATCTAATAACGCCATCGATTTCAGCAATTATTGCTGTATTTTTAGGACGACGAGCTTCAAATAATTCAGATACTCTAGGAAGACCTCCGGTGATATCTTTTGATTTTGCTACAGCTTTTGGTGTTTTAGCTATAGTATCAGCTCTTTGAACTGTAGCACCATCTTTGACAAATATCGCAGTTTTTGGCTCTAGTTGATAGCGAATTAATTTGCCATTATCAGTTGTAATAACAATTGTAGGTTTAACTCCGCTTGGTAGATACTCATTAATAACTAGCCTGCTCTCACCTGTAGCTTCATCATACTGCTCAGTTACACTATATCCTGGTTCAATATCTTCATATGCTACCGCACCAGCTTCTTCAGCGATTACTGGATTTGAGTATGGATCCCACTCAGCTATAATTAGCTTAGAATCAACCTGTGGTTTAGCTAAGATATCAGTAGCTACTACATCAGAGCTATCATCAAATTCAATTACACTATTTCGTGGGATATAATGACGCACAGCCTCTCTATCTTCTTCATCCGCTACTACGACAAATAGACCTTTTTCTGCTACTATATCGCCTTTTTTGATATCTTTGATTCTCTCTAGATAATCACCTTTTAAGATATAGTATTTTAGCACACCATGCGCACTAGCTACAATCTCTTGAGTTACTGGATCGCCATCAGCTACCTTAACTTCACTTGCAAATGGAATACGATTTGGAATATTCCATCCATCTTTAATCATCTCTACGATACTTTCATTCTCTTTTACTTCATCACCTTTTGAATAAGGAATATAGAATTTACCATCTATTTTACCGCTTACACCAGCTAGCTCATTTGGTTTAGCAAGGTCGTGCTTTCTTAAGACATATTTAACTTCGTCTTTTTTGCCTTTTACGATAATATTTACATCCTCATGAGCAACTTCAATATCTATAACACCATCAAATGGGGCTTTAATCTTTGGTTCAACCAACAATATAGCAGCGTTGCGTCTATTTATCACTATAGATTTGCCATTGTTTTCATAGGTTTTTAGGTTATAATATCTTATAAAGCCCTCTTTTTGTGCTACGATTTGTCTATCTTGTTGTTCAGTAGAGGCAGTACCACCGATATGGAAAGTTCTTAGCGTTAGCTGAGTTCCTGGCTCACCGATTGATTGAGCTGAGATGATACCTACGGCTTCACCTGGTTTGACTAATTTACCCTCACCTAGATTTATGCCATAGCACTTAGCACATACACCTTTTGGTGCTTTACATGTAATTGGCGTTCTAATACTAATTGATTTTATACCAGCTTCGATAATTACTCTAGCCTTAGCTTCATCGATTAATGTGCCTTCTGTGTATAAAATTTCATTAGTAATAGGATCGATAACATCATCGCTTAATACTCTACCTAAAACTCTCTCTTCTAAACTCTCAATTAACTCACCACTCTCAGTGATTTCAGTAATTTCAACACCTTCGTGAGTGCCACAATCATCCATTGTAATCTTAACATTTTGAGCAACATCAATTAATTTTCTTGTTAAATATCCAGCATTTGCGGTTTTAAGCGCAGTATCAGCAAGACCTTTTCTAGCGCCGTGTGTTGAGATGAAATACTCAAGGACATTTAGACCCTCACGGAAATTTGAAGTAATTGGTGTCTCAATAATACTACCATCAGGCTTAGCCATAAGACCACGCATACCAGCAAGTTGGCGAATTTGAGCCGCACTACCCCTAGCGCCGCTATCAGCCATCATATAAATAGAATTAAATCCGCTCTTATCATTTTTGATGAGTTTCATCATATCGCTAGCCACTTTGTTGTTTGTATCTGTCCATATATCAACAATTTTATTGTATCTTTCTGAATCAGTTAGCAAACCTGAGCCATATTGATTTTGGATTTCACGAACTCTTTTTTTGGCTTCATCTACATATGAATATTTGCTATCAGATACTATTATATCAGCTATTGATATGCTAACTCCAGCTTTTGTAGCGTATCTAAACCCAAGATTTTTAAGCTTATCCAAAAATCCCGCTGTGGATTCTAAGCCTCCGTTTTTATAGACATAATCAACTAAATTTGCTATGTCTTTTTTCTTCATTACCTTATTCCACATACTCTCTGGAACTGAATTCTCTCCCAAATCAGGTAGAATTGATTTGATAATCAATCTCCCCGCAGTTGTAAATACAGTCCTACCATCTACCATTGTCTTAATCTTAGCATGTAGATCAAGGAAGTGAGTCTCAACTGCTATCATAACTTCATCAACGCTAGCAAAAATTTTATTTGAGCCTATTACATCTACTTTTTCAAGGCTTAGATAATATATACCAAGAACCATATCTTGGCTAGGGACTGTCACAGCCTTACCACTTGCTGGAAGCAAGATATTCATAGAACTAAGCATTAAAATTTTACACTCAGCAATTGCCTCTTGAGATAAAGGGACATGAACGGCCATTTGGTCACCATCGAAGTCAGCATTGAAAGCTGAACAAACAAGTGGGTGAAGTTGAATAGCCTTGCCCTCTATCAATACTGGGTGAAATGCTTGAATCGACATCTTATGTAGAGTTGGAGCCCTATTTAATAGCACTGGATGATCAGCAACAACCTCTTCAAGGCACTCCCAAACCTCATTTGTCTTATCTTCTATCATCTTTTTGGCTAATTTAACATTTGTCGCATAGCCTTTTTCTTCAAGGCGGGCTAAAAGATGTGGCTTAAATAGCTCTAAAGCCATCTTCTTAGGCAATCCACACTGATCCATCCTAAGTCTAGGACCAACTACGATAACGCTACGACCTGAGAAGTCAACTCTTTTACCAAGCAAATTTTGTCTAAAGCGCCCTTGCTTACCTTTGATAATCTCGCTTAGAGATTTTAGTGGGCGTTTATTCGCACCTTTTACGGCATTTGCTCTTCTACCATTGTCAAATAGAGCATCAACTGACTCTTGCAACATTCTCTTTTCGTTACGGATAATAATCTCAGGCGCATCAAGCTCCATAAGTCTTTTTAGTCTTGCGTTGCGATTTATAACACGGCGATAAAGATCATTGACATCACTAACTGCGAATTTACCACCATCAAGGCTTACTAATGGGCGAAGATCAGGCGGTAAAACAGGTAAATTTGTTATCATCATCCACTCAGGGCGATTACCTGAATTTAAAAAGCTCTCAACTACTTTTAATCTTTTTACAATACTTTTTTTCTTAGCTTCGCTATTTGTGCTTTCAATCTCTATTTTTAACTGCTCTAAGATGCTAACAAGATCTAAATTTTCAAGCATATCACGGATGACTTCACCACCCATTCTAGCACTAAATCCACTATCGGCAAATCTTTGTTCTAAAAGTATATATTGCTCTTCATTTAAGACATCATAAATTTCAACTTTTTTGCTATTTTCGTTATCATAGTATGCTTCACCTGGATTTTCTACTATATATGCTTCATAATATAATACACGCTCTAAGTCTTTCATTTTAATACCAAGAAGCGTACCTATACGACTAGGAAGTGAATTTACATACCAAATATGCGCCACTGGAGTAACTAGCTCGATATGCGCCATTCTAGAACGGCGAACCTTAGAGCTTGTAACTTCAACTCCACATTTTTCACATTTGATACCCTTATAGCGCATCTTTTTATATTTGCCACATAAGCACTCATAATCCCTAATAGGCCCAAATATTTTAGCACAAAATAGACCATCTCTTTCTGGTTTTAGAGTTCTATAGTTGATGGTTTCAGGCTTTTTAACTTCGCCATAACTCCATGCTTTTATACGTTCAGGACTTGCTAATCTTAATTTAAATGCTTCAAAATCTCTTGGTCTTGCATCTTCTTTAATCTCTATAGGTTTTAACTCACTCATTATTATCATCCTCATCGTAAATCTCAACATCTAGTGCTAGAGATTTTAGCTCGTTTGTTAAAACAAAAAATGTCTCTGGAATACCAGTACTTGGGACATTTTCACCTCTAGTTAATGCTTTATAAGCTAGCCATCTTCCTTCAACATCATCAGATTTTACAGTTAGCATCTCGCGAAGTGTATGGGCAGCACCATAAGCTTCTAAAGCCCAAACCTCCATCTCACCAAATCTTTGACCACCGCTTAATGCTTTACCACCAACTGGTTGCTGCGTAACTAAGCTATATGGGCCAGTACTTCTAGCATGGACTTTTTCATCTACTAGATGGTGAAGTTTTAGCATATACATACAACCGACATTTACACGCTCAGCCATCTTAGATCCGGTTCTACCATCGTATAATTCAGTTTTACCATCCATATCGATCTTTGCCATCTCAAACAATTTGCTAAATTCTTCAGCCTTAACCCCTTCAAATATAGGAGTAGCAAATCTTACACCGCTTGCCCAATCTCTTGCATATTCTATTAGCTTCTCATCATCGATTTTTTCTAATATTGCTTTGGCATCCATTAGTCTTGATACATCAGCTATTTCAATCATTTTAGCTCTTAATTCTGTTATCCACTCTTTTGACTTTCTATCAAATATCTCTTGAATTTGCTCGCCAAGCTTCATACCTACAAGACCTAAGTGGCTTTCTAAAATTTGACCAATATTCATACGACTAGGAACGCCTAGTGGATTTAAAACAATATCTACTGATCTACCATCTGGAAGATATGGCATATCTACATCTGGAACGATATTTGATACAATACCTTTATTACCATGGCGACCAGCCATTTTATCTCCAACTTTTAGCTTACGCTTAGTAGCTACATATACTTTGACAAGTTTGACTACTCCGCTTGGCAAAATATCATCTTTTTCTAAAATTTCAAGCTTAGCATCATGCTCATCTTTTAATTTTTTCTTCTCATTTTGGAAGTAAGCTTTCATATCTTCATAGCTTTTTTGTACATCTTTACTAAAGCTTTTTACATATGAATTTAGAGTAAATCTATTTATATTGGCAAGATACTCTTTTTGTATCTTTTGACCTTTTACATATGTAGTTTTACCAACTTCTAAATCGCTTTGGAGTTCGTTATTAGCTAGTAAAGCAGTTACTCTTAACATCTCTTCTCGGTCAAGCATTAAAAGTCTATCGTGATGCTCTTTTTCTAAGATATTTTTCTCATCTTCATAGGCTTTAAATGATCTTGAGTCTTTTTCATAGCCTTTTTTAGTAAAGATTTTAACATCGATTACCACGCCTTCCATGCTTGCTGGAGCGTATAGGGATTTATTTACTACATGGCCAGCCTTTTCGCCAAAGATTGCTCTTAGAAGTCTTTCTTCTGGAGTTGGCTTAACTTCACCTTTTGGAGATACTTTACCTACTAAAATCATACCTGGTTTTATATGAGTTCCGATTCTTACGATACCACTTTCATCTAGATGCTCGATCTCTTCTTCTTTCATATTAGGAATATCTCTAGTAATCTCTTCTACGCCATCTTTTAGCTCTCTAGCTTCAATCTCTTTTTCATAGATATGAACACTAGTAAATGCATCTGTGCGAATCATTCTCTCGCTCATCACAATAGCATCTTCATAGTTATATCCATTCCACGGCATAAAGGCAATTAAGGCATTTTTACCAATTGCTAGCTCACCTTGATCCATACTAGAACCATCGGCAATTATCTGACCAGCTTCTACTTTTTGTCCTTTTTTTACGATTGGGTGTTGGCTAAATGTCGTATTTTGGTTGGTACGCATATTTTTTTCCATTGTATATTGATCAATATATGGACCATTTTCATCTTCGCCTAGAATAAATATATTTTTATTATCAACTTTTTCTATTACACCGCCACGTCTTGCTTTAATAGCTTCCCAAGCATCACGTGCTACAATAGCTTCCATACCTGTACCTACAATAGGTGCAGTTGATTTTAAAAGAGGCACAGCTTGGCGTTGCATATTTGAACCCATAAGCGCACGGTTAGCATCATCATGCTCTAAAAATGGAATCAATGAAGCAGCTACCCCCATAACCATACCGCTACAAAGGTCAATTAGTGTTACATCATCTCTTTTGGCAAGTATCATCTCACCATCTTGTCTAACCTCTATTAAATCCTCGCTAATCATACCATTCTCATCTAAAATTGTAGATGCTGGAGCGATAATATGACCCTCTTCTTGAGTTGCTGTAAGATAGACAATTTCATTTGTTACTCTACCATTTTCTACTTTACGATATGGAGATTCAACAAAGCCTAAATCATTTACTTTAGCATATGTAGAAAGAGTATTTATAAGACCGATATTTTGACCTTCTGGGGTCTCAACTGGACAAATTCTACCATAGTGAGTTGGATGGACATCACGAACTTCAAATCCGGCTCTCTCTTTTACCAACCCACCCTCGCCAAGTGCTGATAATCTACGCTTATGAGTAACTTCACTAAGCGGATTAGTTTGATCCATAAACTGACTTAGCTGACCACCGGTAAAGAATTCCATAATAGTAGTGGTAATCATCTTAGGATTTACAAGATCATATGGCATAATCTCATCGATATTGTTGCTTAGGCTTGTAAATTTATCCCTAATAGCCTTTTGCATTTTTACAAATCCTAAATGAAGCTCATTAGCTAAAAGCTCACCAATAGAACGAATACGGCGGTTACCTAAATGGTCTCTATCGTCTATATGACCTTGACCATTTTTTACCTTAATTAGATATTTAGCAGTTTTAATGATATCTTCATTAGTTAATACTGTTACATAATCAGGCGCATTTAATCCAAGCTTGTGATTCATCTTCATACGACCAACCTTGGTTAGATCATATCTTTCTGGATTAAAGAATAGATCATTTACAAAACTTCGAGCAGCTTCTTTAACTACAGGCTCACCTGGACGCATAACTTTATAAATTCTAATTGCAGCTAGATCATTTTCATCTTCTACGCCTTCTGTTTGTTTAAGAAGTTTAAGAGTCTCATAATCTTGCAAAAATGAGTTAATAATAGCATCATCGACTCCATTTGCTAAATCATTTGCTATCTCTATACTATCTTGCTCATTAGCAATTTTAGCTATCTTATTCTCATCAAGTTGTGTAAGAGTATCATATAAAACCTCACCACTATCTTTATCGATAACAGGACTAGCAAGATATCTATTTACCAATGTTTCAAGCGGATATTCTATAAATTTAACGCCATCTTCTATTAATTTATCAGCTTTTTTTCTAGTTAATCTCTTACCAGCTTGATGTAAGATATTGCCATCTTCATCTTTAATATCATAATCAACCCTACCAGTAAAGTCATCTGGATTAAACTCTACTAAGAATTTATTATTTTGAATTTTTAGAGTTTGCATAGGGTAAAATAACTTCACAATATCTTGTTTTTTATATCCTAAAGCCCTAAATAAAATGGTAATTGGCACCTTACGACGCTTATTAATACGAACATATAATACATCTTTTGTATCATATTCAAAATAAAGCCAAGACCCACGATCTGGGATAATCTGAGCAGTATAAATAAGTTTATTTACAACCGTAGGACTCTCTTCTTCTTTAAAAATCACACCTGGGCTTCTATGCAGCTGATTAACAACAACTCTCTCAACACCATTAATAATAAATGAAATTCTATCGGTCATTAAAGGAATTTCACGAACAAATATCTCTTGTTCTTTGATATCCTTTACTCCAATTTTTTCACCTGTTTTTTCATCTCTATCATGAACTATTAATCTAATTTTTATTTTTAAATTTACAGAATATGTTAAACCTCTTTCCATACACTCTCTAATTGTGTATCTAGGCTTACCTATTTCACTACTGACATATTCAAGTGAAAGTCTATTTTGCGGATCGTGAATAGGAAAAATAGATTTAAATACTTTTTCGATTCCGCTTTCGGTTTGTGAATTATCAAGATTTAAAAAATGATCAAAACTCTTTTTTTGTAATTGTAATAAATTTGGAACATCAATCTCTTTAGCAACATTAGAAAAATCTACCCTAAGACGATTTCCAGAATAAAGGCTATTTAGCATTTTACTACCTCTATAGAATAGTTAATTGAAAGAACGTCGTAAAAACGACAATGGAGTTGGAAGCGAGAAAATCTCGCTTCTACAAAATTGTAAATTATTTAAGTTCGACTTTAGCGCCAGCTTCTTCAAGTTGTTTTTTAGCTGCTTCAGCTTCTTCTTTGCTCGCACCTTCTTTAAGAACTGATGGAGTACCTTCAACAGCATCTTTAGCCTCTTTAAGACCAAGACCAGTTAAAGCACGAACAACTTTAATTACTTCTATTTTTTTAGCACCACTATCAACTAAAACGATATTGAAATCAGTTTTTTCTTCAGCAGCTTCAGCAGCTCCGCCAGCTACAGCACCAGCTACCATTACTGGAGCAGCACTTACACCAAATTTTTCTTCAAATTCTTTTACTAATTCACTTAGCTCAAGAACTGATAAATTTGAAATAAACTCTAATACATCTTCTTTAGTTATTGCCATTTTAATTCTCCTAAATTTTATTTTTTAAATTAAGCAGATTGCTCTTTTTTCTCTTTAAGCGCATTTAAACCAATAGTGAAATTTTGAATTGGCGCATTCCAAACTTGTAGTAGCATAGCAATAAGTTCGTCGCGAGACGGCATTTTTGACAATGCAACAACTTTAGATACAGGAGCAACTTCACCATCAATATAAGCTGTCTTGATTTTAAATAGATCTTTATTAGCTTCTTCAAATTTAGCTACAACTTTAGTAACTGCTAGTTGGTCTTCACCCCATACAAAGATATTTGTATCTTTAAGCTCCATACCATCTTTAGCAGAGTTATTCAAAGCTATTTTTGCTAAAGTATTTTTAATAACTTGAACTTTTACATTTTGCTCTTTAGCAGCAATTCTTAACGCCTCAAGTTTTTTAACACTTAAACCTCTATAGTCACATACTACTATAGCTTCGCTAGCTTTAAATTCAGCCTCAAGGTTTGAAATAATTTCAGCTTTTTCGTTTCTAGTCACTTTCATTCTCCTTTCCGACCGGTGATTTCAAGCAGAGAGAGCGAAAATACGCTCAATTAAGCTTACGCCTCGGCTATCTCCAATCTAAGATAAAAATATTAATTATTTAAGATCCATAAGCTCTTGAGTTTCAAGAGATATAGATGGACTCATTGTTAAAGATAGTGTTGCAGATTTAATATATTTACCTTTTGCAGCTGCAGGTTTATGTTTATTTATCATCTTAATAAAGGCAAAGATATTATCATTTAGCTGCTCTTTTGTAAAGCTAACTTTACCTAGACCAGCATGAATATTTCCTTGTTTATCAACACGGAAGTTAACTTGACCACCTTTAGCATTTTTAACAGCCTGAGCAACATCCATAGTTACTGTACCAGTTTTAGGATTTGGCATTAAACCTTTTGGTCCTAAAAGACGACCAATTTTACCAACTAAGCCCATCAAATTTGGAGTAGCAATAAGCACATCAAAATTGATAACTCCCTTAGCAATTTCATCAACAAAATCCTCAGCGCCAACTATATCAGCACCAGCTGCTTTGGCTTCATCAGCCTTAGCATCTTTAGCAATTACTGCTACTCTTACAGTTTTACCAGTACCAGCAGGTAAAACTACTGAACCACGAACCATTTGATCAGCATGTCTAGGATCAACATTTAATTTAAGTGCTATTTCAACTGTTTCATCAAATTTAGCTGAAGCAAGTGTTTTAACTGTCGATATAGCTTCATCTAAATTATAAATTTTATTTGAATCTACTTTCTTAAGTAATTCTGCAAATCTCTTTGTAGTTTTTTTTGACATTAATTTCTCCGCATTTTTAAAGTGCTACCACTAATTTTAAATCCTAGTGGTAAGGATTAATCTACTACAGTTATACCCATAGAACGAGCTGAACCAGCTATAATTTTAGCAGCTTGCTCTCTATCTTTTGTATTCATATCAACTATTTTTTTATCAACAATCTCAAGAATTTGAGCTTTTGTTAACTTGCCAACTTTATTTTTAAGCGGATTATCCGCACCTTTAGTGATGCCAGCAGCTTTTTTGATTAGATCAGTTGCTGGTGGTTGTTTTGTGATAAATGTAAAGCTTTTATCTGCATAAACAGTGATAACAACTGGAATATTATAACCAGCCATATCTTTTGTTCTTTCATTAAATGCTTTACAAAATTCCATAATATTTACACCTTTTTGACCTAGAGCAGGACCAACTGGTGGACTTGGATTTGCTTTTGTAGCTGCAATTTGCAATTTAATTTCACCTACAACTTTTTTAGCCATAAACTATCTCCTTAGACTATCTTTTCAACTTGTGAATACATAATTTCAACAGGTGTACTTCTACCAAATATTGATACATTTAAGCGAAGTTTACCATGAACCATATCATACTCTTCTACAGTTGCGTTAAAGTTTGCAAATGGGCCTTCTGTAACACGAACAATTTCGCCAGTTTCAAATGAAATTTTTGGTTTAGGCGCTGCTCTTTTACTAACCTTTTCTAAAATAAGATTTATATCTTTATCACTCAAAGGTGTAGGTTTCTTTGCTTCACCAATAAATCTGCCAACCTTAGGAAGAGACTGAATTTTGTGCCAAAGTGCAGTATCAAGATCCAAATAAGCGAAAGCATAACCTGGATATAGGCTTCTTTCATTAATCTTTTGCTTTCCATTTTTAATCTCAATTACATCTTCAGTAGGAACGATAACTTCTAAAAGTTTCTCTTCAATACCATGATCTTTTACTAGATTTTCAATGGCTCTTTTGACACTCATCTCACTACCTGCATAAGTTTGAATAGCATACCACTTATGTGCCATAATATGTCCTTATACAAGCTTAGAAACAGAAAATGACATAATTAAATCAACCAAAGCCAAAAATAAAGAAACTATAGTCACAACAGCAAAAACTGTTATAAAAGCATTTCTAATCTGCTCTTTGGTAGGAAATATAACCTTGCCAACTTCTGCACGTGATAATTTTAAATAACTTATAAACTTTTCCATATCTAACCTTTTGTGGCAGGGCAAGAGGGATTCGAACCCCCAACCATCGGATTTGGAATCCGGCGCTCTACCGTTGGAGCTATTGCCCTATATAAATACAGCTAAGAAGTTAGCTTATTTTAGCTTAACTTCTTTATGAACTGTATGTTTTTTTAATCTTGGACAATATTTTTTAAGCTCTAACTTTTCAGTTTTTGTTTTGCTATTTTTGGTTGTTGTGTAATTAATATCATTACATTCAGAACACTTTAAACCAATTTTAACTCTATTTGCACTTGCCATATTTTTTCCTTAAAAAGGGTGCAAATTAATTTCGCACCCATAAGTTAAATTACTTAATAATTTTAGACACAACGCCAGAACCAACAGTTCTACCACCCTCACGGATAGCAAATCTTGTACCCTCTTCTAGCGCAACTGGAGCAATAAGTTCAACAGTTATTTTTAGGTTATCGCCAGGCATAACCATCTCTGTACCTTCTGGTAGAGTGATTGAACCAGTAACATCTGTTGTTCTTACATAAAATTGTGGTCTATAGTTATTAAAGAATGGAGTATGACGACCGCCTTCTTCTTTAGTTAAGATATATACTTCACCTTCAAATTGTGTATGTGGAGTGATAGATTTTGGCTTACATAGAACCATACCTCTTTCAACATCTTCTTTTTTAGTACCACGTAATAGAACGCCTACATTATCGCCAGCTTCACCTTGATCCATCTCTTTTCTAAACATTTCAACACCAGTAACTGTTGTTGTTTGAGTATCACGGATACCAACGATTTCAATAGTATCACCAACTTTCACAACACCTTTTTCAATTCTACCTGTAACAACTGTACCACGACCAGAAATTGAGAATACATCTTCAATTGGCATTAAGAAATCTTTATCAGTTGCACGAACTGGAGTTGGAATATAGCTATCAACTGCATCCATAAGAGCCATAATTTTAGCTGACCACTCACCATCTATACCAGCTTTAGCTTCTTCAAGCGCTTGAAGAGCAGAACCGCTAACAATTGGAGTGTCATCACCTGGGAAATCATATTCACTTAGAAGTTCACGAATTTCCATTTCAACTAACTCTAAAAGTTCAGCATCATCAACCATATCAGCTTTGTTCATGAAAACAACGATATATGGAACACCAACTTGGCGAGATAATAGTATATGTTCACGAGTTTGTGGCATTGGGCCATCAGCTGCAGAAACAACTAGGATAGCGCCGTCCATTTGAGCAGCACCAGTAATCATATTTTTAACATAGTCGGCGTGACCTGGACAGTCAACATGTGCATAGTGGCGATTTGTTGTTTCATATTCAATATGAGAAGTAGCAATTGTAATACCTCTCTCTTTTTCTTCTGGAGCATTATCGATATTATCGTAATCTTTAAGCTCTGCAAGACCTTTTCTTGATAAAACAGCAGAAATAGCAGCTGTTAGTGTAGTTTTACCATGGTCAACGTGACCGATAGTACCAATATTTACGTGTGGCTTATTTCTTGAAAACTTCTCTTTAGCCATTGTATCCTCCGTTATAAAATTCAACTTTTATACTTAAAGTTTGTATTTTTTGTATTTCTTATTTCTACTTTTATGGAGCTCATAGCGGGACTTGAACCCGCGACCTCTTCCTTACCAAGGAAGTGCTCTACCTCTGAGCCATATGAGCGTTTCTAGATATGGAAACTTCAGCTTGGCAAAACAGAGTTATACTAAAATTATACAAACACCGAAAAACTAAAAAATGACTAAGATTAACTGCAGAATAGAATATAAATTCAAAAAAACAGCTCCCAGTCAAATTTAAATGGAGCGGGAAACGGGACTCGAACCCGCGACCCTCAGCTTGGAAGGCTGATGCTCTAGCCAACTGAGCTACTCCCGCGTATAGCAATGGTGGTGAGACGTGGATTCGAACCACGGAAGACATAGTCAGCAGATTTACAGTCTGCCCTCGTTGGCCACTTGAGTATCTCACCCTAAGTAATTAAAATAATGATTGCTATATGTATCTGGTCAAACACTGTAAAGATAAATGGAGCTGGTGAACGGAATCGAACCGCCGACCTACTGCTTACAAGGCAGTTGCTCTACCGGCTGAGCTACACCAGCACCTTTAACTTGTGAGCTGGAATTATAGCTAATTTTATTTTATTTGTCAAGGGTTTTTTGAATAATTATAAAAAATTTCGCCAATTTTTTTTATAATCGGCGAAATTTAGTATTTAGAATTTATTTTTATTTATATTAGCAAGCATCCCTTCACTCATCTCTTCAACATTATTTGAGATACTAGCTATTTTAGTAGTTTCTTCATAATTGCGTTCTGTACCATTCTCTATAGCGCTCATAGCTTCGTTTATTTGATTGATTGCTGCAGTTTGTTCGTTAATGCTAGCACTCATATCAGTAATACTTTGAGTTAAAATATTTACATTAGCTTCAATTTCAGTTAGAGATTTGCCAGTTTTTTCAGCTAATGTTCTAACTTCATCGGCCACAACTGAAAATCCTCTACCATGTTCACCAGCACGAGCAGCTTCTATAGCAGCATTTAGAGCAAGTAAATTTGTTTGTTCAGCTATATCTTTAATGATAATAATAATATTTTTAATATCATCACTTTGCTTTATAACCTCATTTGCTCTTTCATTTATAGAATTCATTGAGCTGCTTAACTCCTCTACGGCTGCGGCACTCTCTTGTAAAGATGCTGCTTGAAGTTTTGATGATTCATTTAATTTATCAATTCCATCTTTCATATTGTGTGATGCTTCATATAGTGTTTGACTGGATTTTTGTGATAGGCGTAGCATCGCTACAGTAGCATCACCTAACTCATTTACACCATCAGCCATTTTAAGAAGATAGTGTTTTAAATTCTCATTTGAAGCTCTTTGAGTATAGTCATGCTCTGAGTATTTGGCTATAATTTTAACTATCTCATTTATATTTTTTTCAAGTGCTAAGGCCATGTTGTTTAGCGTCTCTTGTAGTTGTTTCATTAGTGGAGAGTCGCAATTGCTATTTAAACGCACATTAAAACTACCTTGAGATAGCTCTTTTAGAGTTTTTACTGTTTCATTAATAAATTTACGCTCAGAGCCGATTTGAATGCGTAAATTTGATATATTTTGGTTAATCATCTTAGCTATTACGCCAAATTCATCTTTTGAGTTAATATCTATAGTCTTGCAATCATCTTTTTCATGTCCAAGGAAAGCAAAAAATCCTCTAAGTCCATCACTAACTGGCTCAATTTGAGCTATCTTTTTACGAAGAACAATAGAACCAAGCACAATCACGATAATGTTAATAATGAATAATCCTAAAACAGCATCAAAATATAGTGTAGTTTTATCGATTTTAGATTGCACTTCTTGATCTGTTCTGTTCTTAAGCATCACAAAAAACTCATCAATTGGCTCCATAATTTTAGCTTTTTCAATGTGATATTCTTTAGAATGAGTTAAATCAATTGCTAGGCCTACATCTGGCTGACCTATGATGGTGTATTGACCATTACTATCCATAAATTTACCCATTACCGCATTCATAGCTCTAGTTTCGATATCTACTAAGTAATTTGAGCGAGCCTCAGACTCTTTTAATTTATCTAGCTCGGCTCTACTAAAGCCTAACGCTTCCATTTTTTTAGTCAAAGCAATTGTCTCGTTACTATCTGGGCGAGGCTTTTGGCCTGTTGCTGCTACAAAATCCCAATAAATTCTTTCATAATTCATAGGTCTTGGAACTTTACCATTTCTAATATCTAATATAGTATTATACTGGTCAATATAGTGACTATCACCTGTAACGCTATAAGTACGAGCTAATCTAGTTAAATCATCAGAACTTTGGCGAAGTTCATCAGCTAGTATATATGACTGATATCTTCTCTCAGATGCCTCTATAAGCTCATCTTGTACACCAATCACTCCAAGTAGAGCGACTAAATTTAAAACGACTATAGTAATAATCGCACCAAAAATAGCATAAAACAAGGTAGTGAATTTCATGAAAATCCTTAAAAATAGTAAAATTGCGATTTTGTTATAATACAAACATTGTAGTTAAATATTGCTTAAGTTTATGGGTAAATATTAATAATTTATTTAAAGAATTTTAACTTCGCGTGAGAAAACTCACGCAATAAATATAATTGAGTTTATAAACTCTCTTTGATCTCTATAGTAGTGATTTTATCCCCTTGTCTAATCGCATCTAAAACACTCTTGCTCTCATCATCTATCAACTCGCCAAATATAGTATGAACACCATTTAGATGTGGCTGAGCGCTATGGCATACGAAAAATTGGCTACCGCCTGTATCTCTGCCGGCGTGTGCCATGCTTAGGCTACCTCTATTGTGTTTGCGTTTTTGACCGACACATTCGCATTTGATTCTCCAGCCTGGGCCACCAACTCCATTGCCATACGGGCAACCACCTTGGATAACGAAATTTGGTATAACTCTATGAAAATTAAGTCCATCATAAAATCCAGATTTAGCTAATTCTACGAAGTTAGCTACGGTTTGTGGGGTCTCATCTGGATATAACTCGGCTATCATATCGCCTTTATCTGTTTTGATAACTGCGAATTTACATTTAGATAATTCATTTGTATCTATATCATATATTTTTAACTCTTCCATTAATTCTCCTTATTCTATATTTGTATATACTGCTTGAATATCATCGTCATCATCAAGCTTATCTAAAAGCTTTTCAATCTCGCTAAGCTCCTCATCATTGAGCGAAATTGTGGAATTTGGAATGTATTGTAAGCTACCTTTTTTAAGCGTTAAATTACACTTCTCAATCCCATCGCTAAGCGTGCCAAAGCTCTTATAATCACCATATATCATCAAGCTATTTTCACCTTGTTCTAATAGCTCAAGACCATAATCTATAAGCTCTAATTCTAACTCTTCTAGATCGCCACTTGGTAACTCTACTTCAAATACCGCCTTACGACTAAACATAAAGCTAAGGCTACCACTTGGCAAAATCTCTCCACCATTTTTGTTAAATATAGCCTTTACATTGGCCACCGTCCTAGTGGCATTATCAGTAGCTGCTTCTACGATGATTTGAACGCCGTGAGCAGCCTTACCATCATAAAATATAGTTTTGATATCGCTACTATCTTTGCCACTTGCCCTTTTGATTGCTGCGTCAATATTATCTTTTGGCATATTTTGAGCTTTGGCTGTAGCTATGGCTGAGCGGAGTTTTGGGTTCATATCTGGATCGCTTCCACCCTCTTTGGCCGCTACTGTGATCGCTTTGGCTAATTTTGGGAATAACTTGCTCATCTTATCCCATCTAGCCTCTTTACTAGCTCTTCTATACTCAAATGCTCGTCCCATTTTTGTCCTTTTGGATTTTCTAAGGCGGTAATTATATCAAAAAATCGTTAAATTTTAATTAGCTATATAATTATATAATTTTTAAAATCTCAATTAAATTTAGGATAAATCGTGAAATTTGAAGTTAAAAATATCAATTGCCAAAGTTGTGTAAATTTGATTAAGAATTCTCTTGAAGATGAATTTGGCACTATTATCATTGATTTAACAAGTGAGCCAAAAATTCTTACTATAGATATAAATAGTGATGAGATTAAGGCTAAATTTATAGATGAGCTAAATGAGCTTGGCTTTGAAGTTATTAAAGAAATTTAGGAATTTACTTGAATAAGATTGAGTTAAAAATCAGCGGAATGAGCTGTGTAAATTGTGCAAATTCTATTAAAAAATCAGCACTAAAAATCCCGGGAATAAAGTCTGCAAATGTAGATTTTAACACTCATTGTGCTGTATTTGAATATGATCAAAATGCTGATATAGAAGCATTAAAAAATAAAATTATTAAACTTGGTTTTGGTATTGCAAACAATCAAGATGAGCTTGAAAATGCTCAAAATAAAGAATTAAAAAATTACCAAAATAAATTTATAATCTGTTCTATAATTAGCGCAGCTCTTATGTGGGCAGAGATGAGTAAATCCAATCCTATACCTATGCCATTTATGATTGCTTTGGCTTGTATTGGGATATTTTATTGCGGATCTAGTTTTTACTCTCATGCATTAAAGAGCTTAAAAGAGCATAATTATGATATGAATGTACTTATATTTTTGGGTACTTTTTGCGCATTTTGCTACTCTATTTTTGCTACAATTTTTCATAATCAAATTCCAACAAATCTAAACTATCTATATTTTAGCGGTGCGACAATGATTATAACCTTTGTCTTGCTTGGCAAATATTTAGAAAATAAAGCCAAAGCCACTGCTTCATCTTACCTAAAATCTTTAATAAATCTAAGCCCAACCAAGGCTTTTATCATCTCTAGCGATGGGAGTACCAAAGAGACTTTAGCTAGTAATCTTAAAATCGGAGATATAGTTTTAGTCAAAACTGGCTCTATAATTCCATGTGATGGCATTATAGAAAATGGAGGTGCTGAGATAGATACAAGTGCAATAAATGGCGAAAGTATGCCAATTTATAAAAGCACTGGTCAGATGGTATATAGCGGTACTCTAAACTGCAATGGCCATATATTAATAAGAGTTACTAAAAGTCCAAATGATACCTTACTGGCTCAAATTTTAAATCTTATTCAAAACGCAGCTAGTAAAAAGCTATCTATCTCACGCATAGCTGATAATGTAGCAAATATTTTCATCCCTTTAATAATAGCTACTTCTGTGGCTACATTTTGTATCTGGGCTAGTTTTGGCATGGAATTTAATGGAATTTTAAGTGCTATTTGCGTGCTTATTATCTCATGTCCTTGTGCTTTAGGACTTGCTACACCAATTGCTATAGTTTGTGCTATATCACTGGCTTTGAAGCATTCAATTTTAATTAAAAATCCAGTTGCCCTAGAGCAATTCAATGATATTAAATTTGCCGTATTTGATAAAACTGGAACCATCACAACAGCAGATATAAGCGTAATAGAAACCAGTCTTAATAAAAATGATTTATCCATAGTAGCCAATATCTCGGCACTAAACTCGCACCCAGTTTCAAATGCGATTACAAACTACGCCAAAGAGCTAATCAATGTCAAATTTCAAAGTAAATTTGAGTATATTAGCGGGCTTGGGATTAAAAGCGATAATGTTTTAATAGGCAATGAAAGATTACTAAATTTAAATTTAATATCCATAGACAAAAATCAAAAAGCCATAATAGAGCAAAAAATGGATATTGGCTATGGGGTTATCTTAGTAGCAATTAATGGCAAATTTAGCGGTTATATTGCAATTAGCGATACTATAAAGCCTGAGGCAAAAGAGGTTATAAAGAGCCTAAAATCACAAAATATAACCCCAGTAATTTTAAGCGGAGATAGCCATAAAATCAGCAATCTAGTAGCCAAAGAACTTGGTATTGATATGGTTTATAGTGAGGTTTTACCACATCAAAAATATGAGATAATAGAAGATTTAAAAAAATCAGGAAAAGTCGCATTTATAGCAGATGGAATCAACGATGCTGCTGCTTTAAAAGCTGCTGATATCTCTATAGCGATGAACTCTGGAAGCGATCTAGCTAAAAATAGCGCCGATATAATCTTAATGCAAAATAGCCTAAATGGAGTTATAAAAAGCATAAATCTAGCCAAAAAAAGTAACACTACTATAAAACAGAATTTAACTTGGGCGTTTGGATATAATACTATTTGTATTCCAATTGCTGCTGGAATTTTAGAGCCATCTTTTGGAATTCATCTTACACCGATGTGGGCAGCACTTGCTATGAGTCTAAGCTCTATTAGCGTAGTTTTAAACTCTTTAAGATTAAAACTAGCTAGAATTTAGACTATGTTTATTCACATAGATCTTGATGCATTTTTTATCAGTGCAGCTGCAACAATAGATAAAAGCTTAATTGGTAAAAAAGCCGCCGTAGCAAGTGGAAGTAAATTTGATATATTTGGCGACTATCATGAGTATGGCATAATTTTAAGCGCTACCTATGAAGCTCGTGCTATAGGAATTAACTGCACTATGCACTCAAGTTTAGCTAAAAAACTCTGTCCTGATTTAATCATAGTTCCAACAGATTTTGAGCTATATCATACATTATCAAATTCTCTTTATAATTTATTGCTTAATTATACTGATGAAATTGAGAAGTATAGTATTGATGAGTATTTTATAGATCTTGCTGGAACAAAATATGATATTAATCCTTTAGTATTTGCTAATAAGCTTAAATTTGAGATCAATAATAAACTAAATTTACCTTGTAGTATAGGAATTGCGCCAAATAAACTACTAGCTAAGCTTGCAACCAATCTAGCAAAACCTAGCAAAATATATCAAATAAATAGTCCCCAAGAGATAGAAAATCTACAAATTTCCAAGCTTCCAGGAGTAGGTAAATCTCTTTATAAAAGCTTACAAAAATATGGAGTTACTACTATTAAAGATGCTCTAAACGCCAAGCATATATTTGACAAACTTGGCAAATATGCCATAAATCTTTATAGCTCTTTAAATTTAATCCATCAAGACAAAATTATTAAAAATCAGCCACGCAAATCTCTAGCTATAGCTAGAAGCTTTGCCCCAATTAAAAATAGAGATGATATCAATAAAAGATTAATGACTCTGTGTAGGCATCTATATTTTGAAGTAGCCTCACTTGCTTTAACCCCAAGCAGGATCGAGCTAAAATTTCGCTATAAAGGACAAGAACAAATAAGCATAAGCACTACTATTAATGCTAACTTTACTCACAAATTTTTAGAACAGATTACTAAAGATCTATTTATAAACTTAGATAAATTTAAAGAGTATGAGATAAACTATCTAAGTCTTTGTGCGGCTAGATTTGATAAGCAGCAACAGCGATCTTTATTTGATACTCAAAGTCCAAAAAATAGCAAAATTAGTACTGCCATAATGCAAATTCAAAAAAAATATGGTGTAGATGCTATTAAAAGCCTATCTGAGTTTTAAGCAAAATTTAGCTAAAATCAGCAAAAAATTTAAGGAAAATTATGAAAGTAGCCGATGCGTACTCTATGATTTGTATGGTTTTTGCTAGTAATTTTGCTAATGCAATCACTGATGAAGTAATCAAAAAACTACAGCCAACTTGGATGATAAAAACCCAAAATCTAGAAAATGAAAAGGGTAACGCCCTGCTAGCTAGAGCTTTAATGCACTGCAAAGCTGAGGAGATTGCTGCAGATTTGGATAATTTTAAAGTTGCGTGCTCACTAAAATTTTTTAGGCAAGTTAGCGATGAAGAGATAGAGCATTTGTATAAACAGCTTAACTTTGATAAGCCATTTACTAACTTACGCGCTACCCATGTTTCAAATATGTTTGCTCTACTTGGCGTTATATTTAAAAATAATACAAATGAAAAAACTCATACAATTCTTGGAATGTATTTGGTTGATTTTTTCCTGCCTAGTTTGGTGTTATTTGCTAAATTTCTGCGTTATAATGCCAAAACTCCATATTATCAAGCTATGGGAGAATTTATAATGGACTTTATAAAAACTCTTAAGACAAATTTGGGGTTAAAAATTGACGTTAAATAGTTGGAATTTAATCTATTTAAATATGAACCCAGTGGCATTTAGCCTATTTGGATTAAATATACACTGGTATGGAATTATGTATGTTTTAGCCTTGCTAGTAGCGCTTTGGATGGCTAAATTTTTTGTTAAAAAAGACAAACTACCAATCTCAAATTCGCTTTTAGATAGCTACTTTTTCTGGGTTGAAATCGGCGTAATTTTAGGTGCTAGGCTAGGCTATATCATCATTTATGACCCAAATACCCTATACTATCTCACTCACCCATGGCAGATTTTTAATCCGTTTATAAATGGCGAATTTGTAGGTATTCGTGGAATGAGCTACCATGGTGCTGTGGTTGGATTTATTATTGCGACTCTTCTGTTTTGCTATAAATTTAAGCAAAATATCCTTTTATATCTTGACCTTGTAGCAATTAGTGTGCCATTAGGTTATATCTTTGGTAGAGTTGGAAATTTCTTAAATCAAGAGTTAATTGGTCGTACTACTGATGTGAGCTGGGGGGTAGTAAGTGCGGGCGTATTACGCCATCCTAGCCAACTTTATGAAGCCGTGCTTGAAGGACTAGTGATATTTGTTATTTTATATTTTTACCGTATTTATAAACGATTTAACGGTGAATTAATCGCCCTTTATGCTATGCTTTATCCCATTATGAGATTTATTTGTGAATTTTATAGAGAGCCTGATTTTGGTATTGGGTTTGTCGCATTTGGGCTAAGTATGGGGCAAATTCTCTCTATTATTATGTTTGGCTTTGGTCTTTGGCTATACTTTTGGCTTAAATTTATTAAAAAAGAGAAGCTAATATAGTGGCAATTATATTTGCCGCTATATTGGATTATTATGAATTTACCTATTTTTAAGTGATTCTTTTAATATATTTTTGATATCCTTAGTTATCTCTTCTTCGCTCTCAATCATCTCGTATAGCTTAAATCCAGCCTCGATAATTGCATATAACTCAGGCTTTGTTGTTCGCCATCTTTGTAGTGTTCTAGTAGTGGTGCGTAGTATCCGCGCTTTATCTTGCATTGTGTATTTTATCAAAATAAATTAATAACTTTGTATCCAAACAAAAATTAAAATATTACTTAATAATTGTTATTATAAATTTAAACTTAATGTCTTATAATTCATATTGCTGACTTTACAAAAATGATTAAAATGTTTAAGGCATGGGGCTTGTCGTTGGTCATCCTACTTTAGAACAAGTAGATATGGAAACTTGTCAAAAAGAAATTGTAGACACCGTAAAACCAGAATAATCTTTTCGAACCTAGATTTCTAGGCTTGGTTTTATCCAAATTTATTTCAATGCCTTTCAATTTTGTTTTATAATAATAGCTAAATTTAACTAAAATTCACCGGATCGATATCAGGTAAGGCGCCATAATCTCTAGCAATTTTACTAGCCTTTAATAGCGGAGTATGAGTAGCAGATCGTAAAAGTATCTGATAGCGGTGCTTAGATGCTATCAACTCTATGATGCACTTACCATACCCTACTATCTCTAGATCGGCCATACTCTTTAGCTTGCCTAAAATTTGCTGCATTTTACTCACGGCCTTAGATTCATCTTTATCTTCAATTTTAATACGCAAAAGCCTCATAAATGGTGGATATAGCCCCTCTCGCACAGCCATCTCATCAGCAATAAAACGATCAAATTCATCCATATATTCAGCAAAAAACTCACACTTTAATCCTTGGATAATCACCCTGCCATAGTTAGCACGCCCCGCACGCCCCGCTACTTGCATAGCTAGAGCCAGACTCTTGCTTCTAGCTTGATAATCACTATAATCTAAATGCTCATCAAGCCCCATAATGATAGCAAGGCTAACATTATGATAATCATGCCCTTTGCTTAACATCTGAGTACCGACAATTATATCAATTTTATATTCATTAAAATTTTTAAGAAGAGTTGTTAGTTTTTTTTGTGTAGTAATCTCATCACGGTCAAATTTTGCCACATTTGCAAGCGGAAAATACTCTTTAATCTGAGCGACTAACTCACTAGTTCCAATTTTACGAGACTCTAGCATATCACTATTACACTGAGCGCAAACACTAGGAATCATACAAGCAAATCCGCAGTAATGACATCTCATTGCCCTATTTTTTTTATGTAAGCTTAGGGCAATAGAACAGTATGGGCACTGCATACTTTGGCCACACTTTTGACAAATTAGAAATTTAAAATTCGCTCTAGTTGGTAAAAATATTATTACCTGTTTTTTAGCCTGCAAGGCTTGTGAAATCTCACCTAAAATTAACTCATTTAATCCTGTTGGACTATGATCATAGATATACTCTTTTTGTGATGCGTAAAATCTTCCTTTTAGCCTAAAATTCGGAAATTTAGCATAGCTATTTAGACTTGGTGTAGCACTTCCTAAAATGCATTTTATCCCCATTTTATTTGCAATATAAATAGCTAAATCTTTAGCATTATAGTATGGGTCGCTGTTGCTTTTATAACTCTCATCATGTTCTTCATCAACTACAATTAACCCCAAATCACTAAAAGGCAAAAATAGCGCTGAGCGTGCGCCTGCAATTAGACGAATTTTGCCTTGACTAAACTCACTTAGCAAATTTTGCTTTTTTTTAGGTGTGATTTTAGAGTGCCACACACCTACGCTATCTCCAAAATATGCTTCTAAGCGCTCTTGCATCTGCGGTGTAAGAGAAATTTCAGGCATTAAAAATAATGCTTGCTTACCTAGGTTTAAATACTCACGAATTAAGCTAATATATATCTCGCTTTTACCGCTTCCTGTATCGCCAAAAAGCAAACTAATAGGATTTTTTTTAATAAATTTAGCAGCTTCAAGCTGTAGAGGGCTTAAATTTGGCGCTTTGATAAAACTACACTTTGATTTGTCATAATGGCTAAAAGGTTCAAATAATCCTAATGAAACACCAATTTCGCAGGTATAGTAATAACTAATAAATTTAGCCAGTGTAATTTGTAGCTGTGTAAAGGTTAAATTTAACCGCTCAATAACTGGTAATGTTTTAAAATCTGGCTTTGGTACTGCTTTTATTATACAACCATTTTGAGTTTTATTTCTTAGCTTTATAGTAACTATTTCAAATTCATTTAGCACGCACTGACTTTCATATGTAAGCGGAGCTAAATTTGCACCTATTATGGCAATCTCATAGTAGTTCATAGTTTTAGTTTATCACAAATTTCTTGTGGGCTTAGGCAATTTATAGTAGCATTGCTATCATAGCTAAATCTCACGCTATTATCAAAAACTAAATTTTGATTATCAATACTCCACTTGTGTAAATTTAACTCAGTGAAAATTTGCGAATTTAAAACTGGTTCTTGCACTTTAGCACTAAGTAAAAGAGCGGTTTTTTGGTGAAGAATATTTGCTTGAATTGTAGCTATATCGGTTTTGATTTTGAGTAAATTTGCATCATCTTTACTAAAAAATAGCCTTGGCACTGCTATTGCTAACAAAACACCAAGGATAATAATAACAAATGTTAATTCAATTAAGCTAAATGCTTTTATCATGAGTTAGGGCTTTGTCTATATTGCCAAGAATCGAGCTTAGCTCATTTTTTTGCTCATAATTTTCATAGCACTTTTGAATAAAGGCAGTAAGCAAAGCCTTGATAGTAAGGAGATTTTTATCATCCAAATAGTGTCGTAACTCCTCCTCAAAATAGTCAGCAAATTCATCATCAAGAGTAATATTAAAATCTTTACTAGCTATATTTAAAGAGATTTGTCTCATCGACCAAGCACAGCCTCAACTTGCTTTAATAAATCATCGCTAGCTAGGTCTTGATTTTTTAGCTCCTCTTCAAGCCTCATTATTTGATTTGATTTAGCTTCGTTTTGTGCTTTAACGCTAATTAATTCATTTCTTAAAGCCTCATTAGCTTCGCATACTTCTTCATATTTTAGCATCAGTTCAGTTACTTTTGAAGCTAGATTATTTAAAACCTTTCCGTTTTCTAACATTACAAATCCTTATTTTATGGTGATTAAAATAGATAATTTTATCATATTTTTTGTAAATATGGGCTAAATTTTAGCTATTTTTTAGCAATTTTAGTGTAGGAAATTTAAAATTTTGGTTAAATAAAAAATGGTAAAATCACCAAAAATTAAGGCAATAATATGGACAAATTTGATTTAAATAGCAAATTTTCACCTAGTAAAGACCAGCAAAACGCCATTAACAATATTGTAAACGCATTTAAAAATGGTGCAAAGTATAGCGTATTACTAGGCGTAACAGGTAGTGGCAAGACATTTACCATGGCAAATGTAATAAAGCAGTTAAATATCCCAACACTAATTATGACACACAATAAATCCCTAGCCGCTCAGCTATATAGTGAATTTAAAGGCTTTTTCCCACACAATCATGTGGAGTATTTTATAAGTTACTATGACTACTATCAGCCTGAGGCATATATCCCAAGACAAGATTTATTTATAGAAAAAGATAGCGCTATAAACGATGAACTAGAGCGCCTAAGACTATCAGCTACAGCAAATTTACTCGAACACGATGATACTATCGTGATAGCTAGCGTATCAGCAAATTATGGTCTAGGTAATCCAGCCGAATACAAAGGTATGGTTATTACTTTAGAGCGTGGTATGCAAATTAGCCAAAAAGAGCTACTTTTAAAGCTAGTTGATATGGGTTATAAGAGAAATGATAGCTACTTTGATAGGGCTGATTTTCGTGTAAATGGTGATGTAGTAGATATCTATCCGGCATATTTTTGCGATGAAGCTATTAGACTAGAGTTTTTTGGTGATGAAATTGAAGAGATTTATCACTTTAACGCACTAGAGAATAAAAAAACTAAAAATTTAAATAAATTTATTCTATACGCAACAAGTCAATTTGTAGTCGGAGAAAATCGCTTAAAAGAAGCGATTAAGGGGATTGAGGCTGAACTAGATGAAAGACTTAAATTTTATGAAAATCAGGGGCGAATGGTTGAATATCAAAGACTTAAGCAACGGGTTGAATTTGATCTAGAAATGCTAGCTACCACTGGAAGCACAAAAGGCGTAGAAAACTATGCTAGATATCTTACCGGTCAAAAAGCAGGAGAAACGCCATACTCGATGTTTGATTATTTTGAAATGAATGGACAAGATTATCTAATTATAGTTGATGAAAGCCATGTTAGCTTGCCACAATTTCGTGGAATGTACGCAGGCGATAGAAGTAGAAAAGAGATCTTAGTAGAGTATGGATTTAGACTGCCTAGCGCACTAGATAATAGACCGCTGAAATTTGATGAGTTTATAGCCAAAAAAGGGAAATTTCTCTTTGTCTCTGCTACGCCAAATGAGTATGAAATTCAGCTAGCAAACAATCATATATATGAGCAAATTTTACGCCCAACTGGCCTGCTAGATCCTGAGATTGAGGTAATTAGTAGTGATAATCAAGTTGAAGTTCTTTATGATAGAGCAAAAGCTGTAATAGAACGAGGCGAAAGAGTGCTAATAACTACTTTAACAAAAAAGATGGCCGAAGAGTTAACAAGATACTATCTAGAGCTTGGATTAAAAATCAAATATATGCACTCAGATATTGATGCTGTGGAGCGAAATGAGCTGATACGCGGCCTAAGGCGTGGGGATTATGATATTTTAGTTGGGATAAATTTACTTCGTGAGGGATTAGATCTTCCTGAGGTGAGCCTAGTAGCAGTAATGGATGCAGATAAGGAAGGATTCTTGCGTTCTAAAACTAGTTTAATTCAGACAATGGGGCGAGCTGCTAGAAATGTAAATGGAAAGGTGATTTTATTTGCTAATAAAATTACTAGTTCAATGCGTGAAGCTATTGATATTACCTCCGCACGCCGCAAATACCAAGATGAATATAATAAAGCAAATGGCATCACACCAAAAAGTGCAAGTCGCAATATCGAAGATAGTTTAAAAGAGGATGATACTATAGAGCTTTACACTAAGGCTAAAAAGCTTGAAAAGATGCCAGCTAATGAGCGTGCTAAGATAATCAAGGAGCTAAGAACTATGATGATAGAAGCTGCTAAAAATCTTGAGTTTGAAAAGGCAGCCGCACTGCGTGATGAGATTGCTAAGTTACGACAAATTTAATCATTATAATGTTTATTATTACTAGAAAATAAATAATTTTTAATAATAAACCCTCGCAATGACTAAGCATTGCGAGTAAATTTAAGCTATTAAAGATTTAAATTTAAGCTACTGTAGTAGTCTTAATATATTTTGTTGTACAGCATTTGCCTGACTCATAGCGTAGCTTCCACTTTGGGCTAGTATGTTAAATTTAGAGAAGTTTGCACTCTCGCTAGCAAAGTCTACATCTCTTATTTGAGATTCAGCTGATTTTACATTTACTTGGGTAACTGTAATATTATTTATAGTAGCTACTAATTGGTTTTGTACTGAACCTAGGTCAGCTCTTAGCTTGTCTAGAGTCTTTCTAGCTGCTTCAGCTACATCCACCATAGCCTGGGCACCACCATAAGTATTTACGCCACCGGCTTGAGCAGCTGTACCATACACTGCCGAGAAACCACCAGCAAAGAAGCCCATAGCCTTAGCAGTTTCAAAGCTAATTGTTCCTGAATTCATATATTTTAAATTTACAGAAGCTTGAGCATAACCAGTTGATGCATTAGCAGCGGTTATCATAGCGTCACCAGCAGTAAAACCAGATACTAAGGATATACCACCTAAACCAACTTTAATATCCCTAGCATCTTGGCGAATAAATGTGATTTGACCTAAATAAACCGTACCAGCCGAATGCGCATCTCCAGCTAATGAAGCACCCGTTTTAGCGCTAAATACAGTATTAGCACCAGTAGATGTTGAACCAAGTCTAATAGCTCTACCATCTTTAGCAGCTAAAACTAGATGACCATTTTCTAGGCTTGCTTCTACTCCGGTTTCATCTTTTTTAGCGTTAATTGCTGCAGTTAAAGCGTTGTCAGAATCATTAGCTTTTACGGTAATATTTCCGATTTTAACACCATTAATCATAAAATCTTTAATTGTACCAGCAGCAACCACGCCAAAAATTTGAGTATTATTAACTTCAGCTCTTATACCAGTTTTATCTGATACACCATTCATCATTTCAGCTACAGCTTTTAAACCATCTGTTTGTAATGTTTTTGCGCTAATAGTTTGAAATACATAACCACCCGGATATCCATCGATTCCGCTAAGTTTTACAACTGCATCTTCCATTTGAGAAATATTAGAAGCTACCACATTTTTTAGCGTCTCAAACCTAGTATGCCCAATTGTATTTGAGTTTGTAGCACCTATGCTTACTTTTGCAGTTTCATTACTATAAGCACCTATTTGGAAGTTTTTGTTTGAAAAATTTCCATTTAATAGCTGTTGGCCATTAAAGCTTGTAGTAGTAGCTATCATATCTAGTTCTTCAAGAAGTCTGCTAATATCATTTTGAAGAGCTCTTCTAGAATCAGCATTTTGACCATCTTGTGCTGCTTGGATAGCTTTGGTTTTAATAGTATCAAGAATTTTAATCTGTTCATCCATAGCTTTATCTGCAGTTTGAACAATACCAATTGCATCATTACCATTAGATATGGCTTGACCTAAAGAGCTAGCTTGGCTTTTTAATGAATCAGCAATAACAAGACCTGATGCATCATCAGCTGCTGTTTGAATTCTAAGACCTGAGCTTAGGCGACCAAGTGAGCTAGTAAGCTCTCTATCTGTGATTTGTGAGTTTGCGTGAGCATTCATCGCTGCGATGTTAGTATTTATTCTAAAGCTCATAACTTTTCCTTTGTGTTAAGATTTCCCTATAAAACTTAAATCCATTTAGGGGTTGTTTTTATTATATCGAACCAAATATTAAAAAGTTTATATATGGGGGGGGGATTTTGATAAATTTGAAGAAAATATTGCAAATTTTTTAATAAATTTGAGAAATTTATTAAATTTAGATTAGATATTATAGATTTAGGCTAAGTGATTTTATAATTTTTAGAGTGGAATTTAGATTGGATTAGGTGAGATATTAAATATTATGGGGGTGTAATTAAATTTGTGGGTTTTGGGGAGGTTAATGAGTTGGCTATGGGATAAGAGTGAATTTGATAGTTTTTGGTTTATAGATAATGTTAGGTTTTAGCATTGGATTCACCCTAGCAAGATTGGGTTGTGCTAGGGTGATCACAGCATTTATCTATACCTTAATGCTGCTTGATGAATTTGCCATAAAGCATTTTCTAGTGCCAAATTCATAGCATTCATTGCAATATTTTCACTACTCGTAGCATTATTTAAACCATCAAAACTTTTTTTAGCACTAATTATCTCATTTGATATTACTTTTCCATTTTGGCTTAGTTCTAGTGCAATCTGAATAAATGCATATCTTGGTTGAATACTCATTTCAGTAATATTTAATCCCATTTGCAAACTTGCATCACTGCTTAATTTTAAATGGCAATTGCTATTTAAATATAATACCAGTGCTTTTTTTAACATATCTTTGGGACTAGCGATATATTTTGCATTATTCATTTTTGATACATTTATACCATCTTTTGTAATAATATCACGACTATTGTAACCATCTTGTACTTTGATATAGGCTAAATTTAGCATCAAATCAGCTCTTCTATCGCAAATTTGAGTTGCATTGCTATCGTTATTATATCCCAACTCATAATAGCTTAATTTTGGAGCATCCTTGGCCAAACAACCAGACATCAATACGCCAAAAATCACTGCTAAAATAGTGCTTTTAATCTCTACTTTTAAAGAAAAATTCATAAGGGTTATCCTCCAAATTATTTAAATTATTTTTTATTTGTTCTGCTAAATCATTTAGTTCATCTATGCTTTGCTGAACAGACTTAATAGTTGGCGCTAGCATAGTTTTAAAATCGATCTGACCACTATTTATACGCTCATCGATATTGTTCCATGCAGTATTTATATCGCTAATACTCTTATCTAAATTAGCTGCGAGTCTATCTAGATTAGCACTCTTTAAATCTTGAGAAACAATATATAAATTATCGATAATTCCATCGATTTTATCCAAATTCTTATCGCTTGCGATAACATTCATTAGCGAATTTATTTTATTGATTGAATTTAGCAATTTATCTAAATTTTCTTGCCTTAAGGCTTCATCGATTTTACTAGCAATTTTATCTAAACTTACAGTTAAATTTGCCGTTCTTGAGCCTATTTTATCCAATAAACCCTCACCTAAGCTAATTTGAGCTCTTTCATTTTTATTAAAAATTCTAGCCGTATCGCTACCTTTAGTAATATTTATATAAGCAATTCCACTAATACCTGAGCGTTCTACAATAGCTTGACTATCAGTTTTAATAGGCAAATTATCATCTATACTAAGCCAAATCTCAATCGTTGCTGAGTGTGGATCGCTAAAATATATATCTCTTATATGCCCTACTGGTACACCTATAAATCGTACCTCACCATCTTTTTTAATCCCATTTGGCAGCTCTTTTGTAACTATATAATAATCCCTTGTTTCCTTGCTATTATATCCTTGCATAAATAATAAAAATATTCCAATAAACCCTACAACTAAGCAAAAAAATAGTCCAGCTATAAAATATGAATTTTTATTTTCCATCTCCTACCTCATCAAAAATAGATCTTTTAAAGGATTATCTTTAAATGCTAAAGCCTGTTTTAAATCCCCTTCAAAAGCGATTTTTTTATTATCAACTATCAAAAACCTATCCAAAATATTAAATATACTATCCACATCGTGAGTCACCATCACCACAGTAATCCCAAGACTATCACGCAGCTCACATACTAGTCTATCCATTGCTCTAGCACTGATAGGATCTAGACCGGAATTTGGCTCATCTAAAAATAAAACTTTAGGACTAAGTGCTAAAGCACGAGCTAAAGCTACTCTTTTTTTCATTCCACCGCTTAACTCGCTAGGATATAGACTCATTGCATTTGGCTTAAGACCAACTTTTATTAACCACATTTTAGCAATCTCATCAATGTCGCTTGAGTCAAATTTGCTATACTCTTTTAACATAATTGCAATATTATCTAATACGCTCATATTGCTAAAAAGTGCACCAAACTGAAACATAACACCCATTTGCAGCTTAATATTCTGTTGTTCTTCTTGTGTGGCTCTCCAGATATCAACGCCGCCAATTTTTACACTACCACTAGCTGGTTTTTTTAAAAATATCATAGTTTTAAGTAGCGTGGTTTTACCACTTCCAGATCCACCTAAAAGGCCGTAAATTTCACCGCTTTTTATATGAAAATTTGCTCCTTCATGTATTACTTTGCCACCATATGTAGTTACTATATCTTTACAAACTATCATATTTTAAGCTCTGTATAAATCACTGAAAATAACGCATCTAAAGCAATAATCCAAAATATCGCATTTACCACGCTTTTAGTAGTTAGCTCACCTACGCTACTAGTACTCCCACTAACTTCAAATCCCCTCATACACCCAATCAGCCCTATCATTGCACCAAAAAATGGCGTCTTAAGCATTCCAACAAAAAAATGCCGTAATTCTACACTCTCTTTAAATCTTTGTAAATATTCATAAAAGCTAAAATCTAAATAAATTTTACATACAATCATCTGAGCAAAAATACTAATAGCATTAGCCAAAAATACTACTAGTGGTACTGCAATTATCAGCGCCATAATCCTAGGCATAACAATAAATTTAAATGGATCAAAGCCCATTGTATTCATCGCTTCAATCTCCTCAGTTATTTTCATAACTCCAATTTGCGCTGTATAGCTAGATGCAGAGCGTCCAGCAATCACAATCGCAGCAATAAGCGGCCCAACCTCACGCAGCGTCATAATACCCATAATATCAACTACATAAATACTAGCTCCAAACTGGCTAAGCATACTTGCCCCTTGATAGGCCAATACTACTCCAATTAAAAAACTTGTAAGCCCTACAATTCCTATAGCCCCAAAACCAGCGCTAACTATATGATTAGATAATTCAGCAAACCGAATTTTAGTAGGTTTTTTAATCCCATCTAAAAGTGAAAATAAAAACTTACCCAAAAATATACAAAAATTAATAATATTTAGCCGAATATCAATAAATATTTTGCCAATTTTCTCAAGTGAATTTATACTGCTTGGTTTATAAATTTTTAGCCCTAAAATATCATTATCACGTACTAAAGCAAAGATTTTATCAAATTTATCATTTGAATTAATCAGCTTAAAATCTCCAAAATTTTTTGAGATAAAAATTGCCATCGCATAATCAATATGCTCTAAATTTTCTAAATCTAGCTTATCTATTTTTAGTTTTTTTAACTCTTTTAGTTGGGATTTTGGTGCTTTATAATCCCAAATTCCAATAAGCTTAAGAGTGGTTTTATCTAATTTAAATTTCCCCATTTTAATTGCTTTAAACTCTTAAATCAACCTACTGATCAAAAAGTCCTTTTTCAGACTCACTCATTATATGTACTGGTGGTTTTTTACCAAACATTTTATAAATTTGATCACTTAGAATTCTACCTTTAGCTGTCCTTTGAATATATCCATTACTTAGTAGATACGGCTCTATAACATCCTCTATAGTCCCCTCATCTTCGCTTAGTGCTGCAGCTATAGTAGAAAGCCCAAGCGCACGAGTAGAATAAGCTAAAATATTTAGATATTTCAGATCCATCTCATCAAATCCAAGCTCATTTACCCCTAAGCTATCAAGCGCTATTTTAGCTCTTTCGTGGCTAATTTTGCTCTCATCAGCAACTTCAGCAAAATCACGAATTCGCCTAAGCAACCTAAGAGCGATTCTAGGCGTCCCACGACTACGCCTTGCTATCTCTAAACTAGCCTCTTTACTAGCCAATTTACCTAGTTTATTAGCCGCTAAAGAGATGATTTGAGCTAACTCATCAGCATTATAAAATTGTAATCTAAATTGCATCCCAAAGCGATCACGAAGTGGAGCTGAGATCATCCCTGCTCTAGTTGTAGCGCCTATTAGCGTAAATTTAGGTATATCTATTTTAATCGTTTGAGCTGCTGGCCCACTACCTATGATAATATCCAAGCGAAAATCCTCCATAGCCGAGTAAAGCACCTCTTCAATAGCTGGGCTTAGGCGGTGAATTTCATCTATAAATAGCACATCGCCCTCTTCTAAATTTGTCAAAATAGCTGCTAAATCTCCACTTTTTTCTATCATTGGCGCTGATGTTATCTTGATATTTGCGTTCATCTTAGAAGCAATTATATGAGCCAAAGTTGTCTTACCAAGTCCTGGCGGCCCATAAAACAAGGCGTGATCTAGACACTCACCACGCTTTTTAGCCGCTGCGATAAAAACTTCTAAATTCGCTTTAATCTTATCTTGACCAATATACTCATCAAAATTTGAAGGCCTTAAGCTCACTTCATATTCAGCATCAAAGCTAACTCTCTCAATCTCTACAATCCTATCCAAATCCTAGTCCTACAAATCAAATTTATCAAATTTAGCACCCATTTTTTCATAGTAATACGCCCCGCCTCTAATCTCCTTAACCGCCTTAAATCCATGCTTTTGCAAGAGCTTTAAAGCCTCTTTAGAGCGAGTTGCCGTAGCACACATTAGATAGAATTCATCATCTTTTTTAAAAATATTCTCCACAGAGCTTACAAATAGCGGATTTACCTTGCCGCTTAAATTCGCATAAGTTATCAAATGCGACCCATCTAAAATCCCAAATTCCAGCCATTCACTAGGCAACCTGATATCTACTATTTTGCTATTTGGTATATTCATATTGACTACTTGGAAATTTAATATTTCTTACTTCATCAGCGTAATTTTTCATCGCTTCACGAATCAAATTCGCCCCATCCATATATCTTTTGACAAATTTAGGCCTAAACTCATCATAAAACCCAAACGCATCACTCCACACAAGCACCTGCCCATCACAGCTAGCACCAGCCCCAATCCCGATAGTAGGTACTTTAAGAGCTTTTGTTATCTCTTTGGCTAGATCACTTGGGACGCCTTCTATTAAGACCATTTTCGCCCCAGCAGACTCTAAAGCCAAAGCATCTTCAAGGATGGATTTTGCCTCTTTATCATCCTTGCCAGCGACTCTATATCCCCCTTCTTGGCGTGAGAGTTGAGGCTTTAAACCTATGTGAGCGATCACAGCGATTCCATTTTGATCTAATAGCTTTATTGTAGGTGCTATCTCTTTTGAGCCTTCTATTTTCACAGCATCGCAAAGGGTATTTTTGTAAATTTTCACAGCATTTTTCAAACTAATTTCTGGCGTGATAGTAGAGCCAAAAGGCATATCCACAACCAAAAACGCCCTTTTAGCACCCCTTTGAACGGCTCTTGCGTGATATATCATCTCATCAACACTTATCCCCAAGGTCTCATTAGCACCGCCAAAACTCATATTTAAGCTATCGCCTACTAAAATCATATCAGCATAATCATCAAAAAGCCGAGCAAACAAAGCATCATAGGCTGTTATCATAACGATTTTTTCTCTATTTTTCTTAGCGATTAAATCAGTGATTTTTATTTTTTTCACACTTTTCCTTTAATTTTTTGAAATATTTTACTAAATTTAACCTAAATTTTGTTACAATTTGGCAAAAAATCAAAGAGTAAATGATGGGTTTATTAAAAGAGCTAGAAGCAGATTACGATCTAGACATTATCGAGGACTATTTAACACACTTTGGCGTGATGAATGGATTACTCGATAATCTCATTGTAAATTTGGGTAGGAATGATAAATTTGATGCTAGTAGCTATGAGCTTAATAGAATTTTTCACAATATCAAAACTGCAAGCCAATACTTAGAACTAACCCCAGTAGTCAAACTAACTACACTGGCTGAAGATATCACAGCAAAACTAAAATCTAAGCGTGGAACAGGAGTTACTGCTTCAAATGAGCTTATTGACTGGCTACTTTTAGTAGCTGATCAGATGCAAGGCTATTTAGATGATATAGAAAACGATGAGATATATTTAAGAATTCTAAATCCCAAAATCATCGCTATCCCTAATGAGATATTTAATTAAATTTTAAGACAAATTTGAGTATTATAATTGCCTTTTTATGGGGGTGACTTGGCTTCGACAGGAGTAGTGAGGTCACGGTGGCATGCAGCTTTGGGCATAGCTTAAAAAGCCTAAATAAAATTAAACGCAAACAACGTTAAATTCGCTCCTGCTTACGCTAAAGCTGCGTAAGTTCAGTTGAGCCTTGCTATTTGGCGATACTATCTAGCTAAATCAGCGAGTAATTTTAGATAGTGTAGCTTTGCTATTTGACGAGTAGTAAGGTGAAATTTAGTCTTAGCTTGGCTAGTTGTTTTGGGAAGTGAGCACGGCTAGGTGAATTTTTCACTTCTGCTAAGCATGTAGAGGCTGTGGGTTTGTTATTTTTGGACTGCGGTTCGATCCCGCACACCTCCACCATTTAATATCTTATATCTATTTAAATCCTTTTTTATTTATTCAGTTTTATTGCCTATTTTTCATACTTGGAGAGGGTTTTTTATTGCTGTTTTTTCTCAATTGATTTTGAAAAAATACTATTAATTCTCAAAAAATTTTACTACTAATTAAGTCACTACTATTTTAATAAGTCACTATTGAAGGAGTTGTTATGGCTAATATTTCAAAGACTTGTTTGAGCGATAAGGATATCGAGCTTTTAGAGATAAAAGATAAAAGATATTTTGCTGTTGTGGGAAATCCTAAAGAGCTTGAAATTTATATTAATCCTAAAGGAAGCAAGGTTTTTTCAATTACTATTTATGACAAATATGGCAAAAAACATAAATACAAATTAGAAGAATTTAGAGTTGGGCTTTATAATGCATTTAAAGCTAGAAGAGATGCTATTAAGCTATTAAACAATTTTGATGAATTAGGAAAGGATTTTAATCTATTAAGTGGAACTAAAAAGCATACATATAAAGAGCTATTTATAAAGTATATGGATAAAAAATTAAGATAGATGGCGATAGCAAAGATTATGCTAAAAGAATAACCTTAGTACACGAAAAATACATAATCCCAGCAATTGGAAATAAAAATATCAAAGAGATTAAATATGAAGATTTGGTTGAGATATTAAACAATATTTTTAATCCTAATAATCCTAATAAAAGCAGATTAGAAACTATTTATAGACTTATTTCTATTATGAAAAATGTATTTGCAATCGCTATAAAAAGCAGATATATCAGTTATGATCCAACTTTTGGACTAAGAGACGAATATCATAGCACCGACAATCGTCTCATCTCTTGATACAAAAGTTATAAATTATATGATTGAGATTGTAAAAAGCGCTAAAGATTTTAATGAAAAATTTATTAACTTATATAGTCGTAAATAAGGCTACCACAAATAAATTTTTATCAAATGAACTGGATATATTAAGATCTGATCTAAAAGATATAATAGGTGAAAATCAAGATATATTTTTATTAAATCACCAAATTTCACAAAGAGTGGCGTATAAAAGAGCCATTAATAGTGGCTTATCAATCAGCGAATATAGTGATGAAAAAGCAAAAAATGAATTTGAATGCTTTTATAAAGAATTTGAAAAATCAATTAAATTTAATATAAAAAAAATTAGTTAAGAAAGGATATGTATGGGCTTTAAAGATGAGAATGAATTTCTAAATTCAGCTAGGGGGGATACTAATATTGCTCAAAAAAGAAAGACAATCCCAAATAAAGAAAGAATAGCAAATTTCAAAAGAAAAAAGACAATAACGATATATTTCACAGAAGAAGAGCACCACGATATCAACCAAACAGCATTTAATATGGGCTTTTCTGCTTCAGCTTTTATAAGATATGCTATAAAAGAGAAGTTAGATAACATTAAATCAAATAAAAGCTTTGGGAGCTAAATTTTAATAAAGAGTAGGAAACTAAAGCGAATTTAAGTAATAATCCAAATTTCATTTCTACTCTATTTTATTTAGAATAGACCATTAAAGAAAAATCTCTATTGCTTTTTAAAGATCTATGTATGATGTTTAATATTTCATAGACTAAATTCACTAATATCTTTTTTTACTGGTTTTTTTATCATTAGTTTCATAAACTTTATTTCTATATAAATTTCTAATTTTTTCAAAATCTTCGTGTTCGTAATTATTTTTTAACATTTTTAAGTTATCACTATTTATTCCATTTTTCTTAGCTATTTTTTCAAATTCATCTCTTGCCATCAACATATCAGATAAAATTTCTTTAAATTCGCTTTCATTTATCTCAAAAAATTCTTTTATCCCATTAAATAATTCAATAGAAGGCAAATTTACAAAATCTATAAAATTTAAAGCGTGGCTTTGCTTTGAATATATTATCATATCAGGCGTAATGTCAAATGCTGGACTTAAATTCCAGCTTTTTGTTTCTCTATCATATAAAACGCCGTGATTTCTCAAATGATCATCCGTATTACCAAATAAACCATTAAAAACCATTCTACGAAATAGCTCTTTTTTATTTTTACTATCTAATATAAAAGCCAAATCAACATAGCTTTTTTCATCACTTGTCTCATTATCTTTAACCCCTAAAAGCGTCATTGCTGATTTATATGGTATTCTCTCATTTCCTATCCTATCAAATCTTTCAACTAATAAAGCAGTTCCTTTTATCGTTTCATAAAGTTGTGTTTTACAAACATTGATTTTTGCTATTTTTGCCACTTCTAACATAGTTTGTTCGCATTTTGAAATTTGCTTATATTCATCTTTGATTGATGGAAATTTGGCGATATAAAGTTTGTTATCTTTAATGATGCTAGCCTTTGGTCTAGCTCCACCCAAACTACCGCTTGGAGCTAATAAATTTTTTATATCGCTATCTAAACTTTCGCCTTCTTCTACTCTACTAGCTGATTGGCAAAGTTCATTTATATTGGTTAATTTTGGAATATCAGTTTTTGAAGATACAAATTCTCCATCTCTTTTGATTCTAATAGAACCTACTCTAAAATAATCACTAACCCCAATTAAATATTCACTATTGGTAAGTTCGCTGTTTGATTTTCTTTTTTGGATAAGTCTTCCCCATCTATCAGGACTAATATCGCAAAAGATACCCCAAAGATCTTTTGAGATAAATTCCATATCCTTTAGAGGTAAATTTGGGTCTATTTCAAATCCATTTTTTAACCATTGTTTATCGTATGAAAAATAATATGTTTCGTTTTTACCTATTGCATATACTTTCATTTCTCCAATTTTGGTTTCATTATCATAAATTTCAAATAAATTTTTCATCTTACCTTTCAAATTGCAAATTTGATACCGGGATACCTTTTTATATACATAAATTCACTATATATGCTACTACGTCAAGTGCTTTCATTGTTTACTCTCTTCGCTATCCTTTTTAGTAGTAGATAATTGTATCATAAAATTAGCAATATTTTTCTTTTTAATGGTAGTAGATTGCTTGATAATAGAATTTTACACATAAATGAATTGTTTAAAAAATAACATATAAAATTTTTGTTTTACAATTTTGAATTTTTGATATTTTTTATAAAAATATAATACTTACCCCTTTTCATTTTTCTTTTTTTATAAGAAAGGTCTGATGAAAATTAACCAAATTTTAACAAAAATAAACAACTAATTATATATTATATTTAGTAAATATATAATTAATAAATCAAATAATATAATTTTTAATTTATTTATATTTTTTAATCTATTAAAATATATGCTATAATCTGTGTTTTAATTAGTAGTTAAGTATTAATAAGTTTCAATAAATAAAGTTATTAATTAGGTCATTATTAAAGTTGGATAATCTATAGATATAGTTAAATAGGTATTTTGTAGATATGTAATTAATTCGCACACCTCCACCATTTAATATCTTATATCTATTCAAATCCTTTTTTAATTATTCAATTTTATTGCCTATTTTTCATCCTTGGAGAGGGTTTTCTAGTGCTGTTTTTTCAATTGATTTTAAAAAAATATCATTAATTCTCAAAAAGTTTAGTCATTAATTAAGTCACTATTGAAGGAGTTATTATGGCTAATATTTCAAAGGCCTGTTTGAGCGATAAGGATATCGAGCTTTTAGAAATCAGAGATAAAAGATATTTTGCTGTTGTAGTAAATCCTAAAGGGAGCAAGGTTTTTTAGTTTGCTATTTATGATAAAAAAGATTGAATTAGGCAAAATAAGAATATAATAAAATCAAAGTCTCAATATAAAAGGTTTTACTATATGGATAATATAAAAGATACTAAACAATTATATATTTTTGCTGGAGTAAATGGGAGTGGCAAAAGCACATTTTACATTAATCAGCTTTTAAAAAATTATTTTTATGGTTATAGAGTAAATAGTGATGAGTTAGCAAAGGAATTAGGTAATTACGAAAGCTCATATATACAAAATAAAGCAGGTAAATTGGCTATTACTATGAGAAATAAATTTTTAAATAGTGGTGCTAGTTTTAATCTTGAAACAACACTTAGCGGAAAAGGAATTATCAGATTTATAAAATTGGCTAAAAACAAAGATTATAATATTACGCTTTTTTATATAGGCTTAGAAAATGTTGAAATATCTAAAAAAAGAGTAGCAATTAGAGTAAGCAAAGGTGGACATAATATAGACAATGAAATTTTAGAAAGAAGATTTGGACAAAGTTTTGATAACCTAAAAGAGCTACTTGGAGTATGTGATAAGATCTATTTCTATGATAACAATAGTGAAATTCTAGACGACAAAGAGCAAACCCTATCAAATGCCAAATTAGTGGCAGTTAAGCAAAATGGAGAATTTTTTACTATAATAGATAGTTATGCTAATGAAATTATTAATAAGTACAGAATACAAAAAAGAATATGAAAATATAAATAAACACAAAATTGACTTACTTAGGTGATTTATAATTTATCTTAATTTAAATTTTCATTTCATTGCCTTTATTTTTGGATTTATTTATACTGTTTGGAGTGATTTGATTTATAGGTTTTGTCGGTTGATAAATATTTTGCTGATTTTTATCTCTTTGATTAATATTTTAGAATTTATGCTATTTTGAGCATTATCTATATCTACTCTGTTGTCTGCTTGAGTTCTTTGATAGCTTATATTTGGGCATCGCATATCTCTATAAAAACTTACAAAATATACTTATATTTAACTTAATCTATTGACATCGTAAGAATATATGCTATATAATCCATCATAAAAATTTAAATATTCTATAAAAAAGAAGTCTTAGAAAGGAAAATAGATGAATAAATATCCAGAAGTGTATAGCTTAGAAGAGAGCTTAGCTATACTTGATAAATATAAAGATGATTTGACAAAAGAGCAATATAGAGCTATAAGATCTACCGTTTGCGGACACACTATTGAAAATATGTTTGCAAATGAAAGAAACATTATTGATATGATAAAAATTGCAAAAAATGAAAAAACAGCTGATGAAATAATCGCCGAATATAAAAAAGAGTGGGGAGTAAGTGTTTAAATTTTTAGATGATGGTATCCCTGAAAATGATTTTGATAGACAGCTTTTAGATTCTAATTTAGTAGGTGCAATAAATTTAGTAGAACTAAAAGAACGAGAAAGAGAAATTGCATTAAAAAAACAATTGGAGTTAGAACTTAATCCAATTAAAGTCAATTTTGACTATCAACATTTAAAAGATATACATAAAAAACTTTTTGAGGATGTATATACATTTGCTGGTCTTGATAGGGCTGATATTGGGCTAGAATGAAATACAATGATATAGATATCTTAGTAGCCTTTTTGGTGCTATCAAAGATGGAGATGAAGAATACACAGAAGCAAAACTAAATGTAAGAAAAGATGGTAGCCATATATCCAAAAACCAAACAAAAGCAGAGTTTCATGATAATTTCAATGTATTGATAGTTGCAAAGAAGTATCAAACAGGATTTGATGAGCCTTTGCTACATACGATGATGAAATATCAATATAAGCTCAAAAGAGTTTAGATATTCAAATAATAAATTAAATCAAAATATATCGACTTTCAAGCCAAAATAATATAGATAATTAAATATGAAAAAATATTAATCAAATTTGAACAATATGGTTTTTATTAAATAATAATGCTAAAAACTTAAAAAAGGATTTGGATAAAGGTAAAATTTCTTTAAGTGGCGGACAGAGAGGGATTTGAACCCTCGAAGCCCGATTAAGACTTGCACCCTTAGCAGGGGTGTGGTTTCAGCCGCTCACCCATCTGTCCTAAAAAGAGCTGAAATTATACAAGCTTTTTACTTAAAAACCGCTTAAATATGCTCTAAAATCCTTTGAGTAATCTCTTTTGGACTATTTGCTTTATATATAGGCCTGCCAACTACTATAAAATCAGCTTGATTTTGCACCGCAGTAGCTATATCAGCTACTCTTTTTTGATCTGCATTATCCTCACCAAACGGCCTAATACCTGGCGTTAAGGTTAAAAACTCTCTGCTAGTAGCCTCTTTAATAGCTAGACTTTCATATACTGAACAGACCATTCCATCTAGGCCACTTGCGTATGCCATCTGCGACATATTTACTACGCTTTTTTTAATACTAGAGTTATACACAGCTTTAAATTCACTCTCATCAAAGCTAGTAAGAGCTGACACTGCCAATACTAGTGGCCTACTAGGCAAAGCGTTTAATCTATCCATTACTGTTTTCATTGCTACTACTCCAGCACTAGCGTGAATATTTATCATATCAGCACCAACTCTAGATACCACCTCGCAAGCATCTGCCATAGTGTTTGGTATATCATAAATTTTAAGGTCTAAAAAGATCTTAAAATCACTAATGCTTTTTAACTCTTCTATAAATTTTGCTCCATCACGCAAATAGGCTCTAAGCCCAACCTTTAGCCATAAATCAAGCCCTTTAAGCTCTCTAGCTAGTGCTAGACACTCATCTTTTTGCGCCATATCTAATGCGATACAAAGCTTCACTTTTTATCCTTTGCGATAGCGTCTAAAACACCATTTATAAGTTTGATAGAAGATTCACTGGCTAATTCATTAGCTAGCATCACAGCCTCATTAATCGCAATAGCTGAGTCTATATCACTATATCTCATCTCATAGGCTCCAAGTCGCAGAATTTGTCTTTCTACGCTACCTATCTCGCCTATTTTCCACTTGCCAAGATAGTTATCTAGCTGTTCATCAATGCTAGATAAATTTTCTAAAATACCATTATATAAGCTAATTGTAAAGCTCTTTTGGTCGTTTCTTATCTTTTTTTCTTCTAAGAACTCATCGCTAAAATGCTCCATCTCGCTACCCATCTCCTTAGCATAGAGTAGGCTTACTACGCACTGTCTTACTTGATGTCTAGTAGCCATTTTATCCCTTTAAATTTTCATACAAACTAAGCAACTCAATAACTCCAACCATTGCTTCAAAGCCTTTATTTCCAGCTTTTGAGCCGGCTCTTTCTATGGCTTGTTCTAGATTATCAACTGTTAATACGCCAAATGTTACTGGCTTAGCGTATTTTAGCGTTATATTTGCTACGCCTTTAGTAGTTTCTGCACTTACATAATCAAAATGCGGAGTAGAACCACGAATTACAGCTCCTACGCATACTACAGCGTCGAATTTGCCACTTTCTAGAGCTTTTTGGAGTGCCATTGGTATCTCAAATGCACCAGGAACTAAGATTAAAGATAGATTTTCTTCTTTACCGCCATGGCGTAAAAACGCATCTTTTGCACCTTCTACAAGCCTATCAGTTATAATATGATTAAATCTAGCGTTGATTATAGCTATTTTTTCACTGCCTTTTAGGGCTAAATTGCCTTCTATTATATTCATTTTAACTCCTTATATTAATTTTAACATTATTACACTAAAAACTATCAAAAATAGATAAACTGCCTTTTTGATACCTATCTTTTCTTTATTAAATATTACTCCAACTCCAACAGCTCCAACAGCTCCAATCCCAGTCCAAACTGAGTAGGCTACTGACATTGGCAATATATTCATCGCAAAGCCAAGCAGACTTAAAGATATTCCAAAAGTTACTACTACAAGCATAAAAAGTGCAATCTTTTTGATATTTTGACTTTTTGCCATTTGATTTAAAAATACGACACCTAAAACCTCACAAACTCCAGCACCAAAGAGCGCAGCTGTATATATCACGCTTCACTCCTTTTAAGCCCTAAAACGCCGATAATAATAAGCAAAATAAATAAAATTCTAAGGAAACTAATGCTTTGATTATTAAAATAGTTTGTAATTATCTCGGCACCTACGATGAAAATTGTCCCAAATCCAATAAACATTGTATAAGCTATACTTGCGCTAAGATATTTAAAGCTCATCATAAATGCCCAAAAACTACAACAAGCAAGCAAAGCAGTAATCACCCATTCAAATGGTGTATTAGCATACTTTAAGCCATAAGCCCAGCCAGCTTCAACACTAGCTCCACTAATGACCCAAAAAAATCCTTTATTATTCACCTAAAGCGTCCTTGATTTTTTTGATCTGTTCTAAATTTGCTTTAAGGGCTTCAAGATTTAGCATATTTGGCCCATCGCACATAGCCTCACATGGATTAATATGCGTTTCATAGAAAAATCCATCCACACCCACAGCCGCTGCTGCTCTAGCAAGATATGGTACAAATCTGCTATCGCCACCACTTGTAGCGCCGTTTGCACTTGGCATTTGAACGCTATGAGTAGCATCGAAAACAACAGGCGCAAACTCTCTCATAATAGGCAAACTTCTCATATCCACTACTAAATTCCCATAACCAAATGTAGAGCCTCTCTCGCATAAAAATACCCCATTTGCCTTAGCTACTTCATAACCAAACTCACTTACACCACGAGTTTCTAAGACCTTTTTAACGCTATGTTTCATCGCATCAGGGCTTAGGAATTGACCCTTTTTGATATTTACTATCGCTTTGGTTTTGGCTGCTGCTACTAGCAAATCTGTCTGGCGACATAAAAATGCTGGTATCTGCAGGGCATCTGCTACTTGCGCTGCGGGCTGGGCTTGATAACTTTCGTGGATATCGGTTAAGATTTTAAAGCCAAACTCACGCTTAACTTCATCTAAAATTTTTAAACCCTCATCAAGTCCTGGCCCTCTAAAGCTACTAATACTTGTGCGATTAGCTTTATCAAAACTAGATTTAAAATAAAAATCTATCCAATCTAAATTTGCAAACTCTCTAAGCTTACTAGCAACCTTAAATACCAAATCTCTACTTTCTATTACGCAAGGTCCTGCTATTAATATCATTTTTACACCTTAAATTTCATTTTAGCTATGATTATACCCAAATATTGCTAAATTACCGCTCACGAGCAACTAAAATTCCAGCACCAATAATCATTACAATACCTAAAAATGCCCAAGCGTCAGGCAGGGCATCACCCAAAATTAACCCAAAAATCATACTAAAAACTACATCGCTATAGCCTACAGCTGCTACAACTCCTGCTTTTTTACTTGCTGCATAAGCTTTGGTTAGATAAATTTGAAATCCAGTAGCTAATAATCCCATAATAACTATCATAACCCAACCATTTAAGCTAGGCATCACAAATGGACTAATCAAAAAATCCAAATTTGGCCTATAATAAAAGCTCCCAACAATCATAGATAAAAGCGGCATAGCACTCCCACAAATCATAAAAGACAAAACAATCGCCCTAGTATCATAATGCTTTCTAAGCCCTCTAATACTAGTATAAGCAAGAGCTGCACCAATTCCACTAAGTAGGCCTATATATTCATCTTTGCTTACGCCAAGAGTTGGCTCAATAACAAATAAAATTCCAATAAATCCGATAAAAATCGCAAACCAGCCTAGATAGCTAAGTCTCTCTTTGAAAATAAAAGCAGCCAAAAGTGCTGTAAAAATTGGACTAGTCTTAGAAAATGTAAAGGCTGTTGCAAGGTCTATATGAGCAATATTGTAAAAAAATGCATACAGCCCAATTGTCCCAATAATTCCACGAAAAGCAAGTAGCCAAAACTTGCCACCAGCTTGATGAAGTGGCCTTTTATAAATCATCCAAATTATTAGCCCAAGTCCTATGATATTGCGAAAAAATACAATCTCAATAGAACTTAGCTCGCTGCTTAAAATTTTAGATAATGCTCCAGTCCCAGCAAAAAGCAAAGAGGCGATCAACATATAATAAATACCCAAATGGCGAATTAAAAATCTGTTATATCTCATTTTTATTTTATATCCGGTTTTACTTTAAATTTTTAAAATAAAATATTAGTTAAATTTCATTGAATTTAAGATAAATATCACAATCAATCATTAAGCCCAATTTACTTTCGTACCTTACATGGATTACCATAAGCTATACTACCACTATCTATATCAGATACTACCACGCTACCAGCTCCAATGGTTATATCTGATTTGATTTTAATCCCTTGAATAATACTCGAACCAATCCCTATCCAAGTACGCTCACCAATATTTACACCGCCTGCTAAAACCACACCAGGGCAAATATGCGCAAAATTGCCGATTATGCAATCGTGTTCTACTATAGCACCACTATTTATGATAACACCATCTCCAATTATACTATTAGCATTGATAATAGCCCTAGGCATTACCACGCTTCCAGTGCCAATTTTTACACTAGTGCTAATAATCGCACTTGGGTGGATGAGTGTAGCTAACTCAAATCCACTTTCAACTACAAGCCTTTGAAGTCGCTCCCTAGCTATAGTATTACCAATAGCTATGATTATAGGATATTTGGGCAATTTAGGGCTAAATTTCACTCCGTTTACATCATCTAAAAATATTAAATCATTATAACCATTTATACGAGCTATATCAGCTACAACTTTAGCGTGACCACCATTTCCATAGATATACAAACTAGTTATTGCCACTAAATTTCTCCGTAGTTACCATACCATCTTTATTTATTCCATCTTTTTTTATAACCTTTTTAATAGTTAAAAAAGCAATTTTAATATCTAAATTTAGACTTAGATTATCAGCATAATATGTATCAAATTCAAATTTTTGCTTCCAGCTAATAGCATTTCTACCATTTACCTGCGCAAGGCCTGTAATTCCTGGACGGACATTATGGCGACGACTCTGTTCTTTAGAATATAGTGGCAAATACTCAACTAACAATGGTCGTGGCCCAATAAAACTCATATCGCCTTTTAAAACATTAAAAAGCTGCGGAAGCTCATCTATACTAAGCGCTCTAATCCTCTTTCCAAATTCTCCAAGTCGAACCTCATCGCTAAGCAAATTACCATTTTCATCACGAGCATCACTCATAGAGCGAAATTTATAAATTTTAAAAATTTTAGCATTTTTACCGGGTCGTGCTTGGGTAAATATTACAGGTGTCCCAAGATGTTTTTTAATCGCAAAATATGCCCACGCCATCACTGGTGCAGTTAAGATTATTAAAATTAACGCCCCTAAAATATCAAAAATCCGCTTAAAAAAATATCTATACACTCGCAATTTCCTTATAAAACTCAATATATTTTGCCGTAATGATTGGCTGGTTATAGTGTTTTAGTACAATATTTCTAGCATTTTGCCCCATCTTTGTAGCTTCTTTTTCATCATCGAGCAACTTAGATATTTTTATAGCTAAATCATTAGCATCTCTAGCTTTACAAATTAAACCATGCAAACCATCAGTTATTGCTTCCTTGCAGCCATCGCAGTCGCTTACAACTGATGGTTTTGCCATACTCATTGCCTCTAACACCGTACGTGGAAAACCCTCTTTATAACTTGGTAAAGTAAAAAGATAGCACGATGAAAGCATATTGGCTACCTTATCACTCCAGCCTATATGACGCACATATGGTGAGCGTAAAAACTCCTCATCTAGACTAGATGTATTACCTAAATCACTTGAACCTACAAATACAAACTCACAATCTTTACGCCCACTTAAGATCTTAGCTGCTTCATAAAATTCCATCACTCCTTTATCTTTTAACGCTCTAGCTATCATTAAAACGATTTTCTTATCACTTTTAAAATCATATGGCGTTACTTTTTGTGGGTCAAATTCACTTGCATCTACTCCTACACTTTTAATTCGTTTTATCTTGTTTTTTTGGATTAAGTGGCGGCTCAACATATAATTAGGATCTGAATCATTGACAAAAATCGTAGCCCTTGATAGTCTAAATGTGATAAAATATAGCCCTTCAATAGCTACTCTTATAAGCCTACTTTTTAGAGTATTGGATATATAAAAGCTACCTAAGCCCTCTACTAAATTTATCACGCATTTTACGCCTGCTTGCTTAGCTGCAAGTGTCCCAAATACATTTGATTTATGTGCTGATGTTTGGAGCATATCTAAATTTAATCCACCTAAAAGTCTAGCTAAATTTGCTGTATCTTTAAAAACTTTAAGAGGATTTAAACTTGCCTTATCGATATCATAATGCACTAGTCTAAACTCAGCACCAATAAGACTACTATACTCTCCCTTTGGCGCAATAGCAATCACTTCATGCCCAAGCGCCTTTAATGCTCTCATTATTGGCAAACGAAAGTGATAAATACTCATATCTGAATGAGATAAAAACCCTATTACCACGCTCTACCTTTTAAGTTTATATACTTTAGCTGCTGGTTCTAAAATAACAGGCTCAAATGGTGTATCAGCGTAATTTTCTAGCACAAAAAGCTGAACATAGCTACTATTAAACATCTCCCTATCCATTATAACAAATCGCCCATAATCAACCATATAAATCAGATATATATCAGCTAAATTATCTATATTATGAATAGTTTTATTTAGCTTCATATTTTCATCATATTTAGTTTCAATATAACTATTTACCCTAAATTTCTGCCCACCTAGCTCAATATGCGTAGCATCATTTGAGATAATTATACCATTATCTAAAGCAATTCCATTTTGGGTTTGAGCAAAATTGGTCGCAATAACAAAAAATGATTCAGCCCACTCTTTGCCATTTAGTAGATCAAGACGACTAAATTTAGCTACAACCGGGAAAATCCCCATCATTCTATCAGGTAAGAAATAATATATATCACGACTCTTTAGAGGTGGACTAAAAGTTTCTTTTTTAATATCACTTAAAAATTCTCCAAGCTCGATATAGTTATAATCTTTTAAAATTTGCTCTAAATTCTTACCGCCAAAGTTTTGCATATAGCCTTTTTCAGTATATTCAACCTCTAATCGTGCCATATTAGCAGAATTTAATGGTGGCATAGTTAAAGCATAACTAACTGCATAGTTTTCTCTACCTAAATGTTTACCCCCATCAATTAATGTTTTTGTATCGCTATAATATCTAATCGCATAACCATAATCCCACCATGCCAAGGTATAATCATCTCTTTTTGCAATCTTGCCAAGCTTATCTAAAACATTCACTTCAGTTTTAAATAGTACGCTTGATGGTTTGTAATAATATATATGAACAATAGATGGAATCAACGCTGCTACTGTAATAATAAAAGCTATTAAATTTATCTTTGCTATTTTGGCTCTTTTGAGTAAATAATATAACAAATATCCAAATCCCATCGCCACAATCGGTACAGCATAAATTGTAAATCTTAGCCCACCTTTAAGTGCTAAAAAACCAAGACCAATCATTGGAATAGCTACTAAAAATATTCTAAATTTAAAACATAGCAAAACATAGCCAATTACACCAGCAATAAACACGCTCCAATGTCCGCTAATACGCTGAGTAAATAGATCTAAATCAATTCGCCCAGATTCCATAATTGTTTGATTAACATTATAAAAATAAAATGATACTGAACTACTATCACCAAGACTTCTAAATAGATAAAATTTAGCCTGAAACCATATCGGGTTTAATCCACCAAATATAACAAATAGCGCCAAAACAGATACAAAAAGCCCAATCATAACCCTAACGCTAAGTAAATTTGCCCTAAAATAAATCAAGCCAAAAAGCGCTATAATTAGCCCTAATCTAACTGCATAAGGCGCAGCAGTAATAGCTAAAATCATAAATAAAATCGCTTGATAATTCTTTAAATTTCTACGTTCTAAAACTACAGTATAAATAGCATAAAATAGCGTTATAGCCACACATAGTGTATAGCTAGATGGATACCACCAATTATATGCCAACATTGAAAGCGAAATAATTAAAAAAGATATCAAATCGCCTTTAAAATGTAGTCTGATTATTCCCCAAATAGCAAAAAGTGGTAAAACAATTACCAACATATCAGTATCATAATATCCAGCCATTGTGCGATTGTAGTAGCTATTTGCGATTGATGCAAGGAGACTAGCAACGAAAAATTCTTTAACATGGCCAAATTCTTTGCCTATTAAAATCATTGGCACAACAATAAGCGAGGCTAAAAATATGCTTAAATAGACCATAATAGTCTCTAAGCTAAATGGCAAAACCTTACAAAGCAAAAATGTCAATGTAGAAAGCGGAGTACCATAGTAGCTAAGATCGTTTGGCTGGTGAAATCCAGCTATCATATCTCTAGCGCCTTCAGCATAAGCATATCCATCATTTGTGCTAATCATCAGCTGATTATTCCAAATAAAATCGCTATAACCTCCAGCCCACAATACCCACTCCATACGGCATAACAAAGCAAAAAGGTAGGCAATAATTATAAATATTGAAATTTGATATCTATTTAGAAGCTGCATATATCTCCTCTAATTCATTTATAAGATTTTTAGCTATTATTTTTTTGTCAAATTCTTTAGCTCTTATGATAGCGTTTTTTTCATAATATTTTACAAAATTTGGCTCATCAATAGCTCTTTGCATAGCTTTTTGTGTAGCATCTTGATCGCCTACAGGAACCAAATAACCCCACTCATTCTCCCCTATTAGCTCTTTTGCTCCACTTTTATGCTCACTTGTAATTACTAGCTTACCGCACGCCAAAGCTTCAATTAAAGCATTTGAAAATCCCTCAAAAAGACTCACAAATACAAATGCATAACATTTTGATATATATTTATATGGATTATTATCAAAGCCAGGTAAAAAGACTCTATCTTCTAAATTTAGCTCTTTTATTAGATTTTCAAGTCTAGAGCGCAAAATTCCATCACCTAAGATTATTAAAGATTTATCACAATTTTTAAGTCTAGCATAGGCTCTAATTAAAAGTTCATGATTTTTACCGCTATCAAGCCGCCCAACACTTAAGAAAAATTCACCCTTAAATTCTATAGGTTCACTAGATTTACGAGCAATATCATCAAGATCAAGTGCGTTATATAGCACTCTCATTTTACGCTCGTCAATGCCAAAATTATCCCGCAAATCGGCCAAATTACCAAGACTATTTGGATAGATAAAATCACCTTTTGGATATAGCCATTTAAGTAAAAATTTACTAATCCTAGACTTTAGTGTATCATTAGCATACAGTACCGATGGTGTTGAACACTCATTTAACACTAATGGGCGTTTATCTCCTAAAATCCTAGCTAAAGCTGCAACATAACAAGGGCGATTCATCCATACAAAATGCAAATCCACATCAAGTGCTAGGCAAAGTCGCTTATATTTTAATGCCAAAAATGGTAATTTTGCAAATTTAATCAGTCCATTTTCAAAAGGCTTAGAATTCTCCAAATAATATATTTTAACATCATGTGGGATTGGGTAGGCGATGCGATCATTCATTAAAATTAGATAAATCTCATAACGCCCTACTAGCTCACTAAGCAGATTTGACACCACACGCTCAGCTCCACCGCCAGCCATTGAATATATAAATACTGCTAATTTTTTCATTATTTTCCTTTTAATTTACCGATTAATTCACTCCATTGGGAAATAATATTTTGTGGAGTAAATTTAGTTAAATTTATATTTTTTACCAAATTTTCTTTTAAATTTGGATCGCTTAGAACTTCACTTATGCATTCACTTAGCGCCTTAGGGCTAAAATCTTTAGCAATTAAAGCATCCTTTCTATGAGATAAAATCTCCATAGCTCCAGCTGTGGGTGTAGATATTCTAGCAACTTTATAAGCTGCAGCTTCATTTAACACATTACCAAAAGCCTCACTAAGGCTAGGCAAAACCAAAATCTCAGCCCTTTGATAGAGAGTCTCAACGCTCTTAATATGACCTAAAAATTCAATATTTAAATTTAAATTTTTAGCTAAATTTTCTAAATTTTGTCTTTGAGACCCCTCACCTGCAATAGCGATTTTATAATCTTTTAACAAATTTTTATCTACAAGAGCTAAAGCGTTTAGATATAGCTCATAGCCTTTTACTGTTTCAAGCCTACCAACACTTAAAATAAGTTTCTCTTTTTTAGCTAAATTAACACCTAAATTTGATGAAATTTTAGCTAAGTTTTCAACCATAAATAGCGGATTATATATTATTTCACAATGCTTAACAAAACTGTAATAATCTTTATCTCTTTTACTTAAAACCACTAATGCATCGCAAAATCTATAACTAAAATTTCTAATTTTTCGCCAAATTTGCGAACTTAGTAAATCATAACTCACATGTTCAGTAGCTATAATTTTTTTTCCCATAAATGCTGTGGCAATTAGCACATTTATATTAGTTTGATCCATAAAAGTGATTATAATATCAGGTTTTGCACTCTTTATATAGGATCTAATTTTTAAAAATTTACTAAATTTGCTTAACAAGCCTTTTTGATTATAAATATCTAAATGAGTAAGCTTACCACTAATTTTATAGTGGTTTTGATTCTCTTCAAAGTAGATGGTCTCAATCTCATAATTTTTACTTAACTCATGGCTTAAAAGCTCTACTACACGCTCAGCTCCACCATTTCTAAGTGCAGAAATTACTAACATAATTTTCATTTTAATACTCTATTTATAAGATTTAACCACTCTTGAGTGATATTTTGAGGCATAAAACTAGCTCTATTTTTATAGCCATTTTGAGCAATTTTAGCTCTTAAATTCTCATCTTGTATAGCCAAGTTTAGCTTTTTAGCTAAACTTTGTGGGGTAAAATCGCTACTTATTAGCCCATTTTTACCATCTTCTATTAATTCGCATGCGCCAACTGTAGGCGTAGCAATTCTAGCAACCTTATAAAAGCACGCCTCAATTAATACATTTCCTAACCCTTCGCTTCTTGAGCTTGAAACTATAATTTTAGCTCGCTTATAATAGCTTGATATATCGCTTACGCTTCCTTTGAATTTAACTCTATCGCTTTTAAACTCGCTTTTCAATTTTTCAAACTCACTTCCATCTCCACAAATCTCCACACTAAAATCTCCAATATTGCAAAATTTAAGTGAATTTAAAAATATATCGCACCCTTTTACACTCTCAAGTCTACCAACAAAAATTATTAAATTTTCTTTTTTACTTTCATCAAAATCAGTACCAACCTCTCCAAAAAATGGATTATAAATCACCGCACGATTTTTAACATATTTATAATATTCATAATCGTTTTTGCTTAAAAGTGATAAAGCATCACAAAATGGATATAGTAATCTTTTAGCCACTCTCCACTTTAAAGATAAAAAGCTATGTTCGCTATGTTCTGATATTATTAGCCTCTGTTTTAAGCCTAAATTTGCCATTAAACATAATAAATTTGTACTATCCATAAAGCTAATTATAAGATCAAACTCACCACTTTTAAAAATCTTACGCAATACAAAAATCTTGCTAATTACTCTTTTGAGATTACCTAAAATACCACTATTTTGTAAGCTTAGGCTTACTACACGCACTTGCTCATCAATCTCATAAAATGGCGCCTTGCTATCAAATTTAAAAATAGTTATTTCATGCTTAGAGCTTAAATTATTTGCTAAAATACTTAGCACCCGTTCTGCTCCACCAAATCCAAGCGTAGAAATCACAAATCCAATCTTCAAAAACGCCCCCTAATTTTAGCTATAAATATCGCCCTTTGTGCCAAATTAAATATCATAACAAACCCTACTAAATAACCAAGCCCGCTCATCAAAGTACAACAGAGTAAAAACTCCAGCCAATTAGTTACGCTTAACATATTTGAAATAGGATAAATTATTCCAGTAATTAAAGCAAAAACAGCAAGACATTTTATATAGATTGGATAAAATGTACTTAGTTTTAACCCCAAATTTGCCCCAGCATTTGCAATATCAAACAGACTAATCTTAAGCGCAATTCCAATGGTTATTACAATTGCTATCTCTTTGAGTCCAAACTCAAAAAAACTAAGCCCAATAAGCTGTATACAAAATACGCAAACAGCCATAAATAGCGTTACAAGTGCTGGTTTTTTAAGTTTATCAGTGATCAAATTTATACTAATTAATGGACGTGAACTAGCAAAAATAATAGATGGTACAAGCGAAATTAAAACTAGCTCATAAATAAATTCAATCTCCTCTTTGCTCTTAAATGGCAGCCAAAGTGTATAAAACTCATCAGCTAAAATCCCAAAAGTCGCAATCAATGGAAGCGAGACAAAGCTTACACTCTTAATAGCCAAAATAACCTCATCTTTAAGAGGCTTAGCGCCTGCATGCAAGGCAACCAGCCGTGGATTCCACGCTACTGCAGTAGTAACTACAAAACTCTCAATAATCATAGTAACTGAGCGAGAAAGCGCTAGTATCCCCATACTAAATGCACTAATAAAAATATTAACCAAAAGCAAGCTAGCGCCACTAATAAGCACTTGACTAAGCATATTTAAGCTATTAAAAAGCCCGCTTCTAGCTAAAACATAGACAAATTTTGTTCTAAAAAGCTTGGAATTAAAGTGTAAATTTAGCCCAAATTTATGATTTAAAAATAGAGCACTAAAAAATACAAAAATTGATGATATTAAAGCTGCAATTGCTGTGTAGTAAATCATAGCCTCAAACGCCCAAAATAACCCTAACACGCACCCAGCATAAATAGCAGTGGATATAGCATTGCGAATAGAGATTAAATACATCTGGTTTTTAATAAATGCATGCACGCTAAAAAGTGCATTAAATAGCCCAATACTAAAGTTGATAAAATATATTGCCATTGTAGCTCTTACATCGCTTAAAAGGGCCTGTGATATATTTATTATTGATTGAATTTTAACCAAAAACACAAATGAAACTAGCGCAACTATAAGACTAAAAATCAGATTAGCTACAATCACTGAACTATAAAATTTGCTAGCCCTAGCAAAATTGCCTTTATGATAGCTAGAGGCAATAAATCTACTAGCTACAGAGTTAATCACAAGTGTTAAGATAAATCCATAATTTACCAGCGAATTAGCAAGTGCTAAAAATCCATAAGCTTCATCGCCTAAAACACGCAAAATATATGGAGTAAGAAAAAAATTAATAGCTGTTTGTAGAGCAAAAACAATAATAGTTGTAAGCAAATTTAGATACATAACGGGCTATTTTTCCTTGAATATTTGGATAGATTTAGGTTGAATTCTAACTAAATTTAAATAATTCTTTGCTTTAATCAAAAATTATTAAAGTTAATAAATCTAAATTTAATATAAAAAATGTTAAATTTAGCACAAAAAATTTAAAAAACAAGCCCATATTTTGCCTAACTTTAAAAATAAATTTTGCAAATTTTTACTAAAATTTAGTCTTAAATTTAAGCCAAATTTGGGTAGCATTACGAATTCTAAAATTATCAAGGACAGTCTTATGGATTATTTGGAACTAGCTCATAAGTATCAAACACCGCTTTATGTGTATGATTTTGATCATATTACTACTCAATATGAGAGATTAAAAAAGGAATTTAATGCTAGAAAGTCACTTATTTGCTACGCTGTTAAAGCCAATTCAAATTTGAGCCTTTTAAAGCATATTGCTACTCTTGGTGGCGGGTTTGATTGTGTGAGTATAGGCGAAGTAAAAAGAGCCCTGCTAGCAGGCGCTAGTAACTATAAGATAATTTATAGCGGAGTTGGCAAGAGCGATGAAGAGATTAAAGAGGCTTTAAATTTAGATATTTTAATGATAAATTTAGAGAGCTTTGCTGAGATGCAAAGAGTTGAATTAATAGCCAAAGAGTTAGGTAAAAAGGCTAGAATCTCAGTTAGAGTTAATCCAAATGTAGATCCAAAAACTCATCCATATATCTCTACAGGATTACATGAAAATAAATTTGGTGTTAGTATAAATGAAGCTAGGAAAATTTATCTACATGCTCATAGAAGTGATAATCTAGATCCAGTTGGTATTCACTGCCATATTGGAAGTCAGCTAAGTGATATTAGCCCAATTATTGAAGCAGCAAATATTACTAGCGATCTATTAAAAGAGTTAAGAGCAGCTGATATAAATATTAAATTCTTTGATATAGGTGGCGGTATTGGCATTAGATATAGTGATGAAAATGAGCCAAATTTATATGAATATGCTCAAGGAATTTTAGCAGCACTAAAGGGTCAAGATGTAACCATCATATGCGAACCAGGTAGATTTATAGTAGGAAATAGCGGAGAATTACTCACTCAAGTATTATATGAAAAAACTAATGGTGATAAGCGTTTTGTAATTGTCGATGCGGCTATGAATGATCTTATTCGTCCAAGTTTATATGAGGCTTATCATGAGATAATAGCATTAAAAGATGGAGATAAAACTAATTGTGATGTAGTAGGCCCAATTTGTGAAAGCGGTGATTTTTTAGGTAAAGATATCGAGCTTCCAAGCCTAAATCATGGTGACTTGCTTGTGATTAAAAGCGCTGGGGCATATGGATATTCAATGTCTAGTAACTACAATACAAGAGGCAGAGCTGCACAAGTTGCTATTGAAGGCGGCAAAGATCGCTTAATAGGCAAAAGGGAGAGCTTTGAAGATATGATACAAAATGAGAGAGAGTTTATATAATGTATTTTATCGATGTTCAAGGAACCTTAATAAGCGATAGCGATAAAAGTCCAATTAATGGCGCTTGTGAACTACTTAAGAAATTAAATCAAAAACAAATTCCATATGTAGTTATAACAAATAATACAAAAATTAAAAGTGATGAGTTTTTACAAACGCTAAGAGATAAAGGATTGGCAATAAAAGATGGTGCTTATTTAGATCCATTTTGTGTATTAAATAAAACTATTTCACCTTGCCCTGTGGCACTTTTTGGAGCTAATGAGTTTATTTCTACTATGCAAAATATAGGCTACACACAAGATTTTAGCAATCCAAAAGCAGTTTTAATAGCTAGCTGGGATAAATTTAGCTTTGATGACTTTGCTACTATCAACGAACTTGCCCTAAAAGGGATAAAAATTATAGCTATGCATGAGACTAGTATCTACAAAAAAAATGGTAGATTATATCCAGGAGTTGGCGCTATTGCTAATATGATTAGTTACGCTACTGGAGTGCAATTTAGCAGTATTGGCAAGCCAAGCTTAGGATTTTATACAGCTGCGCTTGAGCTTTTAAAATTGCAAAATCCTAAGGCTGAATTTAAAGATATAACAATAATTAGCGATGACGCAACTGGCGATCTTTATGGAGCTAAAGAGTTGAATATGAGTACGGCTTTGGTTTTAAGTGGTAAAATAGATAAAAGTAGTGCCGCAAATTTAAATAGAGATAAAATTGATAATATATATGATGATGTGAGTAAAATTTGGGAGATTTTAAAATGAGCATTGATGAGTTAAGAGTTGGCATCGATAAGATTGATAATGAGATTTTAGGCCTACTTAATCAGCGTATGGAATTTGTCAAAAAAATTGGCGAATTAAAAGTTGGTTCAAATGCTCCAATTTATCGCCCAGAGCGTGAAAGAGCAATACTAGAAAGATTAAAATCATTACCTAATAACACTCTAAGCAGCAAAGCTATCGAGGCGATATATTTAGAGATTTTTGCTGTTAGTCGCAATCTAGAACTACCACAAAAAGTAGCATTTTTAGGCCCAGTTGGGACCTATACACATCAAGCAGCTGAGAGTAGATTTGGGGCAATGAGCAGCTATACGCCAATCAGTTCTATAGAGGGTGTTTTTAGGGAACTTAACAATGGTGAGGCTAAATATGGAGTTGTACCAATTGAAAATAATACAGAAGGTGCTGTTGGGATTACCCTTGATTGCTTAAGAAAATATGAAAATGTAAAAATCGTAGCTGAAATTTATATGGATATTCACCATAGTTTTGTTAGTTTAAATGAGAATTTAAGCGATATAAAAAAGATATATTCTCATCCGCAAGGCTATAATCAGTGTCATAAATTTCTAGATGATCATAATCTAAATTCAATAGAGTTTATACCAACTAAATCAACTGCTCAAGCTGCCTATTTAGCCTCACAAGATCCTAGTTCAGCAGCAATCTGCTCTAAAATAGCCGCACATATAAACAAAGTGCCAATAATGTTTGAAAAAATCGAAGATAATATGGCAAATAGAACAAGATTTTTTGTACTAAGTGATTTTAAAAATATCAAAAGTAGCTGCAATAAAACCAGCATCCTAGCACTCACTGCTCACCGTCCAGGCGGCCTTGTAGAGCTGCTTAATATGTTTAAAGAGGGTGGAATAAATTTAACCAAGCTTGAGAGTAGACCAATCAAACAAAAAGATTTTAAAACGGTATTTTATATAGATTTTGAGGGGCACATCGATGATGAAAATGTCGAAGCAGTGCTAAAAAATGCTAGCCAAAACGGACATGAGATCACCTGGCTGGGTAGCTACTTAAACCAAGAAGGACAAGAATGAATTTCAATTCACAAATATCAAATTTACCAATATATGAAGCTGGCAAGCCAATCGAGCTTGTTATTAGAGAGTTTGGCATTGAGCCACAAAATGTAGTAAAACTAGCTAGTAATGAAAATCCACTAGGCTGTTCATCGCTTGCACTTGAAGCTATGAAAGAGTCAATCAAATGTGCAAATTTATATCCAGATGATAGCTATTATGAACTTAAAGAGTCTTTGGCAAATTTATATCATGTAAGTAGTAAAAATATTGTAATTGGTAGTGGTAGCGACCAAGTAATAGAGTTTATCATGCACGCAAAGCTTAATCCAAATACAGCAATGCTAAGTGCAGGTATAACTTTTGCAATGTATGAAATTTATGCTAAACATATTGGGGCTAAAATTTATAAAACCTCAAGTGCTACACACAACCTAAATCAACTAAAAGAGCAATATTTAGCACACAAAGATGAGATAAAGGTTATATTTTTATGTCTACCAAATAACCCACTTGGTGAATGTTTAGATGCTAATGATGTATATGAGTTTATATCTAGCGTTGATAGTGATACCATTGTAGTAATTGATGGAGCATATATGGAGTTTGCTAAATTTAAAGATAGCAAAAAAGCTATAAATCCAAGTGATATAGTAAAACTAAATAACTCTATATATCTTGGTACATTTTCTAAAGCTTATGGATTAGGCGGAATGAGAGTTGGCTATGGTATTGCAAATGATCAAATAATTACTGCCATTAGCAAGCTTAGAGCGCCATTTAATATTACAACTCCTAGTCTAGCAGCAGCCATTGCAGCTATTAAAGATCAAGCCTTTATAACGCAAACTTTAGAAAATAACTTTAAAGAAATGGAAATTTTTGAAAAATTTGCTACTGAGAATGGGATTGAATTTATTCCAAGTTATACAAATTTTATTACTTTTAAATTTGATACCAGTAGAGACTCAACTCAAATTTGTGATAATCTACTAAGACAAGGTATAATTTTGCGTAATCTAAAAAGCTATGGATTAAATGCAATACGCATAACAATAGGTACCAGCAAACAAAATATAAAAGTTTTAGAAACTCTTAAAAAGGAAATTTAATAGATTATGGATTTTAAAGCTCTTTTTCAACAAATTAGTCAAGTCGTTCAAAATCTAACCAAAAAGCAAAAAATTGTAGTTATTAGCTCTGTTGTTTTGGTTATTGGATTTTTGGTGTTTTTGACTCTATTTAGCAGTAGTAATAAAAACCCAGAGGCTGAGTATGAAGGCTATAGCGTATTATTTCGCAATGTTGATCCTGCTATATCTTCTCAAATTATCAATGAATTAGAGGCTCAAGGCGTAAAATATAAACTAGCTGATGAAGGTACGATTTTAGTTCCTACAAGTGATGTCTATCGCCAAAGAATAGCCGTAGCTAGCCTTGGCATAATGGGTGATAATAAAAAGGGTTTTGAAATTTACGATACACAAGATTTTGGAGCAACCGAAAACGAACAAAGAGTTAAATTCCAACGTGCAATTCAAGGCGAGCTATCTAAAACCATCGAAAGTCTAGAGCCAATTGATAAGGCTAGTGTGTATATAGCTTTTCCTAAAGATAGCGTATTTACCGAGCGTCAAGTCCCACCAACAGCTTCGGTTGTAGTAAAAATTAAAGATGGCGCTAAGTTAAATCGTAGACAGATTGATGGAATTAAAAGAATCGTAGCTGGTTCAGTGCCAAATTTAAAACTAGAAGATGTAAAAATAGTAACACAAGATGGCGTAGCACTTGGCGATGATGAGATTGCATTAGAGAATGAATTAGTAGCTGCACAAATTAAATATAGAAGCCAATTTGAAGATTCATATGAGAGAAAAATCATTGATATGATTGGCAAATTTATTGGCGGAAAAGATAAAGTAACAGCTAAAGTTAGCATTGAATTTGATTTTTCAACCAAAGATAGCATAAATGAGATTTATGATCCAAACTCAGTTATTAGAAGTGAGCAAAATATAGAAGAAAAAAGGGAAGGAAAAGAGCCAAAAGATGTTGGTGGAGTTCCAGGTGCTGTAAGCAATATCGGCCCAGTTCAAGGCCTAGAAGATAATAAACCAACCGAACTATACTCCAAAAATGTCGCCAATACCAACTATGAAATTTCAAAACAAACAATAAAAGTAAAAGATCAATACGCCACTATAAAAAGAGTAACCGCAGCCGTAGTCGTAGATGGAAAGTATGAATTCCAAACCCTTGAAGATGGCTCACAAGCTCAGACTCCAACCTATATTCCATTAAATCAAGATGAATTAAACTCAATAAAAAGTCTAGTCCAGCAAGCAATCGGATATAATGCTGATAGGGGCGATGAAGTTACAGTAAGTAATTTTGAATTTAGACAAACTGGTAAAATTGCACAGGTAACAGGCTTCCAAAAAGTTGTAGATACATATTTTAAACCAATTGTACCGGTATTAAAATATCTAATAGTTTTAATAATTTTATATGTATTTTATAAACAAGTTATTACTCCATTTCTTAATAAAATGCTTGAAGAGTCTAAAGACGAAGGTCTTGAGCCGCTCTCACATGAATCTACTATCCAAGAAGAAGCCGAGGATACATTGGAGAAATTCAAAGCTGCTAGAAAACGGGTTGAAGATGAACTTGGAATTGGTGAGAATTTTGATGAAAATGAGCTTAAATACGAAGTTATGCTAGAAAAACTCAAACTCATTGCCACTGAAAGAAGCGATGAGATCGCTACATTGTTGCAAAATATGCTTAAAAATGATACTGGATTTAACTCCAATAAGGAATTCTAATGAAGCTAAACGAAGAACAAAAGGCAGTATATGAAGATTTGAGCATGGCTGAAAAAATAGCCATCTTACTCATTCAGCTAGGTGAAGATGTTACTACGATGCTTTTTGCGCATATGGATATAGATATTATCACTGAAATCTCAAAATATATTGCCACTGCCAAAACTATCGATAAATCAATAGCAGCTGCAGTGCTAGAAGAATTTTATGTAGTTAGTCAGTCTAACCAATATTTACAAAGTGGCGGTATCGAATATGCTAAAGAGATTTTATTTAGAACATTTGGTCCAGAAATCGCTCAAAAAATTATGGATAAACTCCAAAAATCACTCGAAACCACCAAATCTTTTGGCTATCTTGGCCAGGTGCGACCTCAGCAGTTAGCCGACTTTATCGTCAAAGAACATCCACAAACCATCGCTCTAATCGTAGCCCATATGGATTCATCAAGTGCTGCTGAAACCCTAGTTTATCTACCAGATGATATTAGAAGCGAAGTTGTAATGCGTATGGCAAACCTAGGCGATATTAGCCCATCTGTTGTCAAACGTGTTTCAACCGTACTTGAATCCAAGCTTGATAGCCTTACAAGCTATAAAGTTGAAGTTGGTGGACCAAGAGCTGTTGCAGAAGTTCTTAACCGTCTTGGTCAAAAAGCAAGCAAATCTACAATTGAAATTATTGAGAAAAATGATCCGGCTCTTGCTACGATCATTAAAGATCTTATGTTTACATTTGATGATATTAGCTCTCTTGATAACAATGCTATTAGAGAAATTCTCAAAGTTGTGGATAAAAAGGTACTTATGGTTGGTTTAAAAGGCAGCGGCGAAGAGTTAAAACGCAAATTCCTAGCCAATATGAGTCAAAGAGCAAGTGAAGCATTTATCGAAGAGATGCAATTTATTGGTGCTGTACGTGTAAAAGAGGTTGAAGAGGCGCAAAGAAAAGTTGTAGAACTAGTTCAAAAACTAGCTGAAGATGGAGTATTCCAAGTCGGCGTAAGCGAAGAGATGATAGAATGATAGCAAGTAGTGTAATACATAAAAACAACGAAGAGCATATAGTCGAGCCATATAGATTTAAGGTTTTAGCGCTCCAATCAAATGAATCACCAAAAGAGCAACCAGTCAAGGAGCCAATCCAAGATACAAATAGCGATGCAAGAGATGATTTTGAGTCAAATACACAAAATGCTGAATCAAGCTCAACTCCAGCTCAAGAGTCGTCAAATTTAATAGAATCAACATTTATTGAAGAGCTTTTAAAGCGAACTGATGATCTAAGCGGTAATATCGTTAAGCTTCAAATGCAGATTGAACATCAAGAGAATGAATTTAAAATTCGCCTAGAAAATGAGACTCAAAGAGCCAAAGAAGAAGGGTTAAGAGAAGGACACGAACAGGCTAAAGCTGAGTATGATGCAGCTTTAAATGAAATTAGCAAAAAGTATTCAAGTTCCATTGATAAGCTCGATGAGCAAACTGCTAAACTTGAAACTTTACTAGCAACTAGTCAAAGTGAAATCGCAGCAACTGCTATTGAGATTGCTAAAGAAGTAGTCTTAAAAGAGATAAAAGACAGCTCAGCTCAGATTGCCTTAAATATCGCTAAAAGCTTAATTGATGAACTAAACCAAGCTACAGCAATTGAGATAAAAGCCAATCCAAAAGATTATGAGTTTATAAAATCAAATTTAACTCTAAAATCTAATATAAAACTTAGCAGTGATGAGGCTGTATCAGTTGGTGGTGTAATCGTTCTAAGCGATATAGGCAATATCGATGGCAGCGTAATGGCTAGATTTGAGAAAATTAAAAAAATATTAAGCGAATAAAATGAATATAAAATCTCTAAAGCTAGGCGAACTAGAATCTCTAGCCTGTGATATCAGGGAACGAATTTTAAGTGTAGTTAGCACCAATGGCGGACATTTAAGCTCAAATTTAGGAGTTGTAGAGCTTAGTATTGCGATGCACTATGTATTTAATCCCCCAAATGATCCATTTATATTTGATGTTAGCCACCAAAGCTACACCCACAAGCTATTAAGCGGGCGTTGGAATGAATTTGATAGTTTGCGTCAATTTGGTGGAATTAGTGGATATACTAAACCTAGCGAGAGTGAATATGATTATTTTATAGCTGGACATAGTTCTACATCTATTAGTCTTGCAGTAGGCGCTGCTAAGGCTATTAAGCTTAAAAACGAAGATAGATTACCCGTAGCTCTAATCGGCGATGGGGCATTAAGCGCTGGGATGGCGTATGAAGCTTTAAATGAGCTAGGCGATCTTAAATATCCATGTGTTATTATCTTAAATGACAATGAGATGAGTATCTCAAAACCGATTGGTGCTATGAGCAAATACCTATCACAGATGATGGCGGGGCCATTTTATCAAAAATTTAAAAGCAAAATTAATCAACTTTTAGAGCTTATGCCAGACTCAGCGGCTTATATGGCTAAAAGATTAGAAGAAGGCATTAGACTCATTACTCCTGGGATGTTTTTTGAAGAGCTTGGGCTTGAGTATATAGGTCCAGTAGATGGGCATAATATCAAGGATTTAATCTCAGCTCTTAGCGTAGCAAAAAATATGAAAAAACCAGTTATAATCCATGCCCAAACGATAAAAGGCAAAGGTTATGAAATTGCCGAAGGCCCAAAAGAGAAGTGGCATGGCGTTAGTCCATTTAATCCGCAAAATGGTATAGCACTACAAAAATCTAGTCAAAAAAATGCTACTGAAATTTTTAGCAGTTTACTTTTAGAACTTGCTAGTAAATATGATAATATAGTAGGCGTAACAGCTGCTATGCCTAGTGGTACTGGAATTGGGGCTTTGATTGAGAAATTTCCAGATAGATTTTGGGATACTGCAATTGCAGAACAGCATGCAGTTACATCTATGGCAGCAATGGCAAAAGAAGGTTTTAAACCCTATATTGCAATATATTCAACATTTATGCAAAGAGCCTATGATCAAGTCATTCATGATTGTGCTATTTTAAATTTACCTGTAGTCTTGTGCATGGATAGAGCTGGCATAGTAGGAGAAGATGGTGAGACGCATCAAGGAGCTTTTGATATTAGCTTTTTAAACGCTATACCAAATTTTACTCTTGCAGCACCTAGAGATGAATTAATGTTTAAAGAGATTATGGAATTTTCTTATAGTTTTAATTCGCCACTTGCTATTAGATATCCTAGGGGAAATTTTGGGCTTAGTGATGAGTTTAAACCAGTTAAAGTAGAGCTTGGAAAATCCCAAATTTTATCGCAAAATAATGAAAATGTCGCATTTATTGGATACGGTAATGCGGTGGCTAAAGCATACAAGGTAGCTAAATTTTTAGATATTAATCCTACAATTATAGATCTTATCTTTATAAAACCACTTGATAAAGAGCTGCTTTTAAACCTTGCTAAAGAGCATAAAAAATGGTATATTTTTAGCGATAGTGCTAAGCGTGGTGGGGTTGGCGAGATTTTATCTGGATTTTTACAAGAGAATAATATTAAAGATGTAAGTATTGTAAGCTTTGAGTATGAAGATAAGTTTATAACGCATGGATCTATAAATTTAGTAGAAAATAGCTTAAACATCAGTATTGAAGAGATTGCTAAAAAAATCATACTTTAAACAAGATAGGCTAATAGATAAAAAATATTAATTAATAAAGTTGAATTTAAATATTTTTTGGATAAAATATACCCATTTAATTAAGAGGAAAAAAGTATGGATTACATGGAGCTTTTAAAACAAGCCAAACTTAAAGCCACTCCACAAAGACTGTGTGTGTTAAAAATACTAAGCAATCACACGCATCCAACTATAGATGAGCTTTATGAACAAATTAAAAGCGAATACCCATCTATATCACTTGCAACAGTATATAAAAATCTAAGCACCCTTATAAATGAAAATTTAGTAATTGAGGTTAATAGCCCAAACCAAAAAGCAAAATATGATATTTACGAGCAACCACACATTCATTTAGTATGTAGCAATTGTGGCAACATTACAGATATTAGCGCCAATGATGCGCAGATGATCTCATATCAAACCCATCTAGAACAAAAGATAGGTAACTTAATAAATAGATTAAATATCGTTGCAAATGTCTCAAATTGTTCAAAGTGTTGCTAAATTTAAAGCCCTAAATACGGGGTTTTAAAGCTATATTTTAGTAGTTTTAGTGTAAAATTCTTCACTTTTATTCAAGGAAAAATTTTGCAAAATATCAACTATTTAGAAATCACATCCAAACTCCCAAAAATAGGCAACAAAATGCTATATTTTGGTATCGATATTAGTGCTTATGATGGGGTTAGATTGCTAATTTTGCAAAAGCTCTTTTTAATTGATGGGCTTAGAAAACTCTACCAAAAAGATAAAAATAGTGCGATTTTGGCTATAATTGGAAAGCATTTAATAGAAATAAACTGCCTAATTAATAGCTTTGATTTTATATTTGATAAGCTTGTTGTTGTTAAATTTAGCAAACTTCTAGATCAAATTTTACCGCTATTTGAACATTTAGGCCAAATTTTAAAAGGACAAAATAATTCTGAATTAAAAGATATTTTAGCTCAAATTCAGATATATTTTGAGAATGGGTTTCAATCATTATGCTTTGAATTGGAGATTTTTTTATACGATACACACTCATTTTACTGCATTAAAGAGTGGAAAATTTCTTCATCATCAGCATATGCAATCCGCAAAAGTATAGTAAATTTACGCCAAGAAATTAAAGCCAAAACCGCCTTAAATTCAAACACTCTAAGCGAACTTTTTGTGCTTGTTAATGCATTTTATCAGATTTTTGGATTAACTAAATTTGAGCAAAAACTCTCAAAAATCACAAATTTAGTCTATAAATTCAAAAAATCTAACCAAAAAGATAGCAAATCAATAAATAAAGAATTAAATAAAAAGCTAAAAAAATTCGATAAAAAGCTAGCTAAAATCTCAAAAAAACTAAAACCATACTATCAAAAGGAAATCTAGTGCAAAACCAAGAAAAAATCATAAATATGTTTAATGAAATTGCGCCTACTTATGATAAAGCTAATAAAATATTAAGCTTTGGAATCGACGCTTCTTGGAGAAGCTCAGCCTGTGATCAAGTTTTAAAAAATTTTAACTCATCGCTAAATATTGCAGATGTCGCTTGCGGCACTGGAGATATGATTCAAGCATGGATTAATAGCGCCAAAAAAGCAAATTTAAAAATTGAAAAAATTACCGGAATTGACCCAAGTAAGCAGATGTTAAAAGTAGCCAAAGAAAAGCTCCCAAATTGTGAATTTAAAGAGGCAAAAGCTGATAATACAGGATTAAACCCAAATACCCAAGATATAGTTAGTATAAGTTATGGTATTAGAAATGTTGTAGCTAGAACTCAAGCTTTACATGAGTTTAATAGAGTTTTAAAAATTGGCGGATATTTAGTTGTTTTAGAATTTACCAAAAGGGATAAAAGTGGCCCAATAGCAAAGATTAGGGATTTTTATCTACACAATATTTTGCCTGCAATCGGTGGATTTATAAGCAAAAATAAAGAGGCTTATGAGTATCTACCTAGAAGCATTGAAGGTTTTTTAGACTCAAATGAGTTTTGTCGTGAACTTGAAGGAAGTGGTTTTGAGATGGTGATAGTTAAAGGGTTTAGTATGAATATTAGCACTATGTTTATTGCTAAAAAGGTTAAAAATATATGACAGTAAGCGATCTAAATGAGTCGGCTAAGGCGTTATTAGAGTCGCACTTTAGCGTAGTTGAAGTTGAAGGCGAGATAAGTCGCTTAACAAAACATAGTAGTGGCCACTGGTACTTTACGCTCAAAGATGAAAAATCTGCCATCAGCGTAGCTATGTATAAATTTACTAATCAAAATATAAAATTTGAAATAAAAGATGGAATGAAAGTTACGCTAATTGGTAAGCTTTCAATCTATAGCTCAAATGGTAGCTATCAGTTCATCGCTAGTCGCATTATTCCAATTGGTGTAGGTGAGCTTGAGCTTGCATTTAATCAGCTCAAAGAGCGTCTAGCTCTTGCTGGTTTATTTAATAGAGCAGATAAAAAACCACTACCAAAATATCCAAGCAAAGTAGGAATCATTACAAGTGCTAGCTCTGCAGCATTTGCTGATATGTGTAAGGTTATTAGTGATAGGTATGTTTTGCCTAAGTTTTATCTATTTAATTCCTTAGTTCAAGGAAATAGCGCTCCAGCAAATTTAATTAAGATGTTAAAGCTTGCTGATTCTATGGAGTTAGATGTAATTGTCATTGCTAGAGGCGGCGGGTCCAAAGAGGATTTGTGGTGTTTTAATGATGAAGGCTTGGCTTATGCAATTTATGAAGCAAAGACGCCTATTATCTCAGCTATAGGGCATGAGATTGATTATAGTATTAGTGATTTTGTAGCTGATCACAGATCGCTTACACCCACTGCTGCGATGGTTGATCTCTTGCCTGATAGTAATGAACTTCATCAAAAACTTGATATTTTTCAAAATACTCTTGAAGCGATTATATCATCTAAATTCAACAAATGTGAAAGCTATTTAAATTTAGCCAAAGCACAGATAAAATCTAAAGCAATAGAACAAAAAATCAACTTAGCTACTCTTACTTTAGATAGTTTTAAGTCAAATTTAGATAACTTTTTACATAAAAAATTTAATTTAGCTCAATCAAAAATTGATAAATTTGAGTTAGTTTTTAAAAGACAAGAGTATTTTTACAAGGTAACAAAAAATATGGCACATATTATAAAAGATTCGCAAATCATCTCATTATCTGAGCTAAAAAGCGGCGATGAGATTACTATTAGTTCACAAAATTTATGCAAACAAGCAATAATAAAATAAGGGGATAAAATGAGTAGAGTTTTAAATTTTAGTGCTGGTCCAAGTGCGATTCCATTAGCAGTTTTAGAGCGTGCACAGGCTGAATTTACCGATTATCACGGCTTTGGTTATAGCATTATGGAGGTAAGCCATAGGGGGAAAGTTTTTGAAGAGTTGCACAATAACGCCATTGCTAAACTAAAAAGTTTTTATAATATCGGCGATGATTATGCGGTGCTATTTTTACAAGGTGGTGCGACTTTGCAATTTGCTCAAATTCCGATGAATATTTACACTGGTGGCGTGGCCGAATATGTAAATACCGGCGTTTGGACGCAAAAAGCAATCAAAGAAGCCAAAATCCAAAATATCAATTACAAGGTAATAGCAAGTAGCGAAGATACTAAATTTGATCACATTCCAAATTTTAATTTTAGTGATGATGCTGATTATGGTTATATCTGCTCAAATAACACGATTTACGGCACACAATACGCCACACTTCCAAGCCCAAAATGCCCACTAGTAGTAGATAGCAGTTCTGATCTTTTAAGCCGTGAAATTGATTTTAAAGCACACAATATCGGATTATTCTATGGTGGAGCACAAAAAAATGCTGGCCCAGCTGGTATAACTATTGTTATAGTTAAAAAAGATTTAGCCGCAAGAGTTAAAGATAGCGTTCCTACTCCGCTTCGTTATATAACGCAAATAGAGGCTAATTCACTAGCTAATACACCACCTACATTTGGAATTTATATGTTTGATTTGGTTCTTGATTGGATCAAAGATCAAGGTGGTTTAAATGCTATAAATGCTGTAAATGAGCAAAAAGCAGCTGCTTTATATGAACTTATAGATAATTCAGATTTTTACAAAGCATTTGCAAAACCAGGTTCGAGAAGTTTAATGAATGTTAGTTTTGCCACTCCAAGTGCTGAACTTGATGGAGCTTTTGTTAAATTAGCTGAACAAAATGGAATGATAGGATTAAAAGGTCATAGAATCTTAGGTGGTTTAAGAGCTTCTATATATAATGCTGTAACACAACAAAGCGTACAAACTCTATGTGAATTTATGAAGGAATTCCAAAGAACACATGGATAATTTTTAAGCCTTTTAGGTAGTTAAACTCTATTTAAAGGGCTTTTAAATTTTATATTAAATACAAAATATCCGATTGTAAAAATTAGACATAAAAAAAGGCTACGACTCTTGCGAGTCGCAGCCAAATTAATTAAAAGGTAGAATTATAGTTTGTCGCCATCAGTTGATAGGTAGCTTGCTACACCTTCAGTTGTAGGTTTCATACCTTTATCACCTTTGTTCCAGCCAGCTGGACAAACTTCACCATGCTCATTTGTAAATAGCATTGTATCAACCATTCTTACCATTTCATCGATATTTCTGCCAAGTGGTAAATCATTTATTACTGCGTGGCGAACTGTACCATCTTTATCTAGTAGGAAGCTACCTCTTAGAGCTACTGCTTCATCAAATAGTACATCAAATCCTCTTGCCCACTCTTTTTTAAGGTCAGCTACTAGAGGGAATTGTACTCTACCGATACCGCCTTGTTTAATATCTGTTTCTCTCCATGCAAAGTGGCAGTATTCATTATCTGTGCTAACGCCGATAACTTCAATACCTCTATCTTTAAATTCTTTATATCTTTTGTCAAAAGCGATGATTTCGCTTGGGCAAACAAATGTAAAATCTTTTGGATAGAAAAATACTACTGCACCTTTTGGTCCAATGTTTTTATATAGATCAAAATTTTCTTCAATTTGACCATTGCCTAGAACTGCTACGCCACTTAGTTGTGGTGCTTTATTAGTAACTATCATACTAAATCTCCTTAATAATTTTTATGAATTGCGAAATTGTATCTGTATAAATTTAACTATAATTAAACGCAGATAAAACAATCTATAAAATCAATTTAAAAGTAATAAAAATATGAATTTAAAGAAAAATTTGCTATAATCGCCCAATTTTTTATTAAAGGAAAAAAATGCTAGGTGATTTTTTTTCAAAAATACGCAAAAAACAATCTCACCCAAGTGAAGCTCCAAGTCACTGGGTAAAATGCAGCAGTTGTAGCTCTTTAATGTATTTTAAAGAAGTTGAAGCATGCTATAATGTTTGTCCAAAATGTGGATATCATATGAGACTTAGCGCTCAAAAAAGAATAGAATTAATTAGCGATGTTGGAAGTTTTGTTGAATTTGATGCAAATTTAAGACCAATAGATCCATTAAATTTCGTAGATAAAAAATCATATAAAAAGAGAATTGAAGAAGGTCAAAGTAAAAATGGCAAAACAAGCTCAGTAATCTCAGGAGAAGCTACAATTGATGGCCAACCAGTTCAGCTTGTGGTTTTTGATTTTAGCTTTATGGGTGGTAGCCTAAGCTCAGTTGAAGGTGAAAAAATCACTCGTGCAGTTCGCAGAGCGATAGAAAAAAGAAATCCACTTATTATAGTAAGTGCAAGCGGTGGCGCAAGAATGCAAGAGAGTACATTTAGTCTTATGCAAATGAGCAAAACTAGTGCTGCACTCAAACTTTTAAGCGATAATAGATTGCCATATATCTCAGTTCTTACTGACCCTACTATGGGTGGAGTTTCAGCTTCATTTGCTTGGCTAGGTGATTTAATCATTGCTGAGCCAAAAGCTTTAATAGGTTTTGCAGGCCAAAGAGTTATTGAACAAACTATTAAAGCAAGCCTACCTGAAGGTTTTCAAAGAGCTGAGTTCTTACTAGAGCATGGATTAATAGATGCTATAGTCCCAAGAGATGAGCATAAAAAATATCTTAGTGATATGATAAGATTTTTTATGAAAAATGATAATTTTTATAGCCCAATTAATGAGGCTATTTAGTGCAAATTCTAGTCCATTGCCTTCAAAAGCTTGATGATGATAAAGATATAAAAGATTATATCAAGATGAGTAGCAAATGGGCTAATATTAAAGAGATTAATAAATTTAGCCCACAAATTGCTAAAGCTCAAATTCAAGGCCAAGCCGCATCGCATAGAGCATATGAAGAGGCATATAAGCCTTGTTTAAATGGTTTTTGCATCGGACTTGATGAGCGTGGTGAAATGCTTGATAGCTTTGAGTTTGCAAAGCTTCTTAAAGATAGAAATCAAATTTCATTTTTTATTGGCGGGGCTTATGGTTTAGGTGATAATTTACGAGGAGAGATGGATAAGTTAGTGAGTTTATCACGGCTAACATTTGCGCATAAAATAGCTAAACTCGTACTATATGAGCAGATTTTTCGCGCTCTTTGCATTAATGCAAACCACCCCTATCATAAATAAAAAGGAGTTATATGACAACAAGCCAACTAGAGTATTTTAAAGAGTTGCTTTTAGAGAGAAAAGAGCAAATTCAAAGAAATATCAATGATGCAGCTAGCGAGATTGATGGACTTAGACAAAGTGGTGCTACTGATGAGCTTGACTTTGCTAGTATTAGTGCTGATGAAGAACTAGAACACTCAATCTCAGCTAAACAACAACAAGAGCTTAATGAAATTGATCAATCATTAACAAAAATTGAATCTGGAATTTATGGTATTTGCGATATGTGCGAAGATGATATTGATATAGAACGCCTAAAAGTAAAACCACACGCACGCTACTGCATTACATGTCGTGAAATTGCTGAAAAAACAATAATAAAATAAGGGTAAAAGATGAAAACTAGACGATTTTTCTTATATTCTGTTATCTATATTGGGCTTGTTTGGCTGGTCACTTTTTCGTTTGCTGACCAAAATTATGCTATAAATATTCTTAGCTATACACTTGAATTACCAGTAGCTACATGGCTTGTGGTGCCACTTTGTATCTTTGCGATTTTAGCACTTTTGCATATGAGCTACTATGGGTTTAAAATCTACCTAGAAGGTAGAGCAATGAAAAGCGATGCTCAAATTTATAATGTTTTAGCTAAGGAAATTTACCTTGGACTAGAGTCAAATAAAGATTTTAAAACCGATCTTTTTGCGGCTTCAAGTGAGGTTACAAAATCTCTTTCTCCATGGCTAAATTTAGGCAAACCAGTTCTTCATAACGATGATTTAAGAGCCGCCTATGAGCTTTACAATGATGTAAAAACTGGAAAAGTATGTGAGTTAAAAAGATTTAAGCTTTTAAAAACTAATCCACTCTATATCCAAAATGAAAAAAACAAAATTCAAGCTGACTATAAATACGCTATTACCATCTTATCTAGCAATGATGCAAACGAAGAATTAAGAGCTTTTGCTTCAAATGCACTCGTAGAAAATGGTTCGTTTTTAGAACTATCTAAATTCAATCCAATCTACACAAATAACGATGTATTAACACTGGTAAATAGATACTCTAAAGACAAATTTGAAATTAGTACAAATGATATGTTTGGAATTATTAATAAAGTTAAATTTACCTCAGATGAATATATTAAAATTGCTAAAATTCTTAAAACAAAAGTTGATCCAGATCTGCTTATATCTATGTTTGAGCATCTTAGAAATGATGAAGGGGCTGCATTTGAAGCATATTTATATCTACTTTATGACTTCCAAATGATAGAAAAGCTTAGAGAAGCGATAATGAGCGGTAATGCTAAATTTGAGCGTATTGAGACCTTACTCTTTTTAAGAGATCATGGTAAAATCGCTAGAGCGGATCTATTTTATTAATGATTGATTTTAGCTCAAAACCGTTATTTTTAGCCCCTTTAGCGGGCTTTTCTGATCTACCACTTCGCAGCCTAGCTAAGCGTTTTGGCTGCGATTGTACAGTTAGTGAAATGATTAGCTCAAATGCTCTTGTATATGAACATGATAAGACCTTAGCAATGCTAGAAAAATCTCCACTAGAAACGCCATATATAGTTCAGCTAGCAGGTAGCGACACAGACGTAATCGCTAGAGCAGTAGAGATTTTAAATGAATTTGATGGGATTGATGGGATTGATTTAAACTGTGGTTGTCCAGTGCCAAAAGTAATAAAACAAAATGCCGGTTCAGCCTTATTAAATGAACCAAAATTGCTATGTAATATCATTGAAACGATTAAAACTAAATCAAATAAACGCTATACTTCGGTTAAAATTCGTCTAGGATTTAACACCAAAATGGCACACCTAATAGCTCAAGATTTAGCTAACGCTGGGGCTGATTTTATCTGTGTGCATGGACGAACTAGAGCTGGTGGATATAGCGCACCAGTTGATTATGAAGCCATCGCTAAAATAAAATCAAATACAACAATTCCAGTTATTGCCAATGGCGACATTAATCTAGATAACTATCAAAATGTATTAAAAACTACTGGTTGTGATGGACTGATGATTGGCAGAGCTAGTATTGGTTCTCCATGGATATTTAAAGAGATTAAAGAAAATCAAAGTATAAATCCAGATGAAAAAAGACAAGTAATTAAAGAACATTTTGAACTAATGCTTAATACTTATGGTAATCATGCTATAGGGATTTTTCGCAAACATTTACACGAATACTCCAAAGGTCTTAATGGGGCTAGCGAATTTAGATCTAGCGTTAATAAAATGCACTCTCCAGAGCAGATGAGAGAACAGATTGAACAATTTTTTGACCCATGCAGGGCTATATCTTAAAGGTTCAAAAAGTAAGAGATGAAGACTGTATTGTCACAATTCTCTCACCGCACAAACAGATCAAATGTTATAGGTTTTATGGCGCTCGTCACCCTATTATCACTCAAGGATTTAAACTTGATTTTGAATTAGTTGAAAGTAAAAGCTTTTTGCCGCATCTTCGCTCGACTATGCATCTAGGATTTAGCTGGTTAATCGAGCGTGAACGACTTTTAGTTTGGCAAAATTTTATGCGGCTAATGGCTGATCATTTACGTGATGTACAAGAGAGTGATGAGTTTTATTTTGAAATACTTGAAATGTGTGCTAAGAAATTTCACCGCCAAAACCCTATTAGAGTCGTACTTGAATCCTATGCAATGATTTTAAAATTTGAGGGGCGATTGCATATTGATACTAGTTGTTTTATCTGCGATGGCAAGCTTAATGAACAAGTCGGACTTGGTAGAGCATTTTTACTTGCCCATCCTGAATGTATAGGCAAAAATCCATTAAACTATGATAGCGTGATTAAATTTCTTTCTACTGCTTCAACTGCTCACTTAAACGATACGCAAATCAAAGAGTTATATTTTATCCTTTTAGAGGGGTTTTAATTTTTTGTTTATATGGATTGCTTTATCTTCTAAAACATATCAAGAAAATAATAATAAAATAAATCAAAAGTATTAAAGTAAATATTTTAATAAGTATTTATTTTGCAAGTTATTATTACGGCAATATGATATAATCTAAAACTAAAAAGCACTATTTTACACTAAATATATTAGAATTTAATATATTTTTTTATAAAATTTGTAGTTTAGAAAATTGCGGGAGAGCAAAATGAGTACTAATCTACTAAATAATCAGCAAAAAGAGATTGGCGATGAAGCTTTCATTACTACAAAGACAGATTTAAAAGGCTACATTACTTATGCTAATAGCTATTTTTTAAATATCGTAAATGCCAAAAATTCAGATCTCATAGGCAAAAATCACAATATAGTTCGCCATCCCGATATGCCAAAGTATGTATTTAAGCTACTTTGGGATAGGATAAAAAATAAACAAGAGATATTTGCTTTTGTTAAAAATATAACCTTTGATGGTGGATATTACTGGGTATTTGCCAATGTTACAAGCTCTCTTGATGAAAGTGGCAATATCATAGGCTACTACTCAGTGCGACGCAAAGCCAATCCACAAGCCGTGGAGAAAATCATCCCAATATACCAAAAAATGTTAGAATTAGAAAAATTCAGCGGAATCGAAGCTAGCCAAAAATATATAGCCGATTTATTAGCTACGCACAACACTACATACGACCGCTTTGTCAATGAACTACAAAGAGTAAAAGGATAGTAAATGGGTATATTTAGCAAAAAAAGTAAATTTGATGATATTGTTTATAATGAGATAGTAGCAGTAGTATGTGGCGCATCAAAAGGCAAATTAGAAGCTAGGATTACAAATATTGATAATGATTCTAGATTAGTAACGATAGCTAAGTATATCAATGACCTTTTAGATCAAGTAGAAGCCCTACAAAGAGAGACTCAAAGTAGCATTTTAGCAGCCAGAAGTGGCAAAGAGTATCGAAATATCTATGTTGAGGGATTTAAAGGGATTTTTAGAAATAACGCAGAATCTCTAAGCGAAGGCGTAACCGGTGTTTTAGAGGGGCAAAAAGGAAAAATCAGAGGAATTTTAAGCCAAAAATTTACCGAACTTGGCAATGGTACAAATGGAATGGATAGCGTTCAAAGAGATCTAATCGCAAGTGTAAGTGATTTAGCTAAGGTAGTAAATTCTAGTCAGCAAACTGCCGCTATTGCCGCCCAGAGCATAAGCAAAGTCGAAGAGCTAAGTTCAAATTTTCATATAATAACATCAAATACTAACCAAACTACTCAAAGTATATATCAAAGAGCAACCGATATTAGTAATGTAGTAAATTTAATTAAAGATATAGCTGACCAAACTAATCTTCTTGCTCTAAATGCCGCCATTGAAGCTGCTCGTGCAGGTGAGCATGGTAGAGGATTTGCAGTTGTTGCTGATGAAGTTAGAAAATTAGCAGAAAATACAACTAGGGCTACTGCTGATATTGAAAGTACCGTAACAATGCTAAGTCAAGACGCCGATGAATTAAACCGCTCAACTGATATGATAAATCAAGTGGCCCAAACAGCTTTAGATAACACAGATAAATTAAAAGAGGCTCTAGAAAATTTTAGTACTGACGCAGCTACTACAGCTAAAGTCTCAGAATTAACGCAAAATAAAACTATTGGAATTTTAACCAAAATTGATCTTATTTTAGCCAAAACCACAGCTTATAATAACGCATTAAATGAGCTAAAATTTACTCCAGAGCAAAAAGCGCATATAGATGAGTTATTGCATGATTGTGAGAGTAATTTTGCTAAATTCAGCCCAGAACAAACTGCTAAAATCAAAGAGGCTTTAGAGTTGATAATTAAAGTTTTAAGAGATGAAAATAGACAAGATATAGATAAACTTGTTGATAAATTTAATACCATAGAACAAAATAGTAGTTTTATCTTTAAAAGCATAGATAGCGTAGTATTAAATAAAAATTAATTTAGGATTTATATATGAGTTTGGATTTTACCCATCTGCATTTACATACTGAGTATTCGCTTTTAGATGGAGCTAATAAGATTAAAACTTTAGCTAAAAGACTAAAAGAGATGAATATAAAATCTTGTGCTATTACTGATCATGGAAATATGTTTGGAGCAATTGAGTTTTATAAAGGGATGAGGGCTGAGGGGATAAAGCCAATTATTGGTCTTGAAGCCTATATCCATAATAACGATGATATAAGCTCTAAAGAGAGTAGATATAGATTTCATCTATGCTTATTTGCCAAAAATGAGATAGGATATCAAAATTTAATGTATCTTAGCTCAATGAGCTATATCAAGGGATACTACTACTATCCAAGAATCAATAAAAAGCTATTAAGAGAGCATAGCGAGGGGCTAGTTTGTAGCTCGGCTTGTTTGGCAGGAGAGGTGAATTTTCATCTAAATTTAAGTGAGAGAAACATCAAAAGGGGTGCAGGCGGATATGAAGCGGCTAAGGCTGCAGCACTAGAGTATAAAGATATATTTGGCGATGATTTTTATCTTGAGATTATGCGTCATGGGATATTTGATCAGCAGCGAATTGATAGTGATATTATCAGATTATCTAAAGAGACTGGTATTAAATTAATCGCCACAAACGACGCTCACTACACCACCAAAGATAGTGCCATAGCACAAAAAATCTTTGTCTATATCTCAGCCAATAAAAATTTCGATGAGAGTGTCAAAGAGCAGGTTTTAAGCGAATTTTATGCTAAATCCCCAGAGCAGATGAGCGAGATTTTCGCTGATATCCCAGAAGTGGTATCTAATACCCAAGAGATAGTAAATAAGTGTAATTTAGAGATTAAATTAGGCAACGCCACTCCGCCAAATTTCAAATTCACCCAAGAATATGCCAAAGCAAGGGATCTAGCCTTGCCAAACCCAGATTTAGAGTATGATTTGGATAATGATAGCCTTTTGTTTGAATATGAGTGTAAAGAGGGGCTTAAAAAGCGTTTAGAGTTTATCGATCCTAGCAAACATCAAATTTACAAAGATAGGCTAGACTTAGAGATAAACACCATTAAAAATATGAAATTCCCAGGCTACATGCTTATCGTGGCTGATTTTATAAACGAAGCCAAAAAGCGTGGTATCCCAGTAGGCCCTGGGCGTGGCTCGGCCGCTGGAAGCTTGGTAGCTTACGCCCTTCGTATAACTGACCTTGATCCGATCCCATATAACTTGCTATTTGAGAGGTTTTTAAATCCTGAGCGTATAAGTATGCCTGATATTGATGTGGATTTTTGTCAAAATCGCAGAGGCGAAGTTATTGATTATGTGATTGAAAAGTATGGCCAGTATAATGTCGCTCAAGTAGCTACATTTAGTAAGCTCTTAGCCAAAGGCGTTATAAGAGATGTCGCTAGGGTTATGGGTATGCCATACGCTGATGCTGATGCGATGGCAAAGCTAATTCCTGATGAGCATAGCTTAAAAGGCTACACAAATAAAAATGGTGAATTTGAGCCTGGAGCCTTTGAAAAAGAGCCAAAAATCGCTGAATTGATAGAGAGTAATGAGCTAGCTAGAAGCGTGTGGCAATATGCTTGCGAGCTTGAAGGCTTAAATAGAAATCCCGGTATGCACGCTGCTGGTATAGTAATCAGCAATGAAGAACTATGGAAAAAGGCACCACTATGGCGACAAAGCAACGCCGAAGATGGCCACTATGTCACGCAATATACTAAGGATTATCTTGAAGATGTAGATCTTATTAAATTTGACTTTTTAGGGCTTAAAACGCTAACTGTGATTGATGATGCTATTAAGCTTATTAAAGCTAGATTTAATCAAGATATTTTATGGGAAAAGATCGATTTTAACGACCCTAAAACCTACCAAACTATACAAAGTGGCAACACTCTTGGAATTTTTCAGATAGAATCTAGCGGAATGCAAAAATTGGCCGCCAAATTAAAGCCCGATTGCTTCGAAGATATAATCGCTATGATCGCACTATATCGCCCAGGGCCGCTAAATTCAGGTATGGTGGATGATTTTATAGATATTAAACATGGCAAAAAGAGCGTAGAATACGCTTTTGATGCCTTGCGACCGATATTGGAGCCAACTTATGGGGTTATAGTCTATCAAGAACAAGTCATGCAAGTAGTTCAAACTGTGGGTGGATTTAGCCTTGGTGGAGCGGATTTAGTCCGTAGAGCAATGAGTAAGAAAAAAGAAGATGAGATGCTAAGGCTCAAAACCCAGTATCTAGATGGCGCTTCTCAAAATGGCTTTGATAGAGATAAGGCTGATGCTCTCTTTGAGCTGATTATGAAATTTGCCGAATATGGATTTAACAAATCCCACTCCGCAGCTTATGCTCTTATCACCTTTCAAACAGCATATTTAAAGACATATTATCCGGCTGAATTTATGGCTGCTCTTTTAAGTAGTGAAGAGAATAACGCCGATAAAATCACCAAATATATAGAAGAGATCCGCCGTTTAGATATAGAGCTACTCCCGCCTAGCGTTAGTAAAAGTAGTAGTGAATTTAGCGTTATTAGCAAGGATGGTAAGGATGCTATCATCTATGGACTGGGCGCTATTAAAGGCGTTGGTGGATCTGCGATTGAAGATATCACAAATATCAGAAAAGATGGCTTAAATAGTTTAGAAGATCTAGTATCTAAGAGCGATTGTACCGCAGTAAATAAGCGAGTTTATGAATCGCTTATTAAATCAGGTGCTTTGGATGAATTTGGCTACACTAGAAAAACTTTGATGCAAAATATTGAGTATCTCACAGACCAATCCAAAAAGAGCTCCGATATCAAAAGAGAGGCGCAATTCTCTCTATTTGGCGATGATGAGAGTATGAGTAAAATGGTGCTTAATCTAAGCTTAGCACCAGATGAATTCACCCAAAGAGAGCTTTTAAGCTTCGAACAAGAGTATCTAGGTGTATATATCAGCGGACATCCATTAGATGAGTTTAAAAGTAGCATTGAAGCCATTTCGCATACGAATTCAACGCAGTTTGACACTATCGAAGATGGCAATGAGATTATCGTAATAGGCAAGATAGAAGATATTTCAATCAAGCTGACAAAATCTGGCAATAAAATGGGTATCATAACCATCCTTGATATGTATGGAAGTATGGAAGCTACGGTATTTTCTCACATACAAAAGATAGAATCAATGCCAAAAGATGAGCTAAATAAACCACTTGTATTTAAGATGCTTTTTAATAGAGACGACCAACAAGTCAAGCTAAAAGTAAATGAAATTTACACTCTTGAAGAGGCCGGAAATACCAAAATCACACTAAAATCCAACAAAATCACCGCCGAAGAGATAGAAGAGAATAAAGAGTATTTCGACGCCATCAAGCACTCTACAATCCTAGATATCTTAAAAAGTGCTAAAAACGGCGAACATCTCATCATTGCTAAACTAAATGATATCAGCATCAAAGATACAAAATCAGGCAATAAAATGGCGGTATTAAGCGTAACTGACAAAAGCTCAAATGCTGATATGTTTGCCTTTGATGTGGCTTGTACTCAAGCTAGCGAGATAATCAACACAGATAGATTATACGCACTCAAAGTCACACCACCAAGGGATACAAACTCAAAAATGATAGTCAATCAAATCATCGATATAGACGAGGCAAAAAATGGCGATATAACCCTTAGAAACGCACCTAAAAAAAAGGTCATAAATACAGAAACCACTATCGAACAACCTAGCTCAAATATCGTTGGAAAATTAGAAATTGAGCTAAAATTAAGCGCTTTAAACAAAAATAAAATCAATCAAATTTACCAACTAGCACACAGACACAACGCTATAATCGGAGCCAAAAAGAGCTTGATTTTAAGAGTTTTAGATGAGAATAAAACGCAAATTATGCAGTTTGTAACTGAATTTAGCGTAACTGATGATTTCGAAAGTGAGTTAAATACGCTTTTAGCTGGATAAATATATTAAATTACTAAGTTATAATTTTGAAAGAATATTGAAATGGACAAAAAATTATCTAAACCATTTTTAAAATGGGCTGGTGGAAAAGGGCAGCTTTTAAATAAATTTAAAGAGCTATATCCACAAGAATTAATAAATGGAGAAGTTAAAATATATATTGAGCCATTTGTCGGTGGTGGTGCTGTTCTTTTTGATATTTTACAAAACTATCAAATTGAGAAAGCATATATAAATGATATTAACAAAGAGCTTATTAACTGCTATCGTTGTATTAAGGCAGATCTTAAAGAAGTAATAAAACAACTAGATATATTAGAAAAAGAATATTTGACAAGCGAAGATAGAGCTAATTATTTTTATAAAGTTAGAGATAGATACAATGAAATTCATTTAAACAAACACTATGACTTTGAAAAATGTGCTGATTTTATATTTTTAAACAAAACTTGTTTTAATGGACTTTATAGGGTTAATAAAGATGGAAAGTTTAATGTACCACACGGCAAATATAAAAATCCACTAATTTGCGATAAAGAAAATTTAAGGTTGTGTTCTAATCTATTACAAAAAGTTGAAATAAGTTTTGGTAGTTATGAACAAGTCTTAGAAAAAGCAGATAATAACACATTTGTATATTTTGACCCACCATATAGACCACTTATGGAAAAGAATTCATTTGTGAGTTATGATAAATCTGGATTTGATGATAATGATCAAATAAAACTTAAAGAGAATTATAAATTGTTAGATAATAAAAAATGTCTGTTAATGCTTTCAAATTCTGACCCTAAAAATACAAACGAAGAAGACAATTTCTTTGATGATATTTATAAAGGTTTTGAAATTGAGAGGGTTTTTGCAAAAAGAATGATAAACTCTTCAGCAAGTAAGCGTGGCGATATAACTGAAATTGTTATAATGAACTACAAAAGGAGAAGATAGAATGAATATTTTAAAAAGATTTATTGATAATTCTATAGTATATTATGATCGTGGTAAATTTGACGACTATTGTGTGTATCTAAAAGAAAAAAATTTATCTGCAAAAGCTCCCAGAGATATTGAATATTTTCAATATTTCATTGATTTAGCTAAAATTTATGGTAATAGTAAAATATATAATGATTTTTGTTTGATATATGATAAAACAACTGATGTTGTTAATAATGCAATACTTAACCTAATAACTGAAATAAGTGTTTCGTATGGAGAAAATTCCTTGTGGGTTGATAAATGGTTTACCGTGATATATCTAGGAATGGTGGCTGAAGAAAGAAAAGCTAATGCAATACTAAAGAAAAAAATTAAACGATTAGGGTTTCATCAAATTATGATGGAAAATCTATCGGCCTATGAAGCTGCAAATTTTAGCAGAGGAAAACGTGCTGTAATATTGTTACAAGAATGTCAAAAAAGAGATTTTTAATATAAAAAGAAATTTTAATGAATGGTTTGCAAATTTTACTGATAGTATAGCAACTTACGAATATTACACAGACTTTTAGCATTGTTTATAAAATATTGAATATGATTTTGATTTATCGTTTAAAAAATACCCTGAAATAGGAAAATATTTACCTCTACTTATTGCTGTAAGAGAAAAAGAAATCAAAGTAATAGATAATGGAAAAAATTAAAATATCATTTTACTAATATTGACGATATTGAATTGTTAGAAAAACTGGTTTATCTGACCTAATTTCAAATCTAGGTAAAGTTGCTAAAAGATTTGATTATGTAGTTAAAACCAATAATTGCATTTATGCTTTTGAAACAAACTTTTATTCAAGCAATGGCTCTAAACTAAATGAAACTACTAGAAGTTATAAAATGCTAGCTGAAGTTTTGAAAAGTTTTCTTGAATCTTTGGTTTGAATATACGATAAAAACACTAAATTATTCTTAAGCTTATTAACTTTTTTGCATTTATAAAATCACTAAAATATTAAACAAAACACTATTTATTAAATATTTCTACTCCATCAAATCCAAGTTCATTTGGTAAAATCGAGCCGTTAATTATAGTTGGAGTGATAATAAAGATTAATTCACTAGTTTTGCTAGTTTGTCGGTCGCTTTTAAATAGATACCCAAGCAAAGGAATATCACCCAAAATTGGAACTTTATTAATCTCGTTACCTAGGCTTTTAGCGATTAAACCACCTAAAATTATACTATCACCACTAGAAATTTCTACCACAGTAGATAACTTTTTTTGCATAGTATCTGGAGCGATTACACGAGGTTGTGTCTGCTTAGCATCATCAGCTGAATATTTAAAGCTGCTTAAGCTAGGATTTATACGCAGCATTATGCGATTCTCATCGCTAATTTCAGGTAGGAGGTTTAGTAAAATTCCTATAAATACAGAGTGCTGTTTATAAGTAGTTTTAGTAATCTCACTAGTATCATTATTAGTAATATCTTCAGCAATTCTATAATTAATATTATCACCTACTGAGATTAGGGCTTGTTGATTGTTCATTGCCATTATTTTAGGACTTGAGATTATTTGACTTTTCCCATTAGTATTTAAAAAATTTAATACACCATCAAGGCTAAGACGTAAATCTCCGCCAATGATAAATCCGCCAGAGATATTCTTTAGGCTATGAGCTGGATTTTGAGTAGTGCCTTTACTAAAAATTAGGCGTGATGAAGTACCATCGCTTAAATAACTTTTAAAACCAAGCTCAAATTTACTCCAATCAACACCTTTTGTATAGCTATTATCTAACTCAACAGAGATTATTTTTACATCGATTAAAACCTGCTTTTTAAGTCGGTTTGAGAGCAAATTTAGATAGTTTTGTACTCTTTGTAGTTGATTTGCAGTACCAGTGATATGAATTAGCCCAGCTGCTGGATTAATGATTGGGGCTGGAGCAATAAATGAATCATTATGGCTATTTAATACTAATTTTAGTTCATTAGCAAGATCTTGCCAAAAATCAAATTTTTCTGTAGTTTTTATTATATTATCTTGATTATTTTCATCATTTTGACTACTATTTTGATAATCCTCGCCAATCTCTATCGGAGCTGAATCTACAGAAGCTTTAGTAATTGCTTGACCTTGTCTAGCTGAGATAATATAATCCATTTTAAAGGTTTTAGTTTGTATATATGACAAACTTAACATTTTGTCATTAAACTCATAACTAAGATCATTTGACTCAGCTACTAAGCGTATAATTTCATCAAGACTAAGGCGTGAAATATTTATTAAATTTGTTGGGGTTTTTAATGCATTAGTGGTATTTGAATCGCTTAAAGCAATGCTAAATTTACAAATATTTGCAAGCTGAGCTAAAATTTCATATGATGTTATATTTGGGCTTAGACTCATATCTAATTTCTTATTTTTACACTCATTTGCATTTAGATTTATAGTTAATGCAGCTAGACTTAATATTTTAAAAAACTTTAATATCATTATTTACCTTTGAGATTGAAAGCCTAATTTTATTATTATTATGCAGTATTATTACAGTTTGATTTTCTATCTCTAAAATGCAAATCTCTTGACAACTTTGACCTAGTTCATACCAATTAGAGTTGATTTTGGCTCTATTTTCTATTATAGCCTCTAATTTTAAAGTGCTAGAATTAAAGTCTGTTTGAACATTTTGAGTGATGTAAAATGGCGATTTTACTTGGTTTATATCGCTTAAATTTGCCCTTAATGGGCTTTTATCGTATAAATCTAAGATATATTTGTATTTAGTACTTAAATCTTGAGAAAATAGCAAAGTAGTCATGGTTAAAAACAAACAAAGCAATCTCATTTTACGCTCTGCAAACTTAGTCTAATTTGACTACTATATGGCTCAAATCTAGCCTCTTTAATATCTATAAAGCCCCCTTTAAGCTCATCTATAAAAGCTAGTGTTTGAGTAAAAGTCGAACTAAAAGATAGATTATAATCATATAAAATAGCACTATTTTCTTTTATATTATTTGGCAAAATTTGAGAAATCTTTATATTATGTTCTTTTGCCTTATCCCCAATAAAGCTTAAAATCTCACTACTAGAACTAAATTTATCCAAGATTGCGACTAGATTTTTAGTGTGAGATTGGATAAAGATATTCTCAGCTTTTAAATTTTCTAGTTCAATTTTACTATCTTGCAATCTTTTTGTTGCTAGCTCTAAGCGATTTTGAATTTGCTGCGGAGAATTCATACTGATATAGTTATTTAACTGTAATTCATAATTAGCTAAAGCGTTTTGATAGAGTCTATCAAAATAGTCCCAGCTAAGATAAAGTAGATAAAACATAATCAAAAATCCACCCATAAATATCATATGTTGTTCTCTTTGGCTGCGTGATTCTAACAAGGATTTAAAATCCATTTTCTTGTTCTATCGTAAGGTTTGATTCAAAAATATTTTGATTGCTGATGAGTTGACCAATGTGAGTTTTAGCGCTAAAAGAGTTTATAAAATTATTAATATTTTGAGTATCTTGTGAGATGATTGCAATGTTGATTTGATTATTTTTTAATTCTATATTCCTTGCTTGAAGTGAATATTTATCCATCAAATTTGCGATATTTGCTAAAATTATAGCTGGATTTTGGTTATTAAATTTACTTGCAATAATATCGATTGTAGCCAAGTTTTTATTTATATTATTTTTTATATTTTGAATTTGTATGGTTATACTTTTAATCTCATTATTTAGTGCTATTAGACTACTATTTAAACTACTCACACTTGAGTTTTGCAAAGTCAAATTTGCTCCAAGTTTTGTAGATTTAGCCTCTATATTAAAAGTTAATATTAGCATATAAATCGGATAAATCAATCCCAAAATCGCTCCAGCAGCAATACTAATAAATAGCCTACCATCAGCTCTTTTATATAGCGGTTTAGGCTTATTAAATAGTGTAAAATTTAGCAGCTGCCCTTTATGTATTAGCTCCTTAGCGTATATTGCCATCATTAAATTAAGCGGTGCTGGACTTTTAAAATTATCTAAAAACTCAAACCCTCTAACCTCTTGCCCAAGCTTATTAGATAAAGCAGTATTAAGACCTATAATATCTCCTATAAATGAACTAAGATATATCCTATCTGGTATGATTTTATCGATATTTGCAATACTTTGGATAGTTTGAACAGTTATATTTAATAACTCAGTAAATTTATTGCTATTTTGATCTATAATCTTAGCCGTGCATTCAATTTTGCAATTCCTAGCTATCTTAGGCAAAGTATCGCATATAATTCCATGATGCATAACATATCGCCCATTACGATAAAAGCATAAATAACTCTCATCATTATCATAAAATATAAAACAATCTATGCTAGATTTATCAAGTAAATTAGAGCTATAAAATCCACCCATTAACAAAGGAGATGGAATAATTATATTAATATTTTTTAAGATATTAATCGCTTGAGTATCTAATTCCTTCAAAGCTAATTCAATATCGATGATATAAAGCATATAACCACCATCACTATCATCAAAATAGCTAATCTTGTACTCTTTTTGCGGATTTAAAAGCAGCTCATCGTATGCAAATTTGATAATCTTTATCCCTAGATTCTCTTTTTCATCAGTATAATATTTTAGAGTTGTTAAAGCTTTAGCTGGTATAAAACAAATACTAAATTCATTATTTTTTATTTTATATTTTACTTTAGGATTAAAGTGATTTGAGTAGTCATAAATTACATTTTTATATAAATCAACGCAGACCAAGCTACTCTTTTTCAACTTTTTACCTTAAAATATATAAAATATGTTAAATTCGGTATTTTTTAAATATTATAAAAATAAAATTATGAATTTATACTTTGATTATATCTATTTTTGCTTTAAATAAATTTAAATTGAGATAATTTTTATTAGAATATTTAATCACTAAATAATATAAATTTATTAAAATTCAATACTTTCTACTACTGGAATACTATCTACTGTGAGATTTTGCTTGGTTCTGTGATGTTTTTTGATAATGGCCGGTTCTTGCACTCGCTCAAATCCGGTAACCAAAACAGCAAAATAGTCAAATTTAGCACCATTTAATCTAGCATATACCAAATCACCGACATTGCAAGGCTTAGAGCTAAATCCTTGAGCTGATGTGAGCTTACCATTGCTAGTATCAGTAGATTCAATAGTATAAACATAACCGCTATTAACTTTACTAATTGAAGTTACAATGCCTTTTATATAGCTGTTTTTAGCAATTTCCGTGTGATTCTTAGCAGCTGTACATCCAGCTACTAAGAATAGTAATATAAATAAGGATAGACTACGCAGTAACATTAATAGCATTACCGCTAAGCTCCATAATGGCTTGATTGATTCTATCTAGAGTTTTATTCATTGTTTGCTCAGAGATATCAGGTAAAGCCTGACCCCATAAAGCTTCAGCCTGAGCGAAGCCATTTTTGACCCCTTCTAAGCCGCTTTTCATCTTTTCTACATCATCTCCAGCCCCATTAATAACAAAATCAGCTATGCGATTTGCGGTATTATCAATACCAAAATATCCATTATTGCTTATTAGGTTGCTTGCCTCTTGTGGGCTTAGGTCGCCAATTGGCTTACCGCTATAACCAGTAATATCTATATTTTGATTTAGTAAATCTTTTAATTCTTTAGTAAAATTATTTGCACTATTATCTTGATTATTAAACCCAAAGCTAAGACTCATAAAGCCAACTTGCATATTAAAATTACCATTTGATAATTCAAAGCTTTGTTGCATAAACTGCATATGATAGCCTCTTGTTAGCTCACTTGCGTCAATCTTGCTTGCAGCTTCTTTAATTCTTTCAATGCTATCTTTCGAATTTGGATTAATGCTTAAAAAATCTAAGCTATTTGTGCCATTTATTTGCATATTTTCTCCTTTTAGAAGTTTATTATAGATATCGGATTTTTTAGTTAAATATGTTGTATTTTAGTGGGTAAATTTAATTTTTGAGTGAATTTGGCTAAAAGAGTAGCCAAATTCAAATTTAAACCTATTTTTTCATACTTAAATAGCTATTTAAAGCACTTACATAGGCTTTAGCACTTGCCATCATAGTATCTATATCTAAACCATGACCTATAAATGGAGGCTCACTAGAACCAAAGGCCACCTTTACAGTAACCTTAGCAAGAGCATCTTTGCCTTGAGATACGGCTGAAACTTTATAATCTTTTAGCTCTCCAGCAACCTTGCTTATTCTATCAATTACCTTAAATATCGCATCAGCCGTACCATTTCCTAGAGCTGCATCACTAATAATATCACCATTAAATTTAATACTAATAGCTGCACTTGAATGGCCTGAGTTACATGAGCTAGTGCTTAAAGTTTCGATTGTATAAATCTCAGGTATTTTGATAATCTCATCACTTACAAGTGCTCTAATATCATCATCAAAAATCTCTTTTTTCTTATCACAAAGTAATTTAAATTTGCTAAACGCTTCATTTACCTCTTCATCATTTAGATCAAAACCTAAATTTACTAGCTTATCTTTAAAGGCATGACGACCGCTATGCTTACCTAAAACTAGAGCATTTTTCTCTGCTCCTATATCTTCAGCTTTGATTATTTCATATGTTTGAGCGCATTTTAACACACCATCTTGATGAATACCACTCTCGTGAGCAAAGGCATTTTTGCCTACAATTGCTTTATTTGGTTGTGGTTCTATACCTGTAATACTAGCTACTAAACGACTTGTAGCATATATCTCTTTAGTAACGATATCAGTATATAATCCGCTAAATTCATCGCTTCTTGTTTTGATCGCCATAACGATCTCTTCTAAAGCTGCATTACCAGCTCTTTCACCCAAACCATTAATAGTACATTCTACCTGTCTTGCTCCAGCCTTAATACTTGCTAGAGTATTTGCTACTGCAAGTCCAAGGTCATTGTGATTATGAACTGATATAATAGCTCTATCTCCGATGTATTCATTCATAATTCTAACCATGTCAGCTATCTCATATGGCAATCTAAAACCTACAGTATCAGGCAAATTTAAAGTCTTAGCACCAGCATTTACCACTGCATCACATATCTCTTTTAAAAATGATATATCGCTTCTACCAGCATCTTCGCAGCTAAACTCAACATCATCTACAAAACTTTTAGCATATTGTACCGCTTCAACTGCTCTTTTGATAACCTCATCAGGCTTCATCTTAAGCTTGTGTTCCATATGAATTGGACTAGTAGCGATGAAGGTGTGAATTCTTCTATTTTTTGCTGGAGCGATTGCATCGGCTGCTGCTTTTATATCACGCTCAAGAGCTCTTGAAAGACTAGCAACTTTAATGGATTCTACTTGTTTGGCTATTTGATTAATCGCATCAAAATCTCCAGGACTAGCAGCAGCAAATCCAGCCTCCATAACATCAACACCAAGGCGTTCTAATTGAAGAGCAATTTGAATTTTCTCTTCAGTATTCATAGAGGCACCAGGGCTTTGCTCACCATCTCTTAATGTTGTATCAAAAATTATAATTTTATTTTTATCCATTTTATTATCCTTAAATTTAATATATTTTATAGTATGCTATGCATAGAGTTATTAAAAGGAGCTACAGAGCAGATTAAGGAGAGAAAGTTTATAGATAAATATATAAATTTTTTTACTATTTGCTATCATTTTTGTTCCTTTATCTTGATATTTTTGGCAAAAAATCTCGCCCAAACAGCACGAATTATACCATATGTAGTATAAATAGAAATCAAAGCAGTAGCTGATTCTAAAGGATATAAATATAAAAGTGAAAATAGTATTACAAGCATTACGAGAGCTTTAATATAATTAGCACGACTAAAATCAACCTTTTTAAAGCTTGGATAGCGTACATTTGAGACCATAAGTATCGAAAGTGCCGCCATTAAAATGATAAATACCCATTCAAAACCAATTAAAATTTCATATTTATTATAAATTCCAATCCAAAATCCAGCGACTATAGCAGCTGTAGGAATCGGCAATCCAATAAACATATTTGGTTCATTTTCATTAGTTGTAACATTAAATCTAGCTAGTCTAATAGCCCCAAAAACTACAAACATAGCCGTAATAAGTGAACCAAATCTACCAAATTCGCTTCCGATACTAAAATAAAATAACATAGCTGGAGCTACACCAAAAGCAACTAAATCAGCCAAACTATCAAATTCAACACCAAATTTAGATGTGGTTTTGGTTAATCTTGCTACTCTACCATCTAGCCCATCAAGCACAAGAGAGATTACAAGATAAAAAATAGCCTTTCCAAATTCGCCATTAGCACTAGCTAAAATACTGATAATACCAGTAAATGCACTACCTGCTGTAAATAAATTTGGAAGTATATATATTAATTTATTATTACTATTCATCTATATAACCTATAATATTACAAGCTTTTACTTTATCACCTTTAGTAAGAGATATTCTCGTATTTAAAGGCATCAAAAGAGAGATTTTGCCATCTTTAATAAAGCCTATTCTACGACCAGATTTAACATAATTTATACTTTCTAAATAAATCTTAGAAGTAAGTGCTGAAGTGCTAATACGAAGTATAATATCTTGATTTTTAGATATTATGGTAGCTCGGTTATTTAATAAATTTGAGTTTGAATCGCTGCTATGTAAATTTAGACCATTACGCCTTTTAATATCAGATATCTCCATATCACAAGTAGCACGCAAAACACCGCAGTCAATAATTCTTGAGCGAATTAAAATTTCACTATAACCACGGCCATTATAATTGCATTTTTTAATATCTTCTACAACTCCATCAATAGGAGATAATATAGCTTTAGAATCTTCACTTTGCGGTAGTCTTTCAGGGTTTCTATAAACCCACAAAGTAGCTAAAAGTAAGATAGTAAAAAAACTAAACCAAAAATCAAAAATCCAAGATAGTATTAAAAGCACCACTGAAATAGTGATGCATTTATATCCATATCTGCTTATGATTCCTAGATTATTCATCTACTTGATTCTCTTTTGCTTTTTTAATGTCTGAATTCTCATCTTCAACATCTATTAAGCGTGTAGGCAAACCATTTGCTTCTTCAAATTCTTTAATAATCGCCCTAACTTTATCGCCCTCTATAGTCTCTTCTTCATATAAAGATTCTACCATTTTTTCTATCGCACCACGATAAAGCTCAAGCGTAGCAAGAACTGCTTCATATCTCTCATTTAAAAAGCTCTTTACAAACTCATCAAGTTTTTGTGCCATATCATCGCTATAATCTTTTAGAGTTTGGCCTCCATTTAAAAATACATTGCGTTGTTTTTCTAATACCATAAGGCCAGCTACATCAGTCATTCCATACATTGATACCATTGCTTTTATAATATCAGTAGCGCGTTCAAGATCGTTACTTGCACCTGTGCTAATCTCTTTGATAAAGACCTGTTCAGCAGCTCTACCGCCTAGCAATACATCAACTTTAGCAATCAACTCATGTTTTTGCATTAAAAATTTATTCTCTTCTGGGGCGTTAAGCGTATAACCTAAAGCTGCAATACCACGCGGTATTACCGATACTTTTGTAACCTTATCAGCCCCTTTTGTAGTTTCAGCTATTAAAGCGTGTCCGCACTCATGATATGTAACTATCTTTTTCTCTTTTGGATTTATACGGCGAGATTTTTTCTCTAAACCTGCAATTGCTCTCTCAACTGCTTCAACTAGATCTTTTTGATCAATTTTAGTTTTATTAGAACGGCCAGCCAAAAGAGCAGCTTCATTAATGATATTAGCCAAATCTGCTCCAGCCAAACCAGCAGTTAAGCGACCTATCTCATCCATATTTACATCATTTGAAAGCTTGACTTCTTTGCTATGCACTTTTAATATATCAACACGACCTTTAAAATCAGGTTTATCAACTAAAACTTGGCGGTCAAATCTACCTGGTCTTAAAAGTGCCGCATCTAAAACTTCTGGGCGGTTGGTTGCTGCTAGAACTATTACAGGACTTTTATCGCTATCAAATCCATCCATTTCAGCTAAAAGCTGATTTAGAGTCTGCTCTCTTTCATCATTACCACCCATCATAGAACCAGCCGCCCTACTCTTACCAATAGCATCAATTTCATCTATAAATACGATAGCAGGTGCTTCTTTCTTAGCATTTTCAAATAGATCTCTAACACGACTTGCGCCCACACCTACAAACATCTCTATAAAACTTGACCCAGAAACTGAGAAAAATGGAACCTCGGCCTCACCAGCAACAGCCTTGGCAAGTAATGTTTTACCAGTGCCTGGAGGGCCTACTAATAGCACACCTTTTGGAATTTTAGCACCTAAGCGAATATAGCGTTCAGGATTTTTAAGGAAATCTACGATCTCTTTTACCTCATCTTTAGCCTCTTCTACGCCAGCTACATCATCAAATTTAACTTTTGGCTTTTCGCTATTAATTAACTTTTTACTACTTCCCATACCAAGGATTCCACTACCCATATTTTTTTGCATTCTGCTGGCTAAAAACATCCAAATTGCAAAGAAAATAAATACAGGAATAACCCATGAAAATAGCATATCACTTAGCCAATTACTCTCACTATATGCTCCATAGCTGATGTTATTCTCTTCTAAAAGTGGAACTAAAGTTTGATCATTAGCAACTTTTTTTACTACATATGCTTGACCATTTCCACTAGCTTTTATCGTAGTTTGTCCGATTACAACCTCATTTATCTGCTTTGATTTAATTAGGGATTTTAGCTCTGAGTAGCTGATATTTTTTGAATTCGTACCAGATATTCCCATCTCATCAGGGCTCATACTACGAAAAATCAGCACCATTACCACAGCAAAAATCGCAAACATTAAAATAGGATTTTTATTAAAAAAACTATTATTATTTGGTTGATTTTTATTTTCCATTATTTTCCTTGATTTTTAAATACAAAACTCTCCCACTCATTTTGAGTTAAATTCTCTATCAACTCAAATTCGCTAAAAGCATTTATAATTCTATTTTTATATTTTGTAAGAATTCCAGATAAAATTATTATGCCACCGACTTTTATCTTAGATTTTAGGTCATTTGCAAGAAATAGTATAACATCAGCAATGATATTTGCTACTACAATATCATAAGACTCATTACTATTAGTTATAGAACCAGTCCAAATTTTATCTATAGCTATATTGTTTTTTTGCGCATTTTCAAGACTGCTTTGAACAGCTAGTTCATCAGTATCACAAGCGCTTACATTTAGCCCTAACTTTGCCATAGCAATACTTAAAATACCACTACCGCAACCAACATCTAGAGCATTTTTATATCCTTTAGAATATTTTGAAATTAGCTTTAGACATGAATTTGTACTCTCGTGATGACCAGAGCCAAAAGCTAATGCTGGATCGATAATAATATCTATTAGTCCATCTTTTGGAGTTTCCCAACTTGGCCTAATATAAAACTCACCGGCTTCAACCGGAGCTATGCCTTTTTTATATTCATTAATCCAGTCTATATTATCTTTGATTTGTAAATCAGTAGTTATTTTGCAGCCCAAGCGACTAGCAAACTCTTCAAGTCCCCACTTGGTATCTTCCAAGCTCTGCTCATCCCTAATAATAAAGCCACTATCGATCTCTTCTATACAGGTAAATCCAAATTCAAAAACAAGATCTTTTAATGGCTCAATTTGCTGGGATGTAACTTTTAATTCGTAATATTTATCTTTCATTATCCAAGAACGTCTTCAAGTTTCTCTTTAAGAACCTGCGGCGTAAAAGGCTTAACAATATAGTTATTCACTCCAGCTTTTAATGCTGTAATAACCTCAGCCTTACCACCCTCTGTGGTTACCATTATAATAGGCATATTTTCATACTTAGACTCAGCCCTAACCTTTTTAACTAGCTCTAAACCATTCATTTCAGGCATATTCCAGTCAGTAATTAACACGCCTACATCTGGATTTTGGCAAAGTATATCCCAAGCCTCTACACCATGCTCAGCCTGCAACACTTCGTTATGTCCAAGCCTTTCTAATGTATTTTTTATAATTCTTCTCATAGTAGAGCTATCATCAACAACCAATAACTTCACTAACTATCCTTTCTCAACTTTAGACGATATTTTATCTAAAATTACTTTTAAAATACTTTAACAGTTAAAAATTGTTATTAAAAATATCATTAAGTGCTATTTTTCCTTCATAATAAGCTTTGCCAATTATAACCCCAGATATTCCATTAGTTTTGCTTGCAGTCTCTAAATCGGCTAAACTTGCCACACCACCACTTGCAATTGTATCAATACCACTAGCTTGTGCAATGCTTGATGTAAATTCTAAATTTAACCCACACAGCATACCATCTTTACTAATATCTGTGGCAATTATCGCTTCAACTCCAGCATCTGCATATAGCTTAGCAAGATCAGTAGCTCTTATCTGACTTACCTCAGCCCATCCTTCTACTGCTACAAACCCATCTTTGGCATCTATTCCTACAACTATTCTGTATTTTTTAGCCATCTCTTTTACAAACTCAGGATTTTTAAGTGCAACAGAACCCAAAATCAACCTACTAACTCCTGAGTTTAAATAACTTTTTATACGCTCTTCATTACGGACTCCACCGCCAATTTGTATATTTAAATTTGTAGCATTTACAATTTTTTCTATAGTTTTTAAATTTACAGCATCTCCTGCAAATGCTCCATCTAAATCTACAATATGCAACCACTTAGCCCCAGCATCGCTAAATCTCTTAGCTAGCTCCCACGGCTCATTTGAGTAAATTTTAGCACTATCCATAAGACCTTTAGATAGCCTAACTGCCTTGCCATCTTTTAAGTCTATTGCCATATATTTTTCCATCTATATCTCCATAAAATTTTTAATTATTCTTAGTCCGCTCTCATGTGATTTTTCAGGATGAGGCTGAAATCCATAGACATTTTCATATTCTACAGCACTGACAAAATCATACCCATACTCAGTATAAGCTAAAGCAAATTTACTATCACAAACAGCATGATATGAATGAACAAAATACAAATAAGCACTCTTGCCAAGACCATCTATAATCTTGCTTTGTTTAGTAAATTTAGCCATATTCCAGCCCATATGCGGCACTTTAAGAGGTTTATCAAATTTAGATTCATCAAATTTAATAATACTCCCATCAATCACTCCAAGACCACTATGCTCACCAAATTCATAGCTCTTTTTAAACAAAAGTTGCATCCCAAGACAGATCCCAAGAAACGGCTTACCACTAGCTATAAACTCTAAAATTGCATTATCTAAATTTGTATCTCTTAATCTTTGTATCGCCTTACCAAAAGCACCTACACCAGGCAAAAGCAACTTATCATAGCTTTTTAATCTATCTGCGTCGCTTACTAATTCACTCTTAGCACCGACAAACTCAAGAGCATTTTGAACGCTTCTTATATTTCCAGCACCATAATCAATAATCCCTATCAATACTACCCCTTTTTAAAACAAATAAATAGCAACTCAAAGCAACCATCAAAAGCCCTACCCCACCGATAAGATAGATAGCGTATAATATCTGACTTGGATCAGTAATTGCAAATTTAAATACCAACATAAGAGATTCAATAGCTAAAGCTATAATAATACTCCCTATAAATCTTACCATTGTTCTACTGCCGCCATTTTGATGGTGATTTGGCCGACCTAAAACCTCAGCTTCAAATATCGCCTTAACAAGATCAAATATTGCAAGTGCTAAAGTAAGCACAATAGTGGATTCAAAAACCTCACTAATATTAATCTCATTAAAGCTTTTTAATACAAAGCTCTTTATACCATAAACAAATAAAACCAATGAGATCGCAAAAAGAGCAATAGAAAAAACAGAATATATAAGCTTTGTAAATTTGCCAAATATTCCATCTACAGAACTAGGACTAATCATAGCCAAAAGCTCTTTTAACCCAATATCCACACATGCTATATAAAGCAACTCTTGTTTATCATTACATATAGGCATTGAAGCTGTAACACAAAGGCGATTAGTAAGGCTTGATGGATATGGATCAGTTAGCACGCATCGCTTCTCACGAACACATCTATAATAATACGCCTTATTACTTCTATTCATTCCTTTTCCAGATATATTTTTAGAATCTAGACTTATGGTATTATCTAGTTGAATTCCATTTTTATCCAATATATAAAACGCATCAAAGCTATCAACCTCATGTGCGATCTTATCAAAGCCATCATTAATGCTTTGAACATTTACACCAGGGAGATTATTTGGTATATTTCTATCTAAAAGATGGCATAAATAGGCTCTAGCCTTATAGCGTATCTCACTAAATTCTTCAATCTCTTTAAAAATCACATTAATTCCTATTTTTATTATGATGAAACTCAGGCACGATAAGTTTTAATCTTTGTTCAACTTCTGCATCGTTTTGACTTTGTAATAGATCAGAAATTTGACTATTTAATAGATCGATATCATATGGTTGGCTTTTGGTTACAAAGATACTTTCAAATTTAGTTGCTACATCATTTGGATCAATCAAAAGCTCTTCATACAGCTTCTCACCCGGACGCAAACCTACAAATTTGATTCCAAGATGCTCTTTATTGCTTAATCTTAGCATTCTTTTAGCCATATCAGCGATACGAACTGGCTCACCCATATTAAGCACAAAAAGCTCACCGCCACTTGCAATGCTAGCTGCTTGAAGCACTAATTGACACGCCTCGCTAACTAGCATAAAATATCTTGTAATATCTGGGTGAGTTACGCTTAGTGGTTCATTGGCTGCTATTTGGGCTTTAAATTTAGGTATAACACTACCGCTACTTCCTAGCACATTACCAAATCTAACTGCAACAATCTCAGTAGAGCTAGTATTTGAATTTAACGCATATAATTCACAAACCCTTTTAGTAGCTCCCATGATATTTGTCGGCCTTACAGCCTTATCAGTTGAGATTAACACTACCTTTTTAGTTTCATATTTTTTGGCTAAATCTATAACATTTTTAGTTCCCATTATATTATTTTGCACAGCAATTAATGGATTAAACTCACATAATGGAACATGCTTATATGCAGCTGCGTGAATCACTATATCTGGGCGAAATTTAGAAAATACAAAATCAAATTCATTAATATGAGTGATATTTAACATAACTAAGCGATTACGCTCATCAGCGTTTGTGGCTTCATTAATCTGATATAGATTATACTCGCTATGTTCTACCATTATTAACTCTTTAGCACCAAATTTCAAGCACTGCTTACATATCTCGCTACCTATTGTTCCGCCAGCACCAGTAACCATCACTACCTTACCACCTATAAATGACTCAACAGCTGCACTATCTAGGTCTTTTGGCTTTCTAGCTAGTAAATCTTCTATGCTAATATCTGTAATTCCCTCATTTTTTTGCCCAATTAAAGAAAATATTTTAATATCTTTAAATCCTAAAGTATCTAGCTCATCATATAGTTCTTTAAGCTCATTTGGCATAAGTTTTAGAGCTATTATAGCGCTTTTTACGCCATCTTCTATATAGCTTTTTAACTCATCTTTATGACCTACTTGATAGCCATCGCAGTATGTGCCTACTAGATCTTTTCTACCATCTACTATACCTACGGCGTAATAGTTTGCATATCCACTTTTGAGTCCTTTTAGGATTTGTAGAGTTTTAGAAGTAGAGCCTATAATAACGCAAGGTTTGCCATTTTTAGCCTTTTTAAAATCCATTAAAGCTCGTTTTGAAATTCTTAAGCTACCTACCATAATAGCCGAAATAAGCGCATCTATAATGATAACACTTCTTGGAAAAGGAGCAAAAAGCTCCTCATAAGATAAAAATATTCCAAAAAATATTCCCGCACAAAGCAGACAAGCTAGTGAAATTTTTCTAGATTCATTTAATCCAAAAAATCTCCACGGCACTCTATAAATTTGAAAAGCCCATAGCATAGCAATCTTGATAACAATCAAAATTACTCCACTATATATCATACCAGGAATAAATATCTCAGGTATATCCCCACTAAATCTAAGTAAAAAAGCAAAATATATACTAAATGCAAATATCAAAGTATCGCATAGTAAAAAAAATGCTATTCTACGCCTCTTAGTCGCCCTAATCACAGCGCACTCCTAACGATATTAGCAACTTTTTCTACTAATTCATCACTCATATCAGCACCACTTGGAAGGCACATTCCCCTACTAAAATAATCCTCACTCGTGCCATCTACAACGCATTTAGCGCCTTTAAATACTGGTTGAAGATGCATTGGCTTCCATAGTGGTCTGCTTTCTATATCGTGTTTATTTAGTGCTTCTATAACTTTTAAATGCTTATTTTTATCTTTAAATAAAAGCGTAGTAAGCCATCTATTACCACGAGAATTTGGAATTTCAGGCATAAACTCAGCCACATCGCTAAGCAAATTTGAGTATATATCAAATATCTGTCTTTTTCTCTCTACTCTGCTTTGCAAGACCTCCATCTGCCCTACTCCAATAGCACCTAAAACATTACTAAGCCTATAATTATACCCATAATCTAAATGCTCATAGTGTAGCAATGGCTCTCTTGCTTGTGTGCTGTAATATCTAGCTTTATTAGCTATGTTTTCATCATGGCTAACTAACATACCACCACCACCTGTGGTTATGATCTTATTTCCATTAAAACTATAAACTCCAATATCACCAATGCTTCCAAGTGCTTTGCCTTTATAAAATCCACCCAAAGCCTCAGCTGCATCTTCTATAATAGCTATATTATTTTCAGTACAAATTTCTACTATCTCATCCATCTTTGCTGCTTGGCCATATAAGTGGGTTATAATTAGTGCTTTTGGCTTTTTATCGCTTTTATTTATTGCATCTTTTAAGAGTTTTGGGCTAAGATTCCAACTCTCATCACAATCTATGAATATAGGCTCACACCTTTCATACATTATAGGATTTACACTAGCAGCAAATGTAAAAGATGAAGCCAAAACAGCATCGCCATCGCCTATTTTTAAAACTCTAAGCGCTAAATGCAATCCAGCAGTTGCTGAGCTAAGAGCTACTGCATTTGGTGATTTAGTATAATCTTTTATACTATTTTCAAACCTATCTACAAACTCTCCAAGTGGTGCTATATAATTACTTTTAAATGCTTCATTGACATACTTTAACTCATTACCGCCCATATATGGTGCGCTCAAAAAAACTCTAGCCATTATATTCCTCTATTAATTAATGGCCATATTTTATCAAAGTTAGAATAAACTTAGAATTAATAACGCTAAAAAGTTAAATTTATTCATTGATTTGAGCTTACTATGCTTTTTGTCGCTTTGATTTTGTTATCAGTGTATAAAACTACATCTTTTATTACTAGCTTTTCGATCGCTTTGATAAAATTATTCATAAATTCAAAATCTATTTCGCCGTTAGTGGTTATGGGTAGTTTTATATTTTCATTTTTAACTCTTTCCCAACTTGCTTTTAGTTCGTAAGAAAATTTTAATTTTATGGATTTTTGGATAGCTGTTGCAAAAAAGTATAAAAGGCTTTTAGAAGCTGTAAACTTGGATTTAATTAAATATGCATTATATAAAACACCCGTTTCTTGTGGTTGCGGATAAACATTGCCAGTTGAAACTGCACCATCGTTCACAATATCTATCGTCATTGTAGCAGTTTCAAAGTCTTGTGGTCGTCCATAATACATAATTCCATTATCGCCATCCTTTGCATTAACTAGTGGGATTGAAAATTCTGAATTTTTAATTTTTGAGACATCATTGTCTTTATTAAATTTTGATTTTCTGAAAGATAAATTTAACTTTTCAAACAAATCACCAATTCTAAATTCGCCCCAATTATAATTTTCAAATTTAGAAAGAGCGGATAATTCATCGGCGGTTAATTCGTAATCTTTTAGTGACGCGGCGGCAAGATACGCCTCTAGCTCTGCTACTCGCTCCGCCTCTAGCTCTGCTACTCGCTCCGCCTCTAGCTCTGCTACGAAGCTCTCCATAAATTCAAAATCTATTTCACCACTAGCAGTTATGGGTAGTTTTATTTTATGTTCAGCAAAGCTCTTTTGTCTATATTGCTTTTCATATCCAAACTTTGTTTTATCCTTATTGATTGCACTTGTCATGAAAAGCAAAGACTTATTACCAATATCTATTTTAGGTAATAAAACTAAAATATTATCATCACAAAGAAATTTGTAATTTCTATAAAAACAATTACAAAACATATCTATTGTTAAATGATTTTCATAAATTTTTAGTTCATCATCATAAGCTATAAATTCAGCTACTCCTTGATTTTGCTCACCAGCTGTAACTAGTGGAATTTTGCCACTTTTACGCTTTGATTTAATAAATCTTGTGCCACGCTCTATATTAAATAATTCATTTAATTTAAATTCACCCCACTCAATGCTACTCATTTTTTGATTAAGTGGGGATATTACTTTCCCAGATTATCTTTTTGATTTTTGATTATTTGACTTACTTCCCACGCTAGATAGTCGCTTACAGTCTTTTTAAAATCCTCTAAAGTAGGCCTAGTATCAATCGGTGCTGATTGATTCCAGTCTGAGCCGCTAGTAGGGTCTATCACGCCTTCGAAGTAGTCATTTGAACTAAGCAAATTTAGATAATTTTTGCCATAATGCACTAGATCGACAACCTCAGCATACCTGGCCTTAGCATTACCAATATCTCGTAGATTTAGGCTAGATTTGGCCTTTTTGCGGTTTGCTCTTGCGTAGCCATCATCGCTAAAATTTATAAATTTAACCACATGTTTAGCATTATGAGCCTCACCTACTTTAAAAACATAAATATTAGTTTGAACACTAGATTTACCGATAAATAGGTCAATTGGCATTTTAATACTAGCTATTAAAGTGTTAGATTTTAGAATTTCTTTATTGATAGCTTGGGCTTTGCCACTTCCGGCTGAACTTTGGATAATGATAGCTGCATAGCCGTTGTCCATCATCGATAGGGCTTTTTGGACAAATATCATTCCATTACCCTCAGCTGAATATGGAGGATTTAGAATAAATGCATTAGCTTTGAATTTGCCCTGCTTTGTGCCATAGGCATAATCTCCATCAAAATCTCTAAGGCTATCTTTATTTAAAATATTTGAGCTACCATCGCCCATTAAGATCATATTTAACACAGCAAGCATATAAATATTTGGCAAAATTTCCAAGCCCATTAGCTGTTGAGCTTTTATTTCGGCGATTTTTTGCTTTTGAGAGTCTGGGGATTGAATTTGATTTTTAGCATCTTCTATCATTTCGTTCATCGCAGCAATCAAAAGTCCAGCCGAACCAGTAGCAAAGTCCCAAACAAAGCTATCTTTATTTACTCTAGCGAGTTTAACTAAGAGTGTTGCGACATATGGCGGAGTCAAAACAACATCATTTAACTGATCTTGAGTAAAGCCTAGCCAAGCATACATTTCATTGAATAATTTACCGGTAAAATCGATATTTAACTCACTTTTATAATACTCACCTAAATCATCTACGATTTTGCAAAATACACGCTTGAGTTGGCTCTCGCCGTTTATTGGCTTATTTAAATTTTCGGCTGTTAGAGTGTTAGCTAGCGTGCGAATTATTAGCCCTTGTTTATCTTCTGGGATGGATTTTTCTTTGAGAAAATTTTTGACTTTGCTTAAAATTTTATCGCCATCTCTCTCTCCGTTTTCTTCAGATGATATTAGCTTATCTTTTGTAAGTGGTGCAACCTTACCGCCCTCAACACCTAAAGTAGCGATAATCGTTGCTACAACAAGATAGACTCTATCATTTTCGCTTAAGCCTTTTTCATCTCTATAAATATCATTATTTAACTTAGTTAAAACTATAGAAATTTCTTCATCTTTTTTGGTTTTTATCGCTTCTAGCTCTTGAGGGGTTAGATTTAACTCTTTTAGCTTTTGAGTAAATTTGATAAAATTCTCATCTTTTAAAAATGATAAATCGCTATATTCACCTACTTTTATAGCTTTAGCTAAGTTGGCTTTGCTTACATAATATACGCCAATTTTTATCTCAAGTTTGTCGCTTAATGTATCTTTAAAGCCAGTAACGCCAATAGCAATAATCTCATCATAGTCAGTATGGTGTAAAATAGCATTAGCATAATGCACAGCACCATTAACCGCATATTCGTTAATATTCTTGAAATTTGGCTCATTTTTAGTATTTTTGTTATCGATTTGACCATCTTTATCAAGCTTAATTAGCTTATCTTTATAGCCTTTGTATTCAATTAAAACTGGATAATATTTTAGACTTTTTGGGTCTTGCTTTAGCAACTTAGCATCTGGGCGATTACCACCTGCACCGCCATTTTTAGAATAGTATAAATTTAATGCGTTATCAATTTGACTATTTAAAGATTCTTGTTCGAGTTTATAATCTAATTTATAGCTTTTTAACTGGGAATTAATGTAATCTGCAACATTTGGTTCTACTGATTGAACTTTGGATTTAGCCATTTTAGTTCCTGAAATTATGATAATTTAAAAGCTGTAATTATATATTAAATTTACTAAAATAACAACATTTATCTTTAATCATTAAAAATTCAATCAACTCATTATTCTTTTTTAATTTTTTATTGAATTTTTTATATTTATTCTTAGCTTTTTTAAATGTTTTGATAGCTATTTTCTATTCATATTTTCATATTTTGCATAATTTATTATATCCATATGATATCCCTTAATAATCCTTGATTGATCGATATTTATAGAATTTTCTTTAACAACCATAATTTTCTTAATTAATCACTTAGCGGCTTTAGAAGAGATAAAAAATTAAATATGATATAAAAATGTAAATTGAATAAAAATGGTGGTTAGAGGCAGAATTGAACTGCCGACACGCAGATTTTCAGTCTGCTGCTCTACCGACTGAGCTATCCAACCACCTTAAAAATGAGTTGTAATTATACCTTTTTAAAACTTAAATATAGATAAAATTCTACTCAAATTTGAGATTTTATATAATTTTTGCTATAAATTCTTTAAATTTATCTCCACGATGTGCATATGAACTAAACTGATCTAAACTAGCACACGCTGGACTAAGCAAAGCCACATCATCTTTTTCCATCATTTTATCTATCAAATTTACAGCATTATAAAGCTCTTTAGCATTAAATACTTTAGCGCCAAATTTATCGCTCATCTTTTCTATATCATCGCAATTTGAGCCAATAGCATAGATTGTAGCGCCTTGCTTAGCAGCTGTAGCAACTACTTTTTCTATACTCACACCCTTATCATCGCCACCTAATATAATATGAATCTTAGACCCATCATATCTAGCTAAGGCTTGAAGAGTTGCGTCTATATTTGTAGCTTTAGTATCATTGACCCATAATCTACCTTTGGCATCCTTTAACTCTTCAAGCTTGTGAGGCTCAATGATAAATTTATTAAGCAGATCAATACTACAACGACTAAATATTATACTCTCAATACAAAGCGCCATAATCGCATCCATCAAAAATGGAACCCTAAAATCAATCCTACCAATATCTATACTAAATTTATTAGCTAAATCAATCTCATCATCATAAGATATTATCTTAGCATATGATTTTACTGATTTTTCATACTCTTTAGGAATAATTGCTACACTGCCTTCTTTCATCATTGATAGTGGTTTTAACTTAGCATTTATATACTCTTTAGCACTTCCATGCCAGCTTATATGATCATCGCTAATAGGCAGTAACGCATATATATCAGGTGTTGCAAATTTCGTATAATGCATAGTAAAAGAGCTAGTCTCTAAAATCCAAATTTTAGCCTTCTTGCCCACTAAATCACCAAGTGGAATACCCACATTGCCACCCATTATAGCACCACGATCTCTTAATAAATGCTCAGTCATTTTAGTCGTTGTAGTCTTGCCATTTGTGCCACTAATCCAGATACTTTTTGGGGTGGAATTTCTAAAATAATCATACTCACTTATGAGATTTTTAGCCGATTTTATCAGCTTATGAGATGGCGGAAATCCAGGACTTGGAATCTCTAGTTCACTAATATTTGGATCAAATTTATCCACAGGCAATAGAGCATTTCCATACTCATCGCTACTAGCTACTTTAAATTTATCATCATAGATATTCCAGCCGCCGCTTTTGGCGATAGATTTTGTTGTATTAGCATATCCAAATAGAGATTTTACCATATTCTTACCTTAATTTTAAAGCTATCAAAGCAATTAAATTTGCCACCAAAGCTATCATCCAAAACCGCACAATAATCTTATTTTCGCTCCACCCCTTCATCTCGAAATGGTGGTGTAAAGGTGCCATTAAAAATATACGCTTTTTTCTAATCTTAAAGCTACCAACTTGCAAAATTACAGAGAGCGTCTCAACCACAAATACAAACCCGATTATTATAAGCAAAAGCTCATTTTTTGTAACAATCCCCATATATCCGATAAATGCACCGATACTAAGGCTACCACTATCACCCATAAAAACCTCAGCCGGATAGCAATTAAACCATAAAAACCCAAAAAGCGCCCCAATAACAGCAGTAACTAAGATCACAATTTCACCTAAATTTACCACCTTAGGTAGCAATAAATAAGAGCTATAAACTGCATTTCCCATCAAATAAGCAAATATTCCAAGACTAACTAATCCAAAAATAGAAGGCACACTAGCAAGTCCATCTAATCCATCTGTTAAATTTACAGCATTAGATGCTGAAGTAAATACCAAAACCCAAAATAACATTGCAAAAATAGATATATCTAAAATCGCATGCTTATAAAATGGAAAATAAAATAAAGAATCAAGTCCGCTAAAAAAATATAACAGCACAGCAGCTATCACACCAAGCACAATTTGAAAAATAAATTTAACCCTAGCGTGCAAACCAGCGTGATTTTGGCGACCAACTATCTTGCTATAATCATCATAAAAACCAAGCAGACAAAATCCACCCAAAACAAAAAGCCCAATAAGCACAAAAGCATTGCTTAAATTTGCACTCAAAAGCGTGGCCACTACAGCACAAATAACAAAAACAACACCGCCCATTGTCGGAGTTTTACCTTTTTGCTGATGGGATTGCGGAGCTAGCTCATATATAGGCTGATTAGCATTTTTAATCCTTGCCCAAGCTATAAATTTAGGCATAAAAAATAGAGTCAAAACAAAAGCTAAAAAAAAGCTAATCCCAGCACGAACACTAATATAACTAAAAAAATTAAATTCAAAAATTTCATAAATATAATAAAACACCAAAAATCCTAAGACGATAACTAAAAAATTTAAGATAAAATTATATAAATTTTTTGATAATATTTGGATAAATCTAGTTAAAAATTTAAAAAAATTATAATTATTTATAAATCAATGTTAAAATTGTGCCTAAAATATGCTTAAATAAGGACATAACCAAATGAGCAAAAAATCTATACTGGTAATCACTGATGGAATTGGATATAATCCAAGCAATGAATTTAATGCATTTAATGCTGCTAAAAAGCCAACATATGAGTGGTTAGAAGCAAATGCTGCTAAAAATTTATTAAAAACTAGCGGTCTAGCTGTGGGTTTGCCTGATGGACAAATGGGCAATAGCGAAGTTGGCCATATGACTATTGGCAGTGGAAGAATCCTATATCAAAATTTAGTTAAGATTGACAAAGCAATAGAATCAGACAAATTAAAAGATAATCCAGAATTAAAAGAGCTACTAAATAAAGTAAATAGAGTTCATGTTATTGGTCTTTATAGCGATGGTGGCGTACACTCACATATAAATCATTTTGATGCTATATGTCAAATTTGTATCGCAAATAAAAAAGAGGTTTATGCTCACCCTATAACTGATGGCCGTGATGTCAATCCAAAAACTGGAATAAATTTCATAAAATCTCTTCAAGACAAATTTACAGTTGCCTCAATCAGCGGTAGATTTTATGCTATGGATAGGGATAAAAGATGGGATAGAGTAGAAACTGCTTATAAAATCATAGCTCAAAATGAAAATTTACAAACCATAACTCCAGCCCAATATATGGAAAATTCATATCAAAAAGAGATATTTGATGAGTTTATAGAACCAGCTAGTTTTATAGATTTTGGTGGAATTAAAAAAGATGATGGAATAATCTTTATCAACTTTAGAAATGATAGAGCAAGGCAAATTTGCGCTGCTTTGGCTAGTGATGATTTTACTGAGTTTAATCGTCAAACTTACTGCAAAAATCTAATTACAATGACAAACTATGATGATAAATTTAGCTTTCCTATAATGTTTAAAAATGATGATATTAAAGATACATTAGCTGATGTTATAGCAAAAAATGGATTAAGACAACTCCACACTGCCGAGACTGAAAAATATGCTCATGTAACATTCTTTTTTAATGGTGGTAAAGAGGATCTTGTAGAGAATGAAACAAGAGTATTAATACCAAGTCCAAAAGTTAAAACATATGATGAACAGCCAGCTATGAGTGCATATGAAGTAACCGATGCGGTGATAAAAGGCATAGAAAATGGGATTGAATTTATAGTAGTAAATTATGCAAATGGTGATATGGTCGGTCACACTGGAAACTATGACGCAGCTATAAAAGCAGTTGAAGCAGTAGATGAATGCTTAGGTAAAGTGATTGCAAAAGCTAAAGAGTATGGCTACTCATATATGCAAATTAGCGATCATGGAAACTGCGAAGCAATGCAAAGTAGCGATGGCGAACTACTAACTAATCATACAACATTTGATGTATTTAACTATGTATTAGCTGATGGTATAAACTCGATAGAATACGGCGGGCTAAGCAATGTAGCTCCAACAATACTAAAATTAATGGATTTAGAAATTCCAGAAGTTATGGATAAACCACTATTTTAAAGGATAATAAATGAAATTTAGCGGAAAAAATGTTTTAGTTACTGGTGCAAGCCGTGGAATTGGTGCTGAAATTTGTAAAGTTTTAGCTAGTTTTGGACTTAAAGTTTGGATAAATTATAGATCAAATCCTAAGCTTGCAGATGATTTAAAAGCTCAAATAGAAGCTGGTGGCGGAAGTGCTGCTGTGGTGAAATTTGACGCTACTAATGAGGCGGAATTTATCGAGGCTATAAATTTAATTATTCAAAGCGATGGAGAGTTAAGCTATCTAGTAAATAATGCGGGGATTACAAATGATAAACTAGCTTTAAGAATGAGTGTAGATGACTTTGATAGCGTTATTGATGCAAATTTAAAAAGCGCATTTATTGGTTGTAAAGAGGCACTTAAAGTAATGAGCAAAAAACGCTTTGGTTCAGTTGTAAATGTAGCTTCAATAGTTGGTGAAATGGGTAATGCAGGCCAAACCAACTACTCAGCTAGCAAAGGCGGCATGATAGCAATGAGTAAAAGTTTTGCCAAAGAAGGTGCTAGTAGAAATATCAGATTTAATAGCGTAACTCCAGGATTTATAGCTACAGATATGACCGATGCTCTAAGTGATGAAATTAAAGCACACTACTCAGCAAATATTCCATTAAAAAGATTTGGAGAAGCTAAAGAAGTAGCCACAGCAATAGCGTTCTTGCTAAGCGATTATGCAAGCTACATCACAGGCGATACCCTTAAAATCAATGGTGGCCTATATATGTAGAAAACTTTAAGCCAAATTATAGTAAGATTACACTCATTTTTATTTTAGGAGAAAATTATGGCAATATTTGACGAAGTTAGAGATGTTGTTGTAGAACAACTAAGTGTTGCAGCTGACGCAGTAAAAATGGAGTCAAAAATAATTGAAGATCTAGGTGCTGATTCACTAGATGTTGTTGAGCTTGTTATGGCTTTAGAAGAAAAATTTGATGTAGAAATCCCAGATAGCGAAGCAGAAAAACTAATTAGCATCGCAGATGTTGTAAATTATGTTGAAGGTCTAAAAAAATAATTAAAATATTAAGTGATTAAATTTAAATTTTAGGAGAAGTAGCATTGAAAAGAGTGGTAGTAACTGGTTTAGGCATGATAACTGCGCTAGGTCTTGATAAAGATGTATCTTTTAAAAATATTTGCGATGGCAAAACAGGTGTAAAAAAGATAACCCTATTTGATGCTACTGATTTTCCAGTACAAATAGCTGCTCAAATAGATGATTTTGATCCAGCTACTATAATGGAAGCAAAAGAGATAAAAAAGGTAGATAGATTTATCCAATTAGGCTTAAAAGCCGCTAAAGACGCTATGGATGATGCGAATTTTAAAGATTTTGATCCAAGTGAATTTGGCGTTAGCTCAGCTGCTGGCATCGGTGGCCTACCTAATATAGAAAAGAATTCTAATATATGCTTAGAAAAAGGCCCTAGAAAAATATCTCCGTTTTTTATCCCTTCTGCACTTGTAAATATGCTAGGTGGATTAGTAAGCATAGCTCACAATTTAAAAGGCCCAAACTTATCAAGCGTAACAGCATGTGCTGCATCTACTCACGCTATATGCGAAGCAGCTAAAAGCATAATGATAGGTGAGACAAAGGCTATGCTAGTAATTGGTGCTGAATCTGCAATCTGTCCCGTAGGTATCGGCGGATTTGCTGCGATGAAAGCACTATCTACAAGAAACGACGATCCAGCAGCTGCATCAAGACCATTTGATGCAAATAGAGATGGCTTTGTAATGGGAGAAGGTGCTGGTGCATTAGTGCTAGAAGAGTATGAAAGCGCAATAGCTAGAGGCGCAAAAATCTATGCTGAAGTAGCAGGATTTGGAGAAAGCGGTGATGCTCATCATATCACAAGCCCAAGTCAAGATGGCCCACAAAGAGCTATGAGTAAAGCCCTATCAATGGCTGGAGATATCAAAATTGACTACATCAACGCTCATGGCACATCCACTTCAGCAAATGATGCCAATGAAACTGCTGCTATCAAAGCTGTATTTGGCGATAATATCCCAGCTATTAGCTCTACAAAAGGTCAAACAGGTCACTGTCTTGGTGCAGCTGGCGCTATTGAAGCCGTTATTTCTATTATGGCAATGGATCAAGGCATTATCCCGCCAACAATTAATCAAACAGACAGAGCGCCTGAATGCGATCTAGACTATACTCCAAATAATGCTAGAAATTGCGAACTAAATGCTATAATGAGCAACTCATTTGGCTTTGGTGGAACTAATGGCTCAGTTATATTCAAAAGGCTAAAATAATGGCTAGCTATCTTGATTTTGAAAAAGGTATTCAACAGATTGATGAAGATATCGCCAATGCTAAGATTAAAGGCGATGAGCATGCTATTGAGATCCTAAGCAAAAATTTAGAAAAAGAGATAGCAAAAACATATAAAAATTTAAATGAATTCCAAAGATTAAATTTAGCTAGACATCCGGATCGCCCTTATGCACTTGATTATATCAGAGCTCTTCTAACTGATAGCTATGAAATTCACGGTGATAGAACTTACGCTGATGATCCATCAATTGTCTGTTATAGCGGTTACATAGGTAATAAAAAGGTAATTGTCATAGCCGAACAAAAAGGCCGTGGAACAAAATATAAAATTATGAGAAACTTTGGTATGCCTCATCCTGAAGGGTATAGAAAAGCCCTTCGTGTAGCTAGACTAGCTGAGAAATTTGAAATTCCAGTTATATTTTTCATAGATACTCCAGGCGCATATCCAGGAGTAGGCGCTGAAGAGCGTGGTCAAAGCGAGGCAATTGCTAGAAACCTATTTGAACTTAGTGAGCTTAGAACTCGCACTATTGCTATAGTTATTGGCGAAGGTGGTAGTGGAGGCGCTTTAGCCATTGGTGTGGCCGATAGGCTTGCGATGATGAGAAATTCAGTATTTTCTGTTATTTCACCAGAGGGTTGTGCAGCAATTTTATGGAATGATCCTAGCAAAAGCGAAGCCGCTACAAAAGCTATGAAAATAACAGCTGATGATTTAAAAGAGCTAAATTTAATCGATGATGTGATAGATGAACCTATAATGGGAGCTCACAGAGATAAAGATGGCGCTATAGCTGCTGTTGGTGAGTATATCAGAACTAAGCTAGAAGAGCTTGAGAAGTTATCAATTGATGAAGTAGTAAGCGCTAGAATGGAAAAAATACTCTCTGTTGGAGCTTATGAATAATTGACTATTTAGTCAGGTTTTAGTATAACTTGGCTAAATTTTAATCTATTTTACTCATTAGGCCTAAAATATCTTTAATCCTTTTACCCAAATTTAACTTAATTAGATAATTGCTCTATTAATGGCACATTTAAAATCGTAGATATTTGAAGTAAGTGAGCAATATTAAAATGGGCTCCTTTTAGACTAATCTCAGCAAAACTTACTACACTTACAGATTTATATCCCTATCCAAAGATAAAGATAATTGCGAAACCTTGCGCTCTTTTCTAACTTTTGCTACATTTTGCCCAATTACTTTAGATGTAATTGGAGAATTAAGCCTTAAATTTGGTAAAGATTTTGACATCTATAGAGTTTGGACTGGATACAGCTATAAAATGGAGTCTAGCGATAAATCTGACATAAATGATTCAAACTATAGCAATAATGAAATAAAATTCAAATCACATAACATCATCTTAGGAGCAAGATACACTCCATCGATTAATGATAGTTTTAAAGCTTTAATTGGGTAGCTATAACAAAAGGAGCAAGTATTGATACAGCCAATAATGGCTCAACACAAAAAGTAGGTAATACTAAAACAGGCGGTATTTTGGATTGAAGCTTGGTGGTATTTATGCGATAAATGATAGCAATGAGATTGAATTTGGTCTAAAAAGCGATTACACATCTACAGGTTTAGAAGGTTATAAAATAGAATGGATTATGGTGCTTATTTAGGTTATAACTATAAATTTTAATTAAATAGCCAAAGAGATTTTCTCTTTGGCTAAAGATTATCTATTTTGATTTTGCACTCTTAAATTTCTAGCTAAATCACAAGAGTTATTATCACCGTTATTACAAGCGATTTGATAGATTGTTGCAGCAGTGTCAATATCTCTTGGCATACCATCGCCATGAGCAAACATATCTGCAAGCTGCTTACAAGCTGGAATATATTGAAAACCATAGCAAACCATATCATAAGCGATTGCTGCACTTCTAAAATCTCCACTTTTATAAATATCATCAGCTGCTCTTTTGCATTTAAAGGCATCTTTTAGCTTTGAGCATTCACTATAAAAGTTATCAATCTTAGCCTTAACCTCTTGTTCGCTAATGTTGATTGGCTCAGGTTTAACAGTAATTGGCCCAGGGAATTTTTGCACACAACCAGCCAGAATAAATCCAGCTAAAACTGCTACTATAACCTCTCTCAATCCTCTCTCCTTAATATATAATAGGTCTGCTTACCAGCTAATTTTTCTATGATAATTTTATACTTACTAGCCCATGACTGCACAATCTCATTAAATTCATCAATAATCTCTGGAATAGTACTTTCACATTTGATTTTAAATTTATCTTCACTATTAGATAGAGCGACAAACCCATCGCTATGTTTTATTTTTTCATGTAAATTTATAATATGCTCAATCTCTTTTTCATCAAAATCAGATGCTGATAAAACTCTTTTTACCTGCTCTAAAAGCGCATCATTTACATTATATCCAAGTCCAGTTAGCACTAGTTCTACACTCATTATCTCCCTTTAATTACTTGATTTTTGACTAATTAATACAGCTTCTATTATCTTTTTGATATCACCATCTAAAACTGCATCAGCTTGCGAGTAGGCGATATTGCTTCTATTATCTTTTACTTGTTTATATGGAAATAAAACATATGAGCGAATTTGATGACCCCAGCCCATTTCGCTTTTTTCTACTGATTGGCTAGCTGCTCTTTGCTTTTCTAACTCTAGCTCATATAGCCTTGATTTTAGCATTTTTAGAGCTGTAGCTTTGTTTTTATGCTGACTTCTATCATTTTGACATTGAACTACGATTCCAGTTGGATGGTGAGTTATGCGTACGGCTGATTCAGTTTTATTTACATGTTGGCCACCTGCTCCACTGGCTCTATAATAATCATATCTTATATCTTTTTCATCAATATCAATCTCGATATCATCATCAACCTCAGGACTTACCATTACACTTGAAAAGCTCGTATGACGCCTACCAGCACTATCAAATGGGCTGGTTCTTACTAGACGATGAATTCCATTTTCGGCCTTTAAATAGCCATAAGCATTTTCGCCTTTTACAATAAAGCTAACATCTTTTAATCCAGCCTCATCGCCCTCTTGAAAATCTAAAGTCTCAACCTTAAAGCCTTCTCTTTCGCAAAATCTTAGATACATTCTATATAGCATACTAGCCCAGTCATTACTCTCAGTTCCGCCAGCTCCTGGATGAATACTTACAATAGCATTTTTACTATCATCTTCACTGCTTAGCATCATGGCAACTTCTAAATTTATAATAGTCTCTTCTAACTTAACAGAGTCCTCAAATAGCGAATTTATAGTATCTAAATCATTTTCTGAATTTGCTAAATCAAATAATTCTATAGCATCATTTAATGAGTTTTTAGCATTTTGAAATTTAGCTAGCATAGAGTTTAATTTGGTCTTTTCTTTGCCTATTTGTCCAGCCATTTGGACATCACTCCAAAAGCTAGGGTCTTGTTCTAAAGCTTCAATCTCTTTAAGTCTTGATTGTATTAAAGAGGGATTTACAACTTTAGCAATATTATCAACCTTGATCTTTAAACCCTTTAAAAGTTCGTTATACTCATAGTTATCCAAAGTTTTACCTTTTAAATTTTTGGCGAAATTTTATCTAAAATATGGTTAAAATTTAATTATTTAAAGGAAAAATTTTTAGAAATTTATGCTAAAATTATAGATTAAAAATTTCAAAAGAGAGTCTTATGCAGATATTAAAAACAGTACAAGAAGTGCGTCAATTCCGTGCTACTTACAGTGGAAATGTAGGCTTTGTGCCGACAATGGGTGCTTTGCACGCCGGTCATGCTCAGCTATTAAAAAGCTCTGTATCACAAAATGATCATACTATAGCAAGCATTTTTGTCAATCCAACACAATTTTTAGCCGGTGAGGATTTAGATAGATATCCTAGAACACCTGAGGCTGATATTAAAATATGTGAATTATGTGGAGTAGATGCAATATTTATGCCTGATGCTAATGAAATTTATAGCCAAATAGAGCCAAAAATCTTAGCACCAAAAGAGCTATCTAGCACACTCGAAGGCGCTACAAGGCCTGGACATTTTGATGGTGTTTGTACAGTATTAACTAAATTTTTTAACATCATAAATCCTACAAACGCATACTTTGGCAAAAAGGACGCTCAACAGCTTTTAATAGTACAGCATATGGTAAAATCGCTATTTATGCCAATTAATATAGTTCCTGTTGATATAGTTCGCTCTAGCGATGGCTTAGCACTTTCGAGTCGTAACTCATACTTAAATGATGATGAATTAGCTCAAGCATTAAAACTCTCAAGGTCTTTGATGAAAGCTAGCAATTTAATTAAAGCAAATAAATTAAACTCTCTTGAGATAAAAGATGCAATGAGTAGCTGTCTAGAGCCTTTAAAAGTTGATTATATAGCAATTGTAGATAAGAGTTTAAAACCAATTGATAGCATTGAGCTTGGCAATACTATTATTTTAATTGCTGTATATGTAAGCAATACACGCTTAATTGATAATTTGTGGGTCTAATATGGCAAATTTATATTTAGTTTCACTTGGATGTAATAAAAATCTAGTTGATAGCGAGATTATGCTTGGAAGACTAAGTGCATATGATTTAGTAGATGATCCTAGCTTAGCTGATGTAATGATAGTAAATACCTGTGGCTTTATAGAAGATGCTAAAAGCGAAAGCATAAGTACAATTTTAGAGCTAGCAAGTTATAAAAAACCAAATTCAGTTTTAGTAGTTACTGGCTGCTTAATGCAAAGATATAAAGATGAGCTTATGCGTGAATTACCAGAGGTAGATATATTTACTGGCGTTGGAGATTATGCTAAAATAGATGAGATAATCCTTAAAAAACAAAATCTATTTAGTCCAGAAACATACTTGCAAGCAGCCAATACCAAAAGAGTAATTACTGGTTCAAGCTATCACGCATATATCAAAATCTCTGAAGGTTGTAATCAAAAATGTAGCTTTTGTGCAATTCCTAGCTTTAAAGGAAAGCTAAAAAGTAGAGAAATTTCAAGTATCGTTGATGAGATAAAAGAGCTAATTAGTAGAGGATATAATGATTTTAGCTTTATCGCTCAAGATAGCAGCTCATTCTTGCGTGATCATGGAGAAAATGAAGGGCTTATAGCTCTTATAGATGAGGTTGAAAAGATAGAAGGGATAAATGCAGCTAGAATTTTATATCTATATCCTACAACTACCAACGCAAAACTAATTCAAAAAATTATTGATTCCAAAGTATTTGTCAATTATTTTGATATGCCTATACAGCATATAAATGATGAGATGCTAAAGATAATGCGTCGTGGTGCTAATAAAAATAAGATAATTGAGCTTTTAACAATGATGAGAGAAGCACCTAATAGCTTTTTGCGTACTGGAATCATAATAGGCCATCCAGGAGAAAAAGATAGCTATTTTGATGAGCTTTGTGAGTTTTTAAGCAAATTTAAATTTGATAGAATCAGTGCATTTGCTTACTCCAAAGAAGAAGATACTCTAGCTTATGAAATGGAACAAGTAGAACCAAAGATTATCACGCAAAGATTAAATAAGATCGAAAAGATTATAAAATCTAGCATTGATGAGAGCTTTAAAAGCTTAGTTGGTCACACTATCAAAGTCCAAATCAATGGCGTAAGTAGCGAAGGGGAGATGTTTTATGGGGCTAAGGCTATAATTTGGGATAGAGATATCGATGGTGAGATTCTTATCAATGATAGCGAGATTGAAAATCCAAAAGTAGGACAAATTTATAATTGTCAGATCACTGAATTTGTTAATGATAAGCTAATTGGACAGATTGTTTGCAGTTAAATTTAGAACCATTAAAAGACAAAAAGGCGCTGCTAGCTTTTTCACACGGAGTAGATAGTACAGCTCTTTTTTATCTTTTAGTTAAAGCCGGAGTAAGCTTTGATTGTGCAATGGTAAACTATCAAACTCGCCCTAGTAGCAATACTGAAGAACAAAGTGCTATAAAACTTTGCAAACAATTTAATAAAAAAATATTTATTCATAAAGCTAATTTAAATTTAACCAGCTCCAATTTTGAGATGACAGCTCGTAAAATTAGATATGAGTTTTTTGACTCTATAATATGTGAGTTTGGTTATGAAATTTTGATTTTAGCACACCAGCTAAATGATGCAACTGAATGGCTATTAATGCAACTAGCTAAAGGTAGTGGCGCTGTGGGACTAGCTGGAATGAGCGAATTTAGTACAAGATACCTAAAATCTCAAAATAGAGAAATAGGAGTATTTCGTCCGCTTTTAAGTGTTAGCCGTAGTGAAATTTTAGAATTTCTACACTCTCAAAATATAAAATATTTCATAGATGACTCCAATCAAAATCTAAAATTTACCCGTAATAAAATTAGGGCTGAATTTAGTGATTCTTTTGTAGAGCAATTTAGAAATGGAATTAAAAAAAGCTTAGAGCTTTTAAGGGATGATGCAAAGCTACTTTTAAGTGAGTTTGAATATAATGATGGAGAGCTCTTTATAGTGGCTAAATCACAAAATTCAATCTATCTAATAGATCAAGCCTGCAAAAGGCTAGGCGTACTAATGAGCCAAAAGACTCGTCAAATTTGTACTCAAAATGATTGCGTAATATCGCATAAAATCACAATCACATCAAATAAAAAATATTACTTTATCGCTCCATTTATAAAAACCATAATGGATAAGAAACTAAAAGATAAATTTAGAATCCTAAAAGTTCCGGCCTTGCTTCGTCCATATCTAGCAAATAATTTAGAATGTCTTAAGGTTCTTGATAAATTTTTATCACAAAGCTAGTTTGTATATATCCATCTCTTGACTCCATCTTAACTGGAAAATCAACTCTGATAAGATTATCATGTGTATTCATATCAGCAATAAAATCATATAAATTTTGCGGATTTTTCATTGTAGCACTTACATTAGCTTCGCTAATTATATATTTAGAATTGCTTGTTATAGTTTTTGGCTTAGTAAAGTAGATATTATCAAAATACTTCCCAGCAACACCGATAAATTTCATCTGATTAAAGCTATTTTTAAGCGACTCTAACGCTTTTGTATTTTGCTGTTTTAACTTTTCATAGGTTGCTAAATGATCATTATAAAGCTGGTTAATTTTAGCTAAATTTACCTCTTTTTCACTGTGAATCTGCGCAGCTTGTTTGTATTTATCAATTGAAGGCATAGCCACAGCAAAAACCATTACTAGCACAAAAATCACAAAAATCAAACTATAAATTGCTAGCTTAGTAAGGTCGATATTTTCTAGACTTCTATCTACTCTCATTTGCCAACTTCTCCATTAGGGCTATTTTTATTAATACTTACAAAATTATACCAACCATTTGGAAGCTGATAAAATGTGGTATTTGATACAGCAAATATTGACTTTAATGGTGCTTCAAATAGTAACTTAAAACGATCTTTTGTTGGTGTTAGTCCTTTTACTTTTAGCATATACTCTTCCATATGAACGCTTTTAAGAGTTACTCCATCAGGAACTAGATTAAATAAATTCATCAAACTTTTATTTAAAATTGCATTTTTATGATAGATATCAAGAGTCATATCACGCTTTATAGAAGTGATTTTAGTCTGATTTTTTAACTCATTAATAGCTTTAAATTTAGCATCGTATTGAGCTTGTAACTCATTAGATTGTAAATTTATATTAAAAATTTGCATTCCAATAAAAATTGCTCCAGATATAAAAGCTGCTCCTATTAAAAACATTGTCCAAAGCCAAATTCTAGTAAAAAGAGAAAATAACGGCTTAACTCGTGGCTTGATAAAACTATAACTCATTGCAAATCTCTCTAATCATCATATTATTTATTAGCTTATCAATATCTTGTTTAATTAACTTAATATCTAGCATTAGCTCATTTTCTGCCATAATCAAAAACTCATTATCAAGACTTAGTCCATCAAATATTACAACACTCTCGATAAAATCGCCCAAGTAATTTTTATTTTGATAATACTCAGTAATGGCAAGCTTGATATTACTAATTAGTGTAACTTCTTTACCAATATCTCGTACACTATCTTCTAATTTTTTATTAGCATTAGCAATCTCTTCATGCTGTATATCCTCAAAATCATCTTTATCTACATTATCAAAATCGCTAAATCCACCGCCAATATCACCTAGGCCTCCAAGTTTGCTTAGTCTATCTTGCTCTTCTTCGATAACATTATCTAAATCTGCGCTCTCCTCTTTACTAAAGACCTTATCATAATAATCAAAACCATCATTTTCTTTTCTAGTATCAAAATATGCGCCAAATTTCATATCTTCGCCATCAAAAATCATGATAGTATTATTATCATTCATATGTAGCATATATAAAATTTTACCTTTTTTTGGGGACTCTTTAATAAGTGAGTGCAAAATACCAAATGGAGAATAAATAAGATCAGGCTTTAGTCCATTTAGCGTCTCTTCAAAACTAGTTAGCTCACTATCGGGCACAACAATACTCCAGCCTTTCATTTTAATCTTAGCAACTAGATTGTATGAGATATTAAATTTTTCAAATCCTCTAGCATCTACAGCTGGAAGCGCCCACTGCTTAGGGCTATTAAGCATAGCAGCTAGATATACTGAGTGATACTGCTTGGTACGCTTTTTAAGATAATCAACAAGTTTATAATCAACTACGCCATTATGAACATCAAATACAGCCTCATTACTACCTATAATCTTATCGCCTTTTACAGCACGTGAGTACAGATAGCACTGATTATCTTTAATAATAACACTAACATATAAAGTAGTCAAAAATCCACGAACCCAAGAGATTAAACCAGACATATTAAACCTTAAATTTTAAAAATTTTAGCCAATTTAGCTTTAAATTTAGATTATATTATCTACCTCATTAAATTTTTTAGCTATTAATGCTTTAGCTTCTTGCATATCTAAACCTTCTAAGCCAAATTCGTTCCCAATGCAATAGGTAAGCTTGCAAAAAGGCTTTGGCAAAATCATTTTATCCCAACTATTAAACTGCCAAAACCTGCTAGCTGTGTAACTTAAAACTATCAAATTTACTCCAGTTTTTTGTGCAACTGCCACTGAGCCATCGCTAATGCTATGTCTTGGACCTCGTGGACCATCTGGGGTAATTACTACATCAATTCCATTATGGATTGATTTTATTGCTGATAGAAAAACTTTCAAGGCTCCTTTTGATGAACTTCCTCTAATCGAACCAATACCAAAATGACTAATAATATCGCTAATTACTTGACCATCTTTATGATCTGAGATCATTACATTCGCATTTCTGCCTTGCCAACAACTACTAAAAATAAATGGCATAAATGCTAACTTCTCATGCCAAAAAAGAGCTACTACTGGCTTGCTCTTTGGCGCTTCTCCAATAAACTCCTTTTTGCAAGTTAGATATATAAGCTTAATTATAAAAACTAGTAAATTTTCTACTATTTTATTAACAAATTTAGCCCTAAATAATCTGCCCATTTAATACCATTCTTCTTGGTTGAGTGATTTGAACCTTAGCAAATTTGCCTAGCAACTCCTCGCTGCCTTTGGCCTGAACCAAAAAGTTATTATCTGTACGACCAGCTATCATTCCATCAGCCCTAAGCTCTTCAAAATAGACATCATAAATTTGTCCTATTTTACTAGCTACAATCTCATCTAAAATTTCATTATGTCTAGACTGTAAGCGTGTGAGCCTAGCCCCAGCTATGCTATCATCAATCTGATTTGGCATAGTTGCCGCTGGAGTTAGAGGGCGAGCTGAGTATTTAAACGAAAACACTTGCTCAAATCTAACTTTTTCTAAAACATCCATCGTATCTTCAAAATCAGCCTCACTCTCACCAGGAAATCCGACTATAATATCAGTTGATATGCTAACATCAGGACAAAGCGTTCTAAGTTTACTTGCTCTATCTAAAAACCACTCCTTAGTATATCCACGTTTCATAGCTTTTAGTATTGCTGTACTTCCACTTTGTAGTGGCATATGCATAGATTTACAGATTTTAGGATTTGAGCTAAACTCGCGTAAAAATTTATCATCCATATGCAAAGGATGCGGACTAGTAAAGCGAATTCTCTCTACGCCATCAATTTGACTAATTAAATTCAAAAGATCACTAAAATCTATCTTTTGCTCATTAGAACTACTAAATCTTTTGCCATAATTATTTACATTTTGACCAAGCAAAAATATCTCTTTAGCTCCGTTATTAGTGGCTTTTTTAATCTCATTTAAAATTATATCTTTTGGAATGCTTAGCTCATCGCCCCTAGTGTGCGGGACTATACAATAGGTGCATTTCTTATCGCATCCTATCATGATATTTACATAACTTTTATATGGACTAGTGCGAAACTCACCAAAGGCATACTCGCTCTCATCATGATTTATATCTACGCTCACAAATTTAGGCGTTTTGACTGCAGTTTTGATCTTTGATACATTTCTAGCTCCAAGGACAAAATCAACATACGGCGCACGCTTAAATACATCAGAGCCAAGATGGCTAGCCGTACAACCACAAACACCTATTTTTGCTCCTGGTTTTTTGACTTTTTCAAATCCGCCAACCTCACTAAAGAGCTTATGCACTGGTCTTTCACGCACAGAACAAGTATTTATAAGGATTAGATCAGCCTCGCCAATCTGATTAGTAGTCTCATACTCATCATCTAATTCAGCTATGATATGCTCGCTATCACGAACATTCATAGCGCACCCCAAAGTCTCTATAAAGAGCTTTTTTTTACTAAATTCAGCACTCAAAGTATATGCACCTCATACATATAGTCATTCTCATCTAGGCCATATTTTACCGTGCGGTGATATACGCTTAACCCTTTGTTCTCAAAATGCTCAACTAAGGCAATAAGCTGCTTATGTGAGTTATCACGATCAAAATAGAATATCTTTCCACCATCTTTTAGCGCAGCACTCTCGATCTTTTCTAGACTAATTGTTTTTGGTTTTGCATCTAACTCAGCTCTAGCTAATTTTAACTCCATTTTTTATCCCTTTTTGAGTGATTTTAACTCATTAGTATATCAAATTTGCTATAAAATTTCGTTTAAATTATATAGTATAAATATATTTAAAGATTATAAAAGCTAATATAAGATAAAATAACGGGCTTGCAAATTTTAAATCTCAATAATTTATTATTTTGACAAATTAATCACAAAAGGTAACTTTATGGAGAGAATATTAGATATAATCGAGTCAATAGCTAATGAAAAAAATTTAAACATTGATGATGTAAAAGCCAGAATCTTAAAGGCCTTTGAATCAGCTGCTAAGAAACTATATGGTTCAGAGTGTGAATATGAAGCACTAATTAATCCAACAACTAAAAATATCACTCTATATCAAAAAATTCTAGTTGTTAATAATGATGATGAACGCCTAGATAATGAGCATTTTATCAGCCTTGATAAAGCTCATGAATTTGATAAAAGCCTTGAAATAGGCGATAGTCTAAACTATGAAATAAATATAGAAGATCTAGGTCGCACAGCTGCTGGAACGCTTAGCCGTGAGATAGAGTATCATATCCAACGCCTAATAGAAGAGAAAATTTTTGAAAAATATAATGCTAAGATTGGTTCACTTGTCTTTGGTTCAGTTACACGAGTTGATTCTGAAGAAAATACATTCATCGAAATTGATGAGATCAGAGCTGTAATGAGCATGAAAAATCGTATTAAAGATGAAAAATTTAAAATTGGCGATGTTGTAAAATGTGTTATTAAAAGCGTAAGACTAGATAAAAAAGATGGTATAAAAGTTGAACTCTCTCGTACATCACCTAAATTTCTTGAAGCGCTTTTAAAAGCTGAAGTTCCTGAGATTAAAGATGGTGGTGTAATCATTCAAAATAGCGCTAGAATACCAGGTAAAAAAGCCAAAATTGCTTTATATTCTACTACCCCAAATATCGATGCAGTTGGTGCAACAGTAGGTATAAAAGGCGTAAGAATCAATGCTGTAAGTAATGAGTTAAATGGTGAAAATATAGACGCTATTGAGTATAGTAATGAACCAGCTATTTTTGTAGCACGCGCTTTAGCTCCTGCTATAGTAAGCTCTGTAAAAATAGATGGACAAAAGGCTATAGTATCACTAGTACCTGAACAAAAATCAAAAGCAATTGGAGCAAGCGGTATAAATATTAGACTAGCAAGTATGTTAACTAAATATGAGATTGAACTAGAAGAATTGACAAATGCCACACCAGCGGGTCAAATCAACAACGAAGAGGGTCTAAAAAATCTAAAAGCACTCTTTGGTGATCTTTAAAATAAAGAATTCGGTCTAGCCGAATTCTTTTACTATGAATTAAAAATTAATTTTATTATATCTTAAGCTCTAAAGCTAAAAATTTACCAGTATGAGAACCGCTCTTTTTATATCCTTTAGCTAACTCTATTGGACTACCCTTAGCAATTACCTTACCACCACCTGCTCCACCTTCAGGCCCCATATCTATAATATAATCACAATTTTTAATCACATCTAAATTATGCTCTATTACTATAACTGAATTTCCCAATTCAACCAAATGATGTAAAACTCCAGTAAGTCTATCAACATCAGCAAAATGCAATCCAGTTGTAGGCTCATCTAAGATATAAAGAGTAGAGCCAGTATCGGTACGACTAAGTTCTTTTGCTAGTTTAATCCGTTGAGCTTCACCACCGCTTAAAGTAGTAGCTGGCTGACCCAAAGTAAGATAGCCAAGACCGACTGAGCAAATAGTGCTAAGCTTAGCATAAATTTTAGGAACCTTAGCAAAAAACTCCAACGCTTCATCAGCGCTCATAGCCAATACTTCAGATATGTTTTTGCCTTTATATCTTATCTCTAAAGTTTGAGCATTATAGCGAGTACCTTTACATACATCACATATTACATTAATATCAGGTAAAAAGTGCATCTCAACCTTTATCTCGCCCTCACCGCTACATTTTTCGCATCTACCGCCTTTGACATTAAAGCTAAAGCGTCCGATTTTATACCCTCTAATCTGAGCCTCTTTAGTCGCTGCAAATAACGCTCTTATCTCATCCATCACGCCCGTATATGTAGCTGGATTGGAGCGTGGAGTTCTGCCTATTGGACTTTGGTCTAAATAGATAACCTTATCTAGCTGATCTAAGCCTTCTATTTTAACACCCTTTAAAGCTTGAAATTTTTTAGCACGATTTAGATCTATCTCAGCTGCTGGCAAAAGAGCTTTAAGCACTAGCGAACTCTTGCCGCTACCACTTACTCCAGTTACACCTACAAGGTTACTAAGTGGAAATTTAACGCTTAAATTTGATATATTGTTTATAGTTACTCCACTTAAGCTTAGCCACTGTTTTTGTTTTCTGCCTTGATAGTAATTAATATCTTTTTGACCATTTAAATATTTTGCTGTTTGAGTTTGACTTGCTAATAACTCTTTATATGTACCATTAAAAACTACATTACCACCATAAATTCCAGCTCCAGGGCCAATATCTACTATATAATCAGCAGCTTCAATAGTCTTTTTATCATGCTCTACTACAATTACTGTATTGCCTTTTTCTTGCAAATTTCGCAAGGTTTTAATCAGCTTTAGAGTATCTCTTTCATGCAATCCAATACTAGGCTCATCTAGCACATACATAACCCCACTTAGTCCGCTTCCTATCTGACTAGCGATCCTAATACGCTGCGCCTCGCCACCACTGATAGTTCTAGCATCTCTACCAAGACTAATATATCCAAGCCCTACATCATATAAGAAAAATAGCCTTTCATTTATCTCTTTTAAAATTGGAGTAGCTATTAGAGTTTGTTGAGGATTTAGGTGAGCAAATCTATCATTATTACTAAAAAATTTAGTAGCGTTTTCTATGCTCATGTTAATAATATCGCCTATTGATTTAGACGCTACTTTGACAGCTAGGCTATCAGCACACAATCTATCACCACCACAACTTTCGCATACTTTTTCAGTCATATACTCGCTAAAATCTTTATCATCTTTTAATATCTCATATGCAACTTTTAGCACTCCTTCAAAGTGCTTTTTAATTCTATGGCTTTTCCATAAAAAATCAATACTTTTTGCATTGCCATATAGTATTAACCTTTTAGCATCTTCATTGAGTTGATAATATGGTGTTTTCACACTGATATCATTTTGTTCGCAAAATGCCATTATAAATTTATAATAATAGCTCTTATTAAATCCATACATTACCTTAACAGCACCATCTTCAATGCTTAAACTATCATCTATTATCTTATTTAAATCCAAGCTAAATCGAATCCCTAGCCCATCACAGCTAGGACAAGCACCCTTAGGCGAGTTAAAACTAAAACTAAGTGGCTCAAGTGTATTAAAGCTAATTTTACAATTAAAACAAGCATTGTGTTCGCTAAAGTGAATATGAGAACTCTCTAGCCCTATCTCATCAGCATTTAAAATTTCAATTTCTAACTCACCAAAACTTTCATAAAGCCCTTTTTGAACATCATCTGCAATTCTTGCACTATTTTCTTCATTTACTACAACTCTATCTATAACAGCTTTTATAGTATGCTTTTTGGTCTTTGATAGTTCTATCTCTTCATCTAATCGCACCATCACGCCATCTATCATCGCTCTTATAAAGCCCTTATTTGCAAGACTCTCTAATGTATCAGCAAAGCTACCCTTTTTCTCTCTTACAATAGGTGAAAGAATTGTGATTTTAGTACCATTTGGAAGTTTAAGAATTTGGTCTATAATATCACTTGCACTCATTTGAGATACTACTTGATCGCATTTGGGGCAGTGCTGAATACCTATTCTAGCATATAAAAGTCTTAGATAATCATAAATTTCAGTAATCGTTCCAACTGTAGAGCGAGGGTTTTTACTAGTGCTTTTTTGATCAATTGCTATAGCTGGGGTTAATCCTTCGATATGATCGACATCTGGCTTGCCAACTCTATCAAGAAATTGTCTAGCATAGCTTGAGAGAGATTCTATATATCGTCTTTGACCTTCAGCATATAAAGTATCAAATGCAAGCGTACTCTTACCACTTCCACTAAGACCAGTAAATACCACTAATTTATTTTTTGGAATATCTAGGTTAATATTTTTTAGATTATGCTCTTTAGCACCTCTAATCTTAATCATTTCATTCATCTTTAATCCATATTTTAAATAAAATCTTGGATTATATCTAAAATTTAATAATAAGATATTTGTCTAATTATAAAATCCAAATTTAACACTATTTGAAATTTCTAAACAAGATGGCCAAAGTGTGTAAAATCTAATACCTTTATATTCTAATTCAATCTTATAAAATAGTCCGATAAAACTCTTGCTTATTACATTTGCTTCAAACTCTCCACCCATATAAATTTCTGAATAAGCAAATATATTATTGCGAGACTTAATCCAATCAAAAAACTTATCTTGAGATGTTAAATCACTGTGTATATAGTTCAATCCACCTAGCATTTGAGCGCTTTTTTCATCTTTTACACTATAAAAAAGCTTATTTGGAGTACCGATATCTAAAATTTTACCACCATCAATTAAGGCTATTTTATCACTTAAATAATAAGCATCATCAATATCATGAGTAACAACAATAGCAGATAAGCCCTCTTTTTGAATCATCTCTTTTAATTCTACTCTTAAAGCTTGCTTTAATCCTTGATCTAAATTTGAAAACGGCTCATCTAAAAGTAGTAATTTAGCACCAGCAGCAATCGCTCTAGCAAATGCAACTCTTTGAGCTTGTCCTCCTGAGATTTGATCTGGCTTTTTATCCTTTAGTCCTTGTATGCCAAATTTAGTCAAAAGCTCATTTATTTTATTATCTGCTTCTTTTTTGCTTAGTTTATTTAAAGCAAAAGCGATATTATCATATACGCTAAGATGAGGAAAAAGAGCATAATTTTGAAACATAAATCCAACATTTGATCCACATCTTAACTCATCGTATTGACTATTTTCTAATTTAGCAATACATCTTAAAAGCGTACTTTTTCCACTTCCACTACTACCTAAAATAGATAAAATTTCATTACTTTTAAGACTTAAATCAATCCCTTTTAAAACCTCATTTTGACCAAATTTTTTATGCAAATTTCTAATTTCTAGCACGTTTTGCCTTTATAAATATATGGGTAAAAATCAATATAAATAACGATAACACCACTATCATTAAAGATGGTAATGCACTATCATAAATTCTCTCATCAGTAGCGTACCAAAACGCCTTAACACTCAATGTCTCAAAACTAAATGGCGATAACATACGAGTAAGTGGTAACTCCTTAATAGTGTCTATAAATACAACTAAAAACGAGAGTAAGAAAAACTGCTTTAATAGAGGCATATATAGCTTTATCATTAATATAAAATAGCTTGGGCGTAGCATATATCCAGCCTCATCAATAGAAGTATGAATTTTAGCAAAACCACCATCAATAGAGTATATAGCAGTAGCTAAAAATCTAACTACATAGGCAAAAATTAAAACGCTAAATGATATTCCTAAAATTGCCACATTAAAAATCTCGCCTATAAATGCAGCTGCTATCATAAGACTTACACCAATAGCAGCCCCTGGAATAGCATATCCTACTGAACTAGCCTTAAGTATCCAAAAGCCAAATTTTCCACCTTTGCTAATTCTAGCTACAAAACACAAAATAAATGCCAAAATAGTAGTAACAAGCCCAGTAATTCCAGCTAAAATAAGCGAATTTAAACTCAAAATATAAAAATCAATTTCAAAAAGCTTATAATCTTTAAGCCCCCAATATCCAAGCCATATAAATGGCAATATAAATCCTATAAATAATATCATAAAACAATATAGAGTTGCTATTATGGATTTAAATTTACTAAGATCTCTTTTTTGAATAAACTCACTAATATCTTGATTAAAGCTAAATTTGCTCTTTTGACGCTCTTTATACTCTACATACATAAGAGCAAAAACACAAAGCATTAAAATTGCTGAAAGCGCACTTGATGAGTATGGATCTCCAAGATCATACCAAGTTTTAAAAATCCCTGCACTAAATGTATCTACCCCAAGATACGCACTAGCTCCATAATCGCTCAAAACCTCCATAAGCACAAGCATAAGCCCAGCTATAACGCTTGGCATAGCTATCTTAATGCTAACTTTATAAAATATCTTAAATTCGCTATACCCATGGATTTTTCCCACTTCATAAATAGCCATTGATTCGCTCTTAAAAGCTGACTTGGCAAATAAATATACATATGGATATAAAGATACACTAAGCACAAAAATAACACCATAAATATTAAAAATATCAATTCTAAAACCAAATATACTTTCAAACTCGGCCCCATAATCCATAATTCCAACATAAACAAAAGCCAAAATATAAGCTGGAATAGCAAGCGGTAAAATTAGTAAATTTTCTAAAATTTTACAAAAATAAAAATTATAATTACTAACCAAATAAGCCGTAGAAATACCCAAAATATAACAAATTATTAGTACAAAAAAGGCCACTATAAATGTATCTTTAACAAATCTAAAAAATAAAAACTCAAAAAAGTGACTTAAATTTCCACTAATTTGAGCTAGTCTTGATTCATCACTACTAGCAAAAGCCTCAAATAGATATGAGCCAAATTCAATAAAAATACTAATAACAGGAACAACAACTAAAAAAGCTATAAAAAGCCCAAGGGCCTTTATAGCTTTTGTTTTATCTCTCATCTAAATCCTACTTCATCATAGATAAGTACTGCATCTTTTACATTATCTGCGATTTTTGATACTTCTATGCTATCTTCTTTAAATTTACCAAATGATTTAACTACATCTGAAGGTTCTACATCACTTCTTGCTGGATACTCATAGTTGATATTTGTTAGCATTGTTTGAACCTCTTTGCTTAGCATAAACTCCATAAATTTCTTAGCTGCTTCTTGGTTTTTACTTGATGCTGTCATAGCAATTCCGCTCACATTAATATGTGCACCACGGCCATCTTGATTTGGGAATATTATACCAATTGAGTTACCAACTTCTACATCTTTTGGATTTTTAGATGTTCTTAGAAGTCCTATATAATAAGTATTCATAACAGCATATGGAGCTACGCCAGATACCATCTGTCTAGCTTGGTCTCTATCGCCACCTTTTGGTGGCATTGCTAAATTATCCAATACTCCTTTAGCCCATTTTTTAGCCTCTTCTTTGCCATCATTTGCAATAATTGAAGCAAGTAAAGTTTTAGAGTATGCAGCTGTAGCGCTTCTTACTAAGATTTTACCTTTTAGTTCAGGTTTTGCTAAATCTTCATAATTTTTTACTAAATTTGGATCGATTTTAGCATTTTTATCATATGCGATAATTCTTGCTCTTTTAGTAATAGCAAACCACATATCATCTTTATCTCTTAAATTTGGAGCTATTGTATCTTTTAGAAATTTAGAATCTACTGGGGATAATACATTTGCATTTTTAGCCTCAGTCAAATTTGAAACATCGGCAGTTATAAATATATCTGCTGGAGAATTCTTGCCTTCTAATTGCAATCTTTTAATTAGCTCAGGCGCTCTTGCAGTTGTGTGATTTATCTTAATACCAGTTTGAGCCTCAAATTTTTTATATATCTCAAAGTCAGCATCATAGTGTCTAGCTGAATATATATTGAGTTCAGCTGATACCAAAGTCGTAGCACTAAGTAGTGCAGCTATGATAATCTTTCTCATCATTTTCTCCTAGAATTTAATTTTAATGGCGAAATATTAGCTCTAAGAAGTAAATATTCTGTAAATGATAATAGTTATTAATTTCTATTGAATTAAATTTGGGTCGATAATTATTAAATTTAAATATAGCTTGAAATAAAATTTTAAATCAAAATTATAATAAAGTGTTACTAAATTACACATTTTTATAAATTTTTTACTGAATTTAGGCTTAAATTTATTAAATTTGAGATATTGCTGATATAATGCAATTTTAAATAATTTCATAATAAAGGTTAACAGATGTCTAATCCAAACATCCCTGTTGACAAGCAGACAAATGCTGTACAAATCATCGGCTTAATCGGTGGTGTTATAGCTGCTATGCTTGTTTACTACATAATGCCTAGCAATGCTGGCGAGATAGCCTTAGCAGCTGCAAATGGCAAAACACTCAATGTAAATGCTCTTCCCATAGTTGCCGCCGTGGCTGTTTTAATGGGTATATGGTGGATGACTGAGGCTATCGCACTTCCTGCTACGGCTCTTCTTCCAATGGTTTTATTCCCTATTCTTGGTGTTGATACATTCAAAAACGCCGCCGCTCCATACGCAAGTGATACTATATATCTATTCATGGGTGGTTTCGTTTTAGCCCTTGCTATGCAAAAATGGAATCTCCATACTCGTATTGCTCTTGGCATTGTACTTTTAGTAGGTACTAGCCCTAAACGCCTTGTGGCTGGATTTATGATAGCTACTGGCTTTATGTCTATGTGGGTTAGCAATACTGCAACTGCTGTTATGATGCTTCCAGTTGGTCTTTCTGTTCTTCATTTAGTAAGTAAATTAACCGGTAAAGAAGATGGCACAGTAGAAGGCGATTTAAAACACCTTGATGAAGTAAGCCGCAAAGGCACTCAAGGCGGATTTGCAAGTGCTGTTATCCATAAAGGAAAAGATGTAGTAAGTGAAATAAAAGACAAAACCGCAGCCTATACTTCAAATTTCGGTATTGCTTTAATGCTTGGTATAGCTTATGCTGCATCTGTTGGCTCTCTTGGCACTATTATCGGCACTCCGCCAAATGCGCTTTTAGTAGCTCATATGAAAAATGAATTTGGTATCGAAATTGGCTTTGGCGAGTGGATGTTGATGGGTGTTCCTCTATCTATTATTATGCTGATTGCTTGTTGGGCGCTTTTGGTTTATGTATTATTTAAACCTGAAATTAATGAGATTCCAGGCGGTAGAGAGGTCATTCATGCAGAATACAAAAAACTAGGTTCAATGAGTAGAGCTGAGTGGCTAGTAGGTGGCGTGTTTGTCTTGGCTGCGCTTTGTTGGATATTCCTTGGATTTATATTTAAACACTATGGAATTAAAGTCGCTAGTTTGGATTCTGTTATTGCTATGAGTGTTGCTGTATTGCTCTTTATAATTCCAGCAAATTCAAATCATGAGAGATTGATAGATTGGAATACGGCCAAAAAATTGCCGTGGGATATCTTAATCTTATTTGGTGGTGGTCTAGCGCTTTCAGCTCAATTTAGTAAAACTGGTCTTAGCTTATGGATTGGAAATCAAGTATCAGCCCTTGGATTTATGCCAATTATATTAATTATATTAATTGTTACAGCTCTTGTAATATTCTTAACAGAGATTACATCAAACACAGCTACAGCTGCTGCATTCTTGCCAGTAATTGCTGGTGTGGCGATCGGTCTAGGATACGAAGGAGAAAATATAATGCTATTTACAGTTCCAGTTGCTCTTGCTGCTACTTGTGCATTTATGTTACCAGTAGCTACTCCGCCAAATGCTATTGCCTATGGTTCTGGCTATGTCAAAATCAGCAATATGATCAAAGCTGGTTTATGGTTAAATATAATAGGTGTATTCCTAATCACACTAACAGTTGTATTCCTTGCAACTACAGTATTTGGATTAAGCTTATAATCCTTTTAGCTAGGCGAATTCGCCTAGCTACCTCATCTAAATTTAATACACTTTTTAAATCCAAAATTATTATCAACATAATTTTAATATTTATAAATTACATATTGTAATAAATATACAAATTTAATTAATAAAATTTGATAATTTCAATAATCATTTAGAAAAAAATATGATATAATTACGAATTACATAATTTATATTAACATTATAAAAATTAATAAGCATGGAAAGATTAAGATATGAAAATTTTACTTTGTATCTTTGTATTTGTTATAATAGGCTTTGCAAAGTGCCAACTAGTGCAAAAACCTAGTGATGATATAAATAGCGTAGATGTTAGCCAAACACAAATAGCATATAGTAATCTAAAAAATTTATATATAGCAGATCTTAAAACCTACAAAATCCTATCTCAAATAGATATAAAATCTGATAAAATCAATGTAATTAAATTTAATAATCTAAATCTTATAATTGGCCTAGATAGTGGCTATGCTATACAAATTAACCCAAAAGGGGTTAAATCAATTCTAATTGACCCGACAAAAACCAATATAATAGATGGCATTACATCTATAAATTTTATCAAAGATAAGATTATATTTACTCTTGGCAATGCGACTTTAATAATCTATGATACAATTAATAATATATATAAAAAATCAAATTTAAACCTAAACTCAAAGATAACTGCTACACATATAATTGACAACGCTCTTTATATCGCTAGTTTTGATAGAAATATATATAAAGTTGAATTAGATACGATAACAATCAACAAAATTATGCAAACATCAAATTTACCAACTGCAATGATGGATTTAAATCAAGAACTAATAATAGGACTAATAGATGGCAATATAATCTATAAAGATAAAATTTATAAAATCTCAAACAACCAAATAAGCACAATAAAAATTTATAAAGATAATATTTATATTGGCGATTGGGATTCAAATTTATATATTTATGATTTTAATTTAAATTTAAAAAATAGTACAAAAATCGGCTATGATTCAATTTTGGATATATTTATTAGTAAAAATAGCCAAGTTGCACTATGGAATAGTGCTATTTTTTCTTGTAATTTTGGTATTGAGTAATTGATACAAATTTTATAAAAGGAGAGCTTTATGTATAGTTTTATCAAAAAGCCATTAGTGCTTGGCGCTGGCTTATGCTTAGGCTTATCTAGCCTTTTTGGTGCTAGTGAGCTTGAAACTATCATGAAAGAGCGAAACTTGAGTGAAAAAGATGTCTTAGCAGCTGCTAAAACATATCAACCAAGTGGTCGCAAAGATGAGTATATCGTCTTTAGTTCTGGCGGTCAAAGTGGCCAAGTAATCGTATATGGCGTCCCATCTATGAGAATTTACAAATATATAGGTGTATTTACTCCAGAGCCATGGCAAGGTTATGGCTATGATAGCGAGAGTAAGGCTGTATTAAAAGGCGGTGCTATTAGAGGCAAGGAAATCACATGGGGTGATACTCACCACCCAAATTTCACTGAAAAAAATGGCGAATATGTGGGCGATTATCTATTTATAAATGATAAAGCAAACCCAAGAACAGCTGTAATCAATCTTCATGATTTTGAAACCACTCAAATCGTGGTAAATCCAATCATGAAAAGCGAACACGGTGGAAGTTTTGTTACTCCAAATACAGAGTATGTAATCGAAGCTAGCCAATACGCAGCTCCATTAGATAATAATTATCATCCAATCGAAGAGTACGAGTCTGTATATAGAGGTGCGATTACATTTTGGAAATTTGATTATCCAAAAGGTAAAATTGATGAAAAAGCTTCATTTTCACTTGAGCTTCCTCCATATATGCAAGACTTAAGTGACGCTGGTAAGGGCGAATCAATGGGTTGGGCATTTACAAATAGCTTTAACTCAGAGATGTATACAGGTGGTATAGAAAAGGGTCTTCCTCCATTTGAAGCTGGTATGAGTAGAAATGATACTGACTACATGCATATGTATAACTGGCAAATTCTAGAAAAACTAGCAAAAGATCCTAAAAACTACAAAGTAATTAATAACCACAGAGTTATTCCTATTAGCGTAGCTGTAGCTAATAATGCACTATTTTTAGTTCCAGAACCAAAATCTCCACATGGTGTAGATGTAAGCCCTGATGGTAGATATATTCTAGTAGGCGGCAAGCTAGATACTCACGCTAGCGTATATGACTTTAGAAAGATAAAAGCTTTAATAGATAAAAAAGAATTTGCAGGCAAAGATCCTTTTGGAATTCCAATTTTGGATATGCAAAAATCTTTGCATGGTCAAGTAGAACTAGGCCTTGGACCACTTCACAACTCTTTTGATTCTAAAGATGGCGTGGTTTATACCTCACTATATGTAGATAGTCAAATCGTAAAATGGGATTATAAAAAGTTAAAAACTCTAGATAGAGTAAATGTCCATTACAATATCGGCCACCTTGATACTATGGAAGGTAAATCTGCTAAACCTGTTGGCAAATATGCTCTAGCTCTTGATAAATTATCAATCGATAGATTTAATCCAGTAGGCCCACTTCATCCACAAAATCACCAATTAATCGATATAACTGGTGCAAAAATGGAACTAATCTATGATATGCCAATTCCTCTTGGTGAACCTCATGATGTTATCTCGATTGCAGCTAGCAAATTAAAACCTGCAATGACATACAAAATGGGTACAAACTCAAGAACAGGTGAGCAATCAGTCGGTATGACTCTAGCCGGTCAAGAGAGAGTCGAGAGAAATGGCAAAAATGTAACTGTATATGCTACTCTTGTTAGAAGCCATATAAATCCTGAGCATATAGAAGTAAATAAAGATGATAATGTTACTATCTATCTAACTAACTTAGAAAGAGCTCAAGATGAGACTCACGGCTTTGCAATTGACTTATATAATGTTCATGCATCTATAGAGCCTGGTAAAACTGCAAGCGTGAATTTCAAAGCTGATATGGAAGGCGTATTCCCTTACTATTGTACTGAGTTTTGTTCTGCTTTGCATCTAGAGATGATGGGATATCTATATGTAAAAGATCCTAAGAAAAAATATGAATCAGTCAAAAAAGCAAAACTAAAAGAGTTAAGCCCAGCTCAATTAGAAGCTGAATACAAAAAAGTAATCGCTACAAATAAAGCAACTGATGATGTTATCCAAAGCGTTGTTAAATTCTTAAAAGAGAAACACTTTGAGAAATATCCAAAAGTCAAACAACTTGTTGAAGATGCACTAGATCAATATAGCAAAATTCCTGAAGTAAAAGCAAAAGCTGATGAAGCCTATAAAAAAGGCGATGTCAATGGTGCTATTCTTTGGGAGTATCAAGTATGGCAATATATGGTTAAAACTGCTGATGTTGGTCTAAGAGCTAAAAACAACCTAACAAAAGCCCTTGCTACACCTATGACAGCTGTGCAAGCTCGTGGTGAAGAAGCTTATTTAAAAGGTGGATGTAATGGTTGTCATGTTATCGGTCAAGTAAGCTCAGGTCCAGATTTAACCGGTGTTCTTCTAAGACATGAAAATGCCGAACAATGGGTGTTTGATTTTATTAAAGATCCAGCTAGCAAATATGAAGAAGATTATGTTAAAGCTATGATTAACTTCTTTAATCTAAGAATGCCAAATCAACATATGACTGACCAAGAGATCAAAGATATAATTGAGTATCTAAAATGGATCGATGAAAATGCTGGATTGTATTAAAATTTAGCAAATGGGGCGGAGATTCCGCCTCATTAATTAAATTTACTATCCGCCCAGATGGACTGATAGTAAATTTAATTAAAGGAGTAAAAATGAAAAGGTATCAACTCTATACCATACTAGCTCTAATTTTAATGACTGTGGGATTTACTATTCCTGTAATTGCATATCATGGTGTAGCCAATAAGATTAAAAGTGGTGCTGAGATTCCAAGCTATGTATATCCAATATATAATCTCTACACTAAAATTCAATATAAAAATCATCTAATGGCACCAGAAGTTAGAAATGATTTAGCAAAAATGATAGAAACAAGATCTGAAATTGGAGTGCCAAGCCTTCCTATATGGTATGTATCTTTAGAGGCTCCTAATTATCCTAAAGAGGCCTTTCCAGATGGAATTCCAGTATATTTTCATGTAGATGGTTATAGTGGTGATGTGCATGAAATGAATACTATAAATCACTATATAGGTATGTATCCTATGGAGCATGGTGGCAATGTAGAAAGAGCAATCGCACCATACTATTTGCTTATTGCAACTATCTTTATGTTGCTATATCTATACTATAACGGTAAAGGAAATTCGCTATTACTAATCCCTACAATTATCGCTCCAGTACTATTTATGAGTGCATTTGCTGGTTGGCTATACTGGTATGGTCATAATATGCAAGAATGGGGTGCATTTAAGATTAAACCATTTATGCCAACAGCTCTAGGTGATGGCAAAGTGGCACAATTTACCACACATTCATATCCTACCATAGGATTTTGGGTTATGATTACTATGAGCGTTTTATCAATTTTAGCAATATTTTCTAAAAATAAATATCTTAAGGAAAATGCGTGAAAAAACTCTGCTTAATAGCTCTGCTATATAGCTTTACTTTTGGAAATGACTTACAAAATGCTATAGATAGTGCAAGTAGTGGAGATATAATAGAGCTTAGCAGTGGAGTTTATAGTGGTAATATCATTATAAATAAGCCAATTACTATAGATGGAAAAGATAGAAGTGCTATCATTAAAGGCGATGGAAAAGGCGATGTGATAAAAATCAATAGCTCAAATGTAAAGCTATTAAATTTAACCATTGAAAATAGCGGTAATTCTCATACTACTATTGATTCAGCTATAAGTTGTGATAGCGCTAGTGGAGTTGAGATTATCAACAATGCTATCAAAAATTCACTTTTTGGAGTAAATTTCAAGCAGTGTAATGGATCTAAAATAGTTGATAATTTTATCACTTCAAAGCCTGTTGATTTAGGACTTAGAGGTGATGGAATTCGCCTATGGTATAGCCATGACAATATAGTACAAAACAACCATCTAAGCAAGAGCAGAGATATGGTAGTATGGTATTCTAGCAATAACCAAATTCGCAAAAATTATGGCGAGTATGGCAGATATTCACTACACTTTATGTATGCTGGAAAGAATTTAGTTGAAGAAAATATATTTAAATACAACTCTGTTGGTATATTTTTTATGTTCTCTTCAGGAACAACTGCTAGAAAAAATCAAGTTTTAAACTCTACTGGTGCCTTTGGAGTTGGTATTGGTATGAAAGATACTAGTGATTTTATAATACAAGATAATATATTAGCCTATAATGCTAGAGGATTATATCTAGACCAATCTCCGTTTCAACCAGGCACTACAAATGTTTATGAAGATAATCAGATACTATACAACACAGTTGGAGTTCAATTCCATGCTACTCAGCATAAAAGCATATTTAATCGTAATGATTTTATAGGTAATATGGAGATTGCTATCAACGATACACCTGGTTCTAAAATTGATATAAATGAGTGGAGTAATAATTACTTTGATGATTATGCTGGATTTGATAGAGATAAAGATGGAATTGGCGATATAGAGTATAAGAATTTTACCTATCTTGATTCACTTTGGCAATACTATCCAAATTTAAGGCTATTTTATGGAAGTGCAATTATGAGTATTTTAAACTTCATCTCTAAACTCGCCCCATTTTCTGAACCAGAGCTATTAATCACAGATACAAGTCCGCATATGGAGCCATATCATGAATAGAAGAGAGTTTAGTATTTTTAGCATTGTTGCGATTGGATGCGCTGCTGGTAGTGGAGTTTTAATAAATAAATTCTATGAACCAAAACTACACCTTAGACCACCAGGAAGTGTTCAGAATTTTGAATCTTTATGCATCAAATGTGGCCAGTGCGTTCAAGTCTGTCCATATCATAGCATTGAACTTTTGGGGCTTGATGATGGGATAAATTTAGCCTCAGCATATATCAATCCAAGCAAAAGAGGCTGCTATCTATGTGATTTATTTCCTTGTGTATTAGCCTGTCCTAGTGGCGCACTAGACCATAGTATAAACTCTATAAAAGATGTTAAAATGGGAGTTGCTGTAGTAAGAGATATACAAAAATGCTATGCAACGCTAAATAAAAATGTAAGTCAAGATGATATTAGTATCCTACTAAATCGCCAAACCTATAACCAAAGAGAGAGTGATGCTAAAAAGATTATAGAAGATAATATTGATAAAAGCTGCTCATTATGTGTAAATTCTTGTCCAGTTGATAAGGCTATAAGTTTTATACAACTAAATGAAAAAAAGGTTGTAAAAATAGAGTCAAATTGCGTAGGATGTGGAGTTTGTCAAGAGGTATGCTTTGCTGGAGTGATTGAAATCTTACCACAAAAAAGCTATAACGAAATTTATGAGGAATCAAAATGAAAAAGTCAATTACAATTATACTAAGTGCAATAATATTTCTAGGATGTTCAAATCAAACAAATTCTAAAAATGATTCACAAGAGTCAAACAAAACAGCTACTACAAACTCAATTACAATCAAAAAAGGCAGCAGTGCCAATCAAACAAAATCTGATGAATGGGTAGTATATGATATAGATGGAAAGAAAAATATTAAATTTGGCATTGGCGAATCAAACGAAACTACAAAATCTATCGGCGCTATTGCCTTTACTAGGCCACCACTTCAAAGTATAAATAAAGCCTTGCTAAAAGGCCAATTAAGTAAAAATTTCATTACCAAATGTTCAGCCTGCCATGATGATTATGCCAATGGAATAATTGGTCCATCGCTATTAGATAAGACAAGCGAGCAGATATATGATATGATAATTGCATATCGCACTAAAACAAAAGCCAATATATTAATGGCAGATCTTGTAAAATCAATGGATGATAAAGAGGTGGCAGATATTGCCAATGAAATTAGCCAATTCAATGAACAATTTAGGAGTAAAAAATGAATATAGGCAAAGTAATAGCTCTATTTTTAGGCAGTTTAATTGTTGTTTTAATGCTTTTTATGTTGTTTAGCTCTGATAGCCCAACTCAAGCAACACAAGAACCAGTAAAAAATGAACCAAAGCCAGTTACGCAAACTACTAGCAATTCAAGTGAGTTTCAAACAAGCGATGAGTTAAATAAAATTAAAGAGTTAAAACAAAGCGTATCTCTAAGTAGCGATGGAGTAAGCAAGATATATTTACAAAGTTGCGCACCATGCCATGCTAAAGATGGCTCTGGAATCTTAGCTCCATCAATTATTGGAAAAAGCAAAGAAGCTATTCTAGCTAGATTAAATGAGTATAAAGCTGGTAAAATACCAAATAGTTTAATGGAAGGACTTTTAGATAATGTCAGCGATGAGAATTTAACAATTCTAGCTGAAGAGATATCTAAATTTAAATAAATATCATGAATAAATATCAAGGCCGCCAAACAGTAGCAAATGCTAGTTTTTTATCTACTTTTATAACCACAACAAAAGATGGCAAAAAGCGTCCTAGCATAAGGTTTTACCGATATTTTACGATGATTTTGATTCATCTTTTGTTTGTGCTTTCATTTGTAGCAGATATTCAAGTCATTGAAGGTGATATTACTGGGTCTAGAATGCTAGGATTTCACTTAGCTGATCCATTTATAACCACACAAATTATCCTTAGTAGAGCAGAATTACCTGTAAATCTACTCATTGGGGCTTTTACTATTTTAGCCTTTTATATGCTTTTTGCTGGGCGTGCTTTTTGTTCGTGGGTCTGTCCATATAATTTTTTTGGCGAATTTGCTGAGAGATTAAATGCTAAATTAGTTAGCAAAAAAATAATCAAAAAAAGAGAATTTGATACAAAAATCAGATATATATTTTTGATAATTTTTTGGATTTTAAGCTTAGTGAGTGGATATTTAATATTTGAGATTTTTAATGTTGTAGGTATAGTATCAAGATTCATCATATATGGATATAGTGCTGCAATTTGGTGGGCTGTTTTGGTATTTTTAGCTGAAGTATTCTTTAGTAGAAGATTTTGGTGTAGATATGTTTGTCCTATTGGAACATTATATTCATTATTATCTAAATTTAGAGCTATAAAAGTTAGCTGGAATAAAGAAAAATGCGATCACTGTGCTGTATGTATGGATGTTTGCATTGTCCCAAAAGTTCTAGAAATTACAAAGTCTAAAAATAAAGATGTTCCAGGAGAGAAATTTAGTATAATAAGCGGGGATTGCACTATGTGTGGTAGATGTATCGATGTATGCCATCAAGATGCTTTAAATTACGAAAATAGGCTTAAAAAGCTTTTATAAGGATTGATATTGATAAAAATAGAAAACTTAACTAAAAAATTTGGCTCACAAATTATTTTAAATAACTTAAATTTAAATATTCAAGATGGTCAAAAAGTTCTAATAATGGGACAAAATGGAGCTGGAAAATCTACTTTAATGAAGGCAATATTAGGTGAGTTAATCTGCGATAATGGCTCTATATTCATAGATAATATCAATCCAATTATAGATAGAAAAAATGCTTTAAGATATCTAAGTTTCGTTCCGCAAACTCCTCCGCCTCTTAAACTTAGTGTAGCTCAACTATGTGAATACTCTATAAGCTCAACCCAAACAGATTTAAATAATATAATTAACTATTTAAAAGAGCTAGATTTAAGCTATGAAAAAGAGTATAAAAAGCCATTTTATAAGCTCTCAGGTGGTATGAAGCAAAAGGTTTTAATCGCTCTAGCTCTTGCAAGAGATTCAAAGACTATACTCTTTGATGAACCTACTGCCAATCTCGATCCTCAAGCTAGAGAGAAGTTTATAAATATATTAAAATCTAAATTCCAATCTCACACCCTTATATTTATCTCTCACAGAGTAAGTGAGGTCCAAGGCATAGTAAATCGTGTTATTGAGATGGATTTAGGCAATATCATTAAAGATAGCGAGGTATAATAGTGAAAAATTTAATCCTAATAGCAAAAATTGATATAAAAGAGACATTTGCTTCAAAATGGTTTTTCTTTTATTTAGTTACCTTTGCTGGGTTAATTGCGATATTTTTTGTAACAGGAGTTGTTGATAGCAGAGTTGCTGGATTTAGTGGACTTACTAGAATGCTTTTGCTATTTATTCAAATTTGTATAATAATCTTGCCAATCTTTATTCTCATCACAACTGTGCGAAGTATAAACTCAGATAGAGAAACTGGGGCTTTAGAGTATCTTCTTAGTTTTCCAATATCGCTTAAAGAGTACTATTTTGGCAAAGCTTTAGGGCGTGCATTTACAGTCTTTTTACCTATACTTATAGCTCTTATCTTATCGCTTATTATAGCTATTTTTAAAAATGTAGATATTCCTTGGGGAGTATTTTTTTATTACACTTTATTGCTTTTAGTGCTATCTTTTGCCTTTTTATCGTTTGGGTTTTTAATCTCAAGCCTTATTAAAAGTAGCGAACTTGGGCTTGGATTTTCATTTTTATTTTGGCTATTTTTGTTAGCATTTTTAGATCTTGCATTAATAGGCCTAATGATGCAAAGCTCAATAAATGAAAATATCATCTACTCCATCTCGTTAGCAAACCCTATGCAAGTTTTTAGAATCGCAGCAATTAGTCTATTTGATCCAAATTTAGCCGTAATTGGTCCAGCAGCTTACTTTATTTTAGATGGATTTGGCAAGATTAATTTTTTAATATATTCAGCACTATATCCAACTTTACTTGGTATAATTTGCATGATATTTGGATATATTTCGTTTTCTAAGAAGGATTTAGTATGAAAAAACTTATACTTTTAGCTCTTTTTACTGGAATAGTTTTTGGGGCAAATTTAAAAGATAATGAGTTTTTTAAGGATACAAACTCTACTTGTCCTATTAAATTCATAGATGTTTTTAAATATCCTGATTGGATTGCAGTTTTAGAATATAAAAATGGTAAAAAAGTACTATTTAGCTCAGCCAAACAGATGTTTTACTACTTTTATACAAGCAAACCAAAAGAGGTTGTGCCGCTTAAAAAGATGTATGTTACAGATTATAAAACAAAAGAGCTTATCGAAGCTACGGAGGCATTTTATGTTTTTGGCAGCAATATAGTAAGTTTTAGTGGTGATGATTTAATACCATTTGCTAGCTATGAAGATGCGAAAAAATTTGCCGATGATAACTCAGCTAGTAGGATTTTTGAATTTAGTAAAATTAATAAAAAATTGATTGATTATTTAGATTAGGATTGATAATGAAAAATATTTTATATGTTTTAAGTGCTATTATCATTGGTGCATTATTTGCTTTTATAATAAATTCTTATGATGAACAAACCCAAAAGATCTCTGCTGATTCAAACATAACTTGCGATTTAAATACTCAAAACTGCAATATATCCTATAAAGGAAAAGAGATTGGATTTTCTTTTTACCCAAGACCACTTGAAGCTATGGTGCCGCTTACGCTTAAAGTAGAAGGGCTAAATGGTCAATATAAAAATCTCAATGCTAGAATTTATGGTTTAAATATGGATATGGGAACTATAAAAGCAAATTTAGAAAATAAAGGCAATCTATACATAGGTACAGTTGTGCTTAGCTCTTGCGTAGTAGAGGTGATGAATTATCGTCTAGAGCTTTATGATGGAGATAAACAACTTGGAATTTATATAGATTTTAATCTTAAAAGCTAATTGTAAATAAAGCCAAATAGCTATAAAAGCTATTGGCTATTAACCTTAAAAAATGTATCTAAATGTATATTTTCAAAAGCAGCTTGCAAACTTACAAATAGTTTTGGATTTTGCTTTTCAAGAGTAGCTAAAAGCTCTTTAGTTTCAGCCCTAGCGTGTGGCATTTTTACATCAAACCTCATAGCAGGACACGCCTCATCTCCAATTACTCTAAGCTCATTTCTAGTAGCATTATCACGCAATTGACGCTCACGCACATTAATAAGCGGTCTAATCACTATCACGCCATTTTTAGCAGTGTATTTAGGTGCTAGAGTTCTCATAGCTCCATTGTATGTAAAATTCATAAAAAAACTCTCTACAGCATCATCTAAATGATGTCCAATAGCAAGCTTATTAAACCCATTAGCTAGTGCATATGTATAGAGATATCCTCGTCTCATACGACTAAAAAAGCTGCAAAAACTTGAGTTTTTACGAATTTTATCTTTACTAATCTCAAATATAGAGCTATCAATTACGCTGTGTTTGATTCCATGAGCATTGCAATGCTGGGTTAAATATTCATAATTTTCACCCATTCCATAGCTTAGCGTTACTGCTTCAAATTCAAATTTATCAGGGGTTACATTTTGAAAATGCTTAAGAATATGTGCCAAACTAAGGCTATCTTTACCACCGCTTAAACCCAGTAAAATCTTATCGCCTTTTTCAAACATCTTATACTTAGCGTTAGTTTGGCCAACTTGTCTAATTAATTTTTTGCTTAGCTCTATCATATATTTTTTACCATTTCTAGAACAAATTTAGCCGATTTATCTGCTGCTTGAGTTAAAAATGTATCAAAATCAACCTCTGCTTTACCACCAGCTTCATCGCTAATAGCTCTAAGCATACAAAATCCAACACCAAGAGCAGCACAAACTTGAGCAACGCTTGCCCCTTCCATCTCTACAGCATCAGCTTTAAAAGCAGATTTTATCCACTCTTTTTTTTCTTCATTGCAGATAAATTGATCGCCAGTAGCAACTACTCCACCAATTAAACCAATACCTAAAGAATCAGCCACCTTTTTAGCTACGCTATTTAACTTCTCGTCGCTATTTTCAAAAATATTAATTCCAGGCACATAACCATGTGGATGTCCAAAAGCTGTAATATCTAAATCATGTTGAGCTGTAGTAGTGGCATATAGCATATCACCGATCTTTAAATTTTCATTTAAAGCACCAGCAACACCAGTAAATATCAGCTTTTCGCAACCAAATCTTTCAACTAAAATTATTGCAGTTAAAGCTGCATTGACTTTTCCAATCTTTGAATAGGCTATTACTAATTCATGATTGCCACACTGTGCTTTATAAAATGAATTTCTAGCATGATCAATCTTTTGATAATCACCAACTGCTTTTAGCAAAAACTCAATCTCTTCACTCATAGCCCCAAGGATAGCAATTCTCATCTTAACGCCTCTAAAGCTTCATTGAGTGAGCTTAAATTTGTGATACTATATGTTGGTTTATCGCAGATTTTTTTATTCATTCCTTTTAATACGCTTGCACCAAATTCAATAAAACAATCAACCTTATCAACATAATTTTTTACACTATTTTGATATAAAACTGGGCTAGTTAGTTGAAGTTTTAATAATTCTAAAGCCTCTTTTTTAGTAGTATAAGTCTTGGCTGTAACATTTGAAATTACTGGCGCAAACTCTTCACTTAGTAAATTTTCAAGCTCATTGGCAAGCTTTATACTAGCATTTTGAAGCAAAGGACAGTGACTTGCTACGCTCATATCAAGCAGCATTGCTCTTTTGGCTCCAGCAGATTTAAACTCATCTACAGTCGCTTGAAGATCGCCTTTGATACCAGCTACTACTATTTGACCATCACAGTTATAATTTGCTGCCCAAATTTGCTTATTACTATTTTTACAGATCTCTTCAACTTTTTCATTGCTAAGACCTAAAATCACCATCATTCCAGCGCCAATTTCTGCACAATCTTGAGCCATAAATTTACCACGCAAATTTACAACTTTAATAGCATCTAAAGGTTTAATTGCTCCACTTACACTAAGAGCGCTAAACTCACCTAAAGAGTGTCCAAAGCTAAGCTCTGGTTTCAAATTTAATTGACTTTTAAACGCTTCAAAACACATTAATGAGTTTAACACAATTGCTGGTTGAGTAAATTCAGACTCACCAAGCTTATCATTTGGCTCAAAAAGCAAGGATTTAAAATCAATTCCGCAATGCTGACTAGCACTATCTAATAGCTCCTTAGCACTGCTAAATTCATTATATATTTCCTGCCCCATACCAATACTTTGTGAGCCTTGACCAGGGAAAATAAAAGCTACTCTCATATCAAACTCTTAGTGGTGTTTACCGCAGCATCCGCCACCGTTTTCATCATGGTGTGCACCATTGCAACACTCATCTTCATCATCATGATGATGACCATGACCACCGCAACCACCATGACCACCACAGCCGCCATGTCCATGATGATGTTCATGACTATGACCACCACAACCACATACATGTGGCATAGCTACAACACCTGTTAGCTCCTCATCAGCATCAGCATCTCTATTTTCTGTAATCTGTACATTAAATTCCAAATCTTTACCAGCGTATGGGTGATTAAAATCTACAGTTACATCATTTTCACCGATAGCTTTTACAGTTACACGAACTGTGCTACCATCTTCTCCTTCGCCAAAAAGCTCCATTCCGATATTTAAATCAATTCCTGCAAACTGCTCTTTAGGAAGTACTTGCAAAGCGTTTTCATCATATTCGCCTACGCCTTGGCTAGCTGGAATTTTAATTGTAGCTTTTTGACCAACTTCTAAATTTAAAACACCACTCTCAAGTGCTTCTAAAACTTGATTTTTACCACTTACAAATGCAATCTCTTGACCACCTATATTTGATTCTAAAAGTTCGCCACTATTAGCATCTTTTAGCTCATAAAACATTTTAATAACTTTTGACATATCTCTCTCCTAAAAATTATTTTCTATCAGGCGCAGCTTTTGCCTCTGCGCTATCTGGGTAGGCTTGCTTTAATGCTTTATAAAATTTATTAGCACTTTTTATATCGCCTATTTTATCAAAACTGATTGCTGTATGATACAATAGCTTTGGCATATAATTACCCTTTTGGCTAATTGCTACACTCTTTTCATAATATGGTACGGCAGTTTTATAGCTTTTGTTAAAATATTCAATCTCGCCAAGCATAAAATTTGAGTAGGCTGGCTTATAGTTTTTACTAATTAAATGAGTGAAACACTCACTAGCTTTTTTATATTCCTTAGCTTTATAGGCCTTATCAGCCATTATTAAAATCTCAGAAGCTGGCATATCATCAAGTTTTAAATTTGATTTTGTCTCTTTATTTTGAGATGTTTGCTCTTTAACTTCTTTGTTTACAGCTTTTTTATCTTCAGATTTTGTTTGGGCTTTTGGCTGAGCAGTTGAAGTCTCTTGATGTTTATTATCTATTAAAGCAGTTAGCTCACCAAGTGCTTTAGTAATATTTTTAACATCTTCATCATGTTTAGTTTTGTTTGCTTTGATCTGTGATTTTAAATTTGATATATCTTTGGCGGTAGTAGTTTTTTGCAAATTTAGGCTATTTTCTAGCTGAGTTACTCTGCTTTCAATTGCTAAAATTCGCTGATTTATACCATCTAAAAGGCTTTTAACACCTTCGATATTCTCCTGAGCTAGAGCCACATCAGATTGCATTGAGCCTATATTTTGATCTAGTCTATCTACCTTTTTTTTATTATTTAATAAAACCTTTTCACTTTCTGTAAGGCCATATGGATTTTCTTTATTTATATTACCTGCATCGAATACTGAAACTTCAGCAAATATAGAAGTTGCAACCAAAACGGCTGCAACATGGATAAATTTTTTCATTTATTAGATAAAATTATGGAAGTAGTCTAAATTCATCACGACGATTTTGAGCATCGCAAGATTTTGTTTTTTCAGTACATACAGGTTTGCTCTCACCATTGCTGGTAATTTCGATTCTATCTGCAGCGATACCTTGTGCTATTAAAGCATCTTTAGCAGCTTTTGCTCTTTTTACACCTAAAGCGTAGTTATACTCATCACTACCCCACTCATCACAGTTGCCTTCTACCATTACTTTGTAGTTGCCAGCTTGATTAAAAATAGAAGCGTTTTGATTAATTACGCTTTGCATATCTGGACGAATGCTAAATTTATCAAAATCAAAATATACATTTCTAACTTGCGCTTGTAGAGAATTTAATCTTTCAGCATCACTCATCATACCTTGTTGACCAGCTTTGTTTGCATCAGCACTCATATCCACTTCTGGAGCTTTTGAGCTACAACCAGCCATAAATAGAGCCGCAGCAACAGTAGAAACTAGGACTAATTTTTTCATCTCATTCCTTTTTAAAAAAATTTTGGGCGAATTATAGCATAAATATTCAAATTTTAGATATAAATTTAATATTTATTACCAATCAATTGACTGTAATTTACCAATTTTTAAAGGGAACTGAAAACTGCGGTTTTCATGAACCCTGATAATTCCAACCAAACTACTTCCATTAATATTTTTGATAAATACAATGCTTCCACCATCACTAGAAAATCTTGGATAAGTATTAACTCCGCCTGCTGTAAGTTGTCTAATATAGTCGCTTTTTGTTGAAATTAAATATAAATTAAAAGTCTTTTGCTCATATTCATTTGCACTCTCACGACTTGAATATACCACATAATTATCAAAAGTACTAATTGAGTTATTATTTTTACCATGGAATACCATCTGTTCAACTAACCCATTGCCATCAAGACTAGTAGAAAATATATTTGGATATCCCATTCTATCACTGACAAATACCACTTTAGTATCATTATCTACAAAATTACCGTTGACATCGATTCCACTAAATGTAGTAATTCGTTTTAAGTTTTTAGTAAATATATCATATAGATAGATATCACTTTGATCATTTGGTGCCATTGTTAAAAGCAATTTAGTACCATCACGACTGACATCACTTGCTACAATCATACCGCTACTTTGAATGATTTTACTCTTTTGTTTAGTATGTAAATCAAATTTAAAAAGAGTCGGAGTTAAATTTACATAAGATGTGTAATAAAAAGCACTTTGATCATCATTTGCCCATTTTGGAAAGATATTTAATCCGCCGCTAATTATAATTTTTTGATATGTAAGTGTATAATCTGCTACTACAATATTGCTCTTGCCAGGTGTTGTATATTGAGAGAATATAATAGATTTATCCATCCACTCAATTGGAGATAAATTTAGATTTCTAGCAAGTTCTACAATACTTTTATGCGCTAAAAATGGAAATTTATCCACGCTTTGGATATACTCACCACTAAATCTTATCTGATTATTTTTAGCATTTAACACCTTAACTTTTAGACTTAATTGATTGCCTAACTGAGTTAGAGCATATCTGTATATCAAATCAGCATTTTGCTCGCTAGTAAGGATTGCGCTATCATTAAAATCACTAGTATAATACTTATCTAAGACCTCAAATGCTGAACCAACCTTTAAATCCCCTACGATAAGCTTAAAAAATTTATCTTGTAATGCTCTATTGCCAAAATTTTGCGTAGCATCTTGAACTATAATTTTTGGCAATACAAGCCCCTTATTTACAATATCGACTCTACCATCTGCAGCTATTAACCCAATGCAGATCATAAGTAACAAAAATAGCTTTTTCACTTTTACTCCGTTTCTATTAAATCAATTAAATTTATATCCAATACAGTAGCATCTTTACTAGGTGGAACTGGGAAATCTATGGCTTTTAACTGCTCTAAAAACTCCCTAACCTTGCTATTAAATGCACTATTTAATGAATACTCGTCTATATGATAGCTTAGTTTTCCAAATTTATCTATAATAATTTTAACCTTAGCATTATTGTTTGTATCTGCTTTATAGCGCACCCATCTATTTTGAATAATCTCTACTATATCGCCCATATATTTATTATATACGCCTGTCATTGATGATTTTGGTGCTTTTTTATCTATATCTTTTTGGAGCGAAGCGATAATATCAGCTGCACTTTTTGAATTAGATTTTGTCTCGCTTTTAGCATTGCTTTGAACGGCTTGAGTTGTCTGTGGAGTAATATCTATAGGTGCAGCCTCGCTAAAAAGATCGCTTAAATTTACACTTGGTCTATCTTGTTTTTGTGACACAATATCTTTATTTGTTGTCTCTTGTTTTAATTCTAAAGGTTGTTCTATTTGCTTTTTAATTATAAATTCTTCTATTTTTTGTTCATTTTGCTCAGGCGCTTTGATACTTTGACTAATATCTGATTCTACTACAAAAACATCCATAAATGCGTCTTTGTCATTTGTATATTTTATGCTCTCTTCATATCTACTGAGTTTAAAAAATATAAAAAATATAATGAAAAAATATAATATTACAGAACACCAAAAAGCACCTGTAGTGTTATATGAGATTCCAAATCTACTATTCATTAACCATTTGTTTCTAAGGCAACCTTAGAAAAACCTGCATTTTTCATACTTTTTAAAACAAACATAACATCATCATATATAAGCCTCTTATCAGCTTTTATATATACTGGTGAATTTTTATCATACTTTTTAGATAATAATACTAAATTATCGCTAAGTTCATTTAAAGACATTTTAGATTGATCAATATATACCTGTCTTTGACTATCAATTCTAACTGTTAAACTTTTTAACTCTTGGCTTAATACTTTAGATTTTGAACCATCTGGCAAACTAATTTGCTCTTCATAAATAATAGCTGGTGTTGTTACCATTAAAATAGCTAATAGCACCAGCATAATATCAACTAAAGGGGTAATATTTAGTTCTGGGTTTTCATCAAAATTTATCATCTATTTACTACTAAGCAATAAATTTGTTTCTCTTTGTATAAGACTTATTAATTCATAAGCTTTACGTTTAATCAATAGATTAAAACTATAAGCTGGAATAGCTACAAATATTCCACAACCAGTAGCAACTAAAGCTTCTGAAATAGCCGGCGCAATAACTGAAAGAGATGCTGCACCGCCACCTTGACCAAGTGCTGCAAATGTCTCTAATATACTAATAACAGTCCCAAAAAGCCCTATAAATGGTGAAGTAGATGCGATAATTGCAAGAGTTGTAAGGCCACTTGTAGAGTTATTTTGAGCTAGTGATATAAAGACTTCTAGACGTTCTTTGCTTAAATTTGATTGTGGGCATTTTTTTAAAACTGAATCTGTATTTTCAAGTTTATTTCCAAGCAAGATCGCCTCCAAAGATTGCTTCTCTCTTTTAATCCAGCGATTAAGTCCATTATATCTTGAGAATAAAATAGTAAAACTAATAACAAAGTAGAGTGACAACCACGCAAGAACGATGATTGTCACCAAGCTACTTTTAGATAAATAACTTATAAGAAGTTCTATAGACTCCACTTATCTAACCCTTACTGAACTATCAATCTTAGATAATGCAGTAGCTAAGATTCCATTGCTATCATGCATTTTTCTTACAAGAGCTTTAGCGTTTTCTATAGATTTAGCAATCTCACTTTCGCTATTGCCACTTACATGTACAGCACCATCAACTAAGATGCTAATTTTGTTTTCATCGATCTTAGCATAGCCCCAATCAATAGCAACTGCGTCATGACTTCCATCTAGATTTTCTATATCTACTACGCCGATTTTAAGCAAGGAAACCAAAGAGGCGTGGCCTGGCAAAACGCCAAACTCGCCATCTGCACCAGGAAGGACTACCATTTTAGCATCATTAGAAAATATTAGCCCTTCTGGGGTGACTATTTCTAAATGTATTGTATTCATATAGCTTCCTTTTTTGGCTTACGATTTCATCTTTTCAGCTTTAGCGATAGCCTCATCAATATTTCCTACCATATAAAATGCATTTTCAGGTAGGTGATCATATTTACCTTCTAAAATACCTTTAAATCCAGCGATTGTCTCTTCTAGACTTACATATTTACCAGGACTACCTGTAAATACCTCTGCAACGAAGAATGGCTGAGATAGATATTTTTCAATTTTTCTAGCTCTATCGACAGTTAATTTATCTTCTTCGCTTAGCTCATCCATACCTAAAATCGCAATAATATCTTGCAAGTCTTTATATTTTTGTAATACTGCTTGAACGCCACGAGCAATTCTATAGTGTTCTTCACCTAAAATTTGTGGATCTAGCATTCTAGATGTTGAATCTAGTGGATCAACTGCTGGATAAATACCTTTTTCAGCAATGGCTCTATTAAGAACTGTAGTAGCATCAAGGTGAGCAAAAACAGTCGCAGGAGCTGGGTCAGTAAGGTCATCTGCAGGTACATAAACAGCTTGAACTGATGTGATAGAGCCTTTTTTAGTTGATGTAATTCTCTCTTGTAATTTACCCATTTCACTAGCAAGTGTAGGTTGATAACCAACCGCACTTGGAATACGTCCAAGAAGTGCTGACATTTCTGAACCTGATTGAGAGAATCTAAAAATATTATCAATAAACATAAGAACATCTAGTCCCATCTCATCACGAAAATACTCAGCCATTGTTAGACCAGTTAAAGCAATTCTGTTTCTTGCCCCTGGTGGCTCGTTCATTTGACCATAGCATAGGGCAACTTTATCTAAAACGCCCGATTCTTTCATTTCATTATAAAGGTCGTTACCTTCACGAGTTCTCTCACCAACACCAGCAAATACTGAGTAACCACTATGTTTGAATGCAACATTATGAATAAGTTCCATAATAATAACTGTTTTACCAACGCCAGCACCACCAAATAGACCTACCTTACCACCTTTTGCATATGGAGCTAGAAGGTCAACAACTTTAATACCAGTTTCAAAGATTTCACTTTTTGTGCTTTGCTCTTCAAATGGAGGCGGATCTCTATGGATAGACCATCTATTGTCAAATTTTTCTTCAGCACCTTCGTCTATTAAATCGCCTACAACATTAAAAATTCTACCAAGAACTTTTTCACCAACAGGTACACTAATAGGTGCGCCTAAAGCCGTAGCCTCTAGACCACGAGTTAGACCCTCACTCATATCCATAGCAATTGTTCTAACTCTATTATCTCCTAGATGTGCAGCAGTTTCTAATACCAGCTTATGCGTATTACCTTCAACAGTAAAATTTACTTCAATAGCTTCGTTAATTTTAGGTAAGTAGTCTTTGAAATCAACATCAACTACAGGACCCATAACTTGGCTAATTACACCTTTCATTATTACTCCTTATAAATTTACTTCATACTCTCAACGCCACTTATAATCTCTATAAGCTCTGTTGTGATACTCTCTTGTCTTGCTTTATTATAGGCAAGATTTAACTCTTTTACTCTAGCTTTAGCATTATTTGTTGCATTATCCATAGCCTGCATTCTAGCACTATGTTCAGCCGCCAAAGAGTCAATAAGAGCATAATACATACTATACTCAAAATACTTTCTCATAAGCTCATCGAGTATTCTCTCATCATGTTCTGGCTCAAAGTCCATAAGTGAACTATGCAATTGATTATCTTCAATCACTGGTGGTTCAACTGGAACTATGGTATTTACTCTTAGTTCTTGAGAAATCATATTTTTATAGCCATTATGAACTAAAATAACTTTATCAGTTACTCCAGCTACAAAATCAGCAATAGCTACTTTAATAACCTCTTGAGCTTTTTCATATGTAGGTGCTGAACTCACGCCACGGTAACTTTCTAAAATCTCAATACCTTGGAAATTGAAAAATTCAATACCTTTTTTACCCACAGCTCTTAAGCGAACTTTAACTTTTTTAGATTTAAACTCATCTATCATATTTCTTACAGCTTTAATAGTTGAGATATTAAAACCTCCACAAAGACCTTTATCAGCAGTAACAAAAATTATATCAACCTTTTCTACCTTAGCCTCTGTATCAAAAAATTTATTACCTTCGCCAACGATTTTAAACTTATTAATCTCATAAGCTATCTCGCTTAAGACCTCATTGATCTTTAGAGCATAAACACGAGAATGGCGAGCTGCCTCTTCTGCTTTTTTTAATTTCGCAGTAGAGACGAGCTTCATCGCCTTTGTAGTTTTTTGCGTGTTTTGTACGCTCTTGATCTTTCTTTTAATATCCTTTAAATTTGACATATTTTAGCCTTATTCAGCGCTAAATATTGCTTTAAATTCATTTAATGCTTTATCTAGTGCCTCTTCGATATCTTTATCAAGCGCTTTTTTGTTACGAATTTGTTCAAAAATATCTGGGTATTTAGCCTCGATATATGGATAAAGCTCAGCTTCAAATTTAGTAACAGCAGACACTGGAAGATCGTCTAAATATCCATTGCTTCCTGCAAAAATAATTACAACTTGATTTTCAACTGGAAGCGGGCTGTATGGTGGTTGTTTTAGAACTTCAACCATTCTTTGACCACGCTCTAATTGCTTACGGCTACTCTCATCTAGATCACTTGCAAATTGAGCAAATGCTTGTAATTCACGGTATTGAGCTAGGTCTAGTCTTAGAGTACCAGATACTTTTTTGATAGCTTTAATTTGTGCAGCACCTCCAACACGAGATACAGATAGACCGACATTAATTGCTGGACGGATACCTGAGTTAAATAGATCACTCTCAAGGAAAATTTGACCATCCGTAATAGAGATAACATTGGTTGGAATATAAGCTGAAACGTCGCCAGCTTGAGTTTCAATAATAGGCAATGCTGTTAAGCTTCCTGCTCCTAGTTTATCACTTAGCTTACTTGCTCTTTCAAGTAGTCTTGAGTGTAGATAGAATACATCACCTGGATAAGCTTCACGACCTGGTGGACGGCGAAGAATAAGTGACATTTCACGATATGCAACAGCATGTTTACTTAAATCATCATAAATAATAAGCGCATGACGAGAATTATCACGGAAATATTCACCCATTGTTACACCAGCATATGGTGCTAAATATTGTAAAGCAGCTGCATCGCTAGCACTTGCATTTACAACAATTGTATAGTCCATAGCGCCATATTCTTCAAGTTTTTTAACAACTTGGGCTACTGTTGATTGTTTTTGACCAATTGCTACATAAATACAAATTACATCTTGACCTTTTTGGTTGATAATTGTATCAGTTGCAACTGTAGTTTTACCAGTTTGACGGTCACCAATAATAAGCTCTCTTTGACCTCTACCAATTGGCACAAGAGCATCAATCGCCTTAATACCTGTTTGAAGTGGCTCATGAACAGATTTTCTAGCCATAATGCCTTTAGCTTTTTCTTCAATAAATCTAGTCTCAGTAGCATCAATTGTACCTTTACCATCAATTGGCTCTCCTAAGGCATTTACAACACGACCAATAAGTGCATCACCTACTGGAACTCTAAGAAGTCTACCAAGTCTTTTTACGCTACTTCCTTCTTTAATATCATTACAACCACCCAAAACAACAACACCAACGCTGCTCTCTTCTAGGTTTAGCGCCATACCTTTTTGACCATTTTCAAATTCAACCATCTCGCCAGCCATGACATTTTTAAGACCATAAACATTTGCCACGCCATCAGCGACTGATATAACCTTGCCAGTCTCTTCAATATTAACGCTAAGATCAAAGTTTTCTATGCGTTCTTTGATGATACTGCTAATCTCATCAGCTTTTAACTTAACACTCACGCTTTTACTCCTTATTAAATTACTTTTAATATATATTCGCTCATTTGAGCTTTTAATCTATCGATTGAAAAACTAACTTCAACACCTAAATCGTCAATCTCAATTTTAATGCCATTAAATTCGTTTTTTACAGTTTGAAATTCAATATTTACATCAAATTTATTAGAAAATTTCTGCTCCAACTCACTCTTTTGAGTTTCGCTTAACTCGATATTTCCAGAGATTAAACCTTTAAATTTACCATCTCTTAAAGCTTTTTGATATTCAAATTCTCTTGCAATTTCTGGAATTAAATGTAATCTACCTCTATGGCTTAAAAGCATTAAGAAATTAGCAAGTTTTTCATTTTTATTATCATTAACTAAAGTTAGCAAAAACTCAACTTTAGACTTCGCATCAATGATTGGCGAGTCTATTATGTAGTTAAATTTATCTAGGCCAAACGCAGCAGCTAACTTACTAATCTCGTCACTTACTCTATTAAATTCATCAGCGTCTAAAGCTAAAATTAGTGCTTTTACATATTTTTTGGCTACTATTTCTCTCATTTAGCTCACCTTTTTCATAATAAGATTAATAAGCTCATTTTGATCTATTTTCATAGCATCACTTGCAAATAGCTCATCTAAAACTTCGCTAACTACGGCTCTAACAAGCTTTCTTTCTTCAAAGTCTTTTTGTTCTTCATAACTTTTTTCTAAGATAGCAATCTCATTTTGAGTATCTTTTTCTATCTTAACTAACATGATTTCTATCTCTTTTTTAACAGCTTGAGTTAAGTCATTTGCAATAACTTTAGCATTTTCTACCTTTTTGGCAGCCTCTTCTTTTTTAGCATTTGAGGCTTTTAGCTTCTCTTGAATAGCGTTTAATCTATTTGCAATAGCGTTAATTCTGCCATGATATGCAGCTTTAACTGGCTTAGCTATTAAGTAGTAGAGTATAGCAAAGAATATAACAAAGTTAATCACCCTAGGAATGATATCATACTCACCGCTTCCACTACCAGCACCAAAAGCAAGCATTGGAGCTGCTAATAATAGGATAAATTTAATATTCATACAAATCTCCTACATTTTTGATAAAGAACCAGAAAGGGTACTTTTTAATTCTGGAATTTTAGCGGTTAAATTAGATTTTAACTCAGCTTTTCTATCGGCAAGTCCAGCCATAAAGCTGTCAAAATCAGCTTCTAAACTCTCTTTTTTGATAGCAACTTTAGTAGCTGCTCTCTCTTTAGCTTCACTTAAAGCAGCATGCTTTTTAGCTTGGGCTTCAGCTCTAGCATCACCTATGATCTTCTCTATTTGAGCTTCGTAATTTCCAGTATCGCTAGCATTTTTACTAACGCTCTCTTCATCATTTTTGATAGATTTATTTCTATCATCAATGAAACCAAGCAAAGGCTTGTAGAGAATGGAATTTAGCACAAAGATAAGCCCTAAAAAGATCACTAATGTAATCAGCAACAACGGCGGATCTATCTGTAGCATCGGTTCTCCTTATGTAATTTCATTAAACTAATCGAGTATTTTACAATATTAAAAAATAAATTCTACTGAATTTTTTGAATTATTTTTATCATATTATCGATTTTTTTACTATCATTTAAATTTAAAGTAATTTTTTGCCCGTTTATTTTACATTTTATTCCAAGTTCTTCAATTAAATCTTTAAGCAAATTTAAATTTTTTCTATCCTCAAAATCTATCCTTGGTCTGCTTTGATTGCTATTTTTAAGTCTTTTTACTAAATTTTCAGTATCTCTTACGCTAAGCTTTTGCCCCATTATACTATCAGCTACTAGTTTTTGATTATCTTTATTTAGACCAACCATAATCTTAGCATGACCTTGAGTAATTTTACCCTCATCTATTAACTCTTTAGTATGTTCATCAAGCCCTAAAAGTCTTAGAGTATTGGTTATTTGCGTTCTGCTTTTTTTAACAATAGACGCTAAAGCCTCTTGGGTAATTTTATATTCATTAATTAGCTCTTGATATGCATTTGCTAGTTCAATTGGGCTTAAATTCTCTCTTTGGATATTCTCAATTAGTGCTAATTCTCTTAAATTTTTATCGCCGATATTTGCGACGATTGCTTTGATTTTATCCTCTCCTAAAAGTTTAGTAGCCCTTAAACGCCTTTCGCCAGCAATTAGTGTAAAATTATCACCCTTTCTAATAACAATAATTGGCTGAATTAGCCCGTGACGCTCGATACTTTGACTAAGTTCTCTTAATGATTCATCGCTAAAATTTCGTCTAGGCTGAAACGGATTTGGCTCAATTCTATCAATTTCAATATCAGCTACTAACTCTTTGTGTAATTCCTTATTATATGCTTGCTCAACATCACCTAAGATGGAGTCTAATCCTCTACCAAGTGCCATATTACCCCATTATCGAGTGAGCTAATTTTTGATAGGCTAAAGAGCCACTAGATTTTATATCATATAAAATAACTGGCTTACCAAAGCTTGGACTCTCAGCTAATTTAACATTTCTAGGAATTATGACAAACCCATCTTCGCAGTTTTCAGCCTTAAATAGCTTATTACTAAAGTGTTTTTTCAAGTCAGCAACCGTCTCTTTAGAGAGATTATTTTGCGAACTATACATCGTAGGCAAGAATCCTTTGATAGCTAATTTTGGATTTGTTGTCTCTTTTATCACTTTTACAGTGTTAAAAATCTGTGCTAAACCCTCCATAGCATAAAACTCGCATTGAATCGGAATAATAACGCTATCACTAGCAGTTAGTGCATTAATTGTTAAAATTCCAAGTGTTGGTGGGCTATCGATTATTATATAATCATAGCTATCACGGATGGTTGCTAGCTTGCTTTTTAAAATATTTTTATAGTCACGATTTTGCTCGTTAAATTCCTGCTCAATACCAACTAGCCCAATATTTGATGGGGCAATATCAAGCATTTGCAGCTCTGTTTTTAATATTATTTCGCTGATATTTTTTCTACCAGTTAAAACATGATAGATATTAAATTCATAATCACTTCTTTTAAAGCCTAGCCCAGTCGTCGCATTAGCTTGCGGATCAATATCAAGTAGCAAAACTCTCTTCTCAGCCACAGCCAACGAAGCTGCTAAATTGACAGCTGTAGTAGTCTTTCCTACGCCACCTTTTTGGTTGGCAATGGTTATAACCTCACTCATCTTGCTGAATACACCCTTTTATTATTTATTATTATCGAGCCATCGCTTTGCAATGTAGCACCGCTTAGGCTCACTGGCTTCTCATCTATATGGACACAAAAATTCTTTGACAATCCAAATTCTATCAAATATTTGCTAAAAATTTGCTTCCATTGCGGCTTAGCATTTAAACTTTTAAAATACAAATCTAGTATAAAATCCCTACTAAGCTCTATATCTAGGCACTTAGCAAAGCTAGGAGCACTTTTTAAATTTAGCCCTATTCCACATACATATACGCTATTAATTTTTGTTGTAATGATACCTGCAATTTTATGCTCTCCTAGATAAATATCATTTGGCCATTTTAGCCATAATTTTGAGCCCTTTTCTCTAAGTGCCAAGACTAAAATATAGGCAAAATATATGCTTGCAGATACTGGCTCTAAGTCGCTTGGTAAATCCTTGGCATCTATTGCAAAGCTTAAGTATAAATTGCCTTTTGGGCTCTGCCAGTTATTTGCTCTACTTCCTATGCCATGACTTTGACAATCAGCCACTATAGCACACGGGGGATATTTTTTAAATGATTTTATATCTTCAATTAGTTTAGTTTGTGTCGATTGACACTCACAAATATACTCTATCTCCAACACCTAGCCTTTTGCCATTTAAATAACTTTTTGCATCAACTGATTTTTTACCAGCTGCTTGTAGTGTTTTTATTAAAATACTTCCATTATTTACACCAACTACAAAACCATTATCATTAATGGATAAAATTTCACCAATTCCACCATTTAAATTTGCTACTTCTATATCTAAAATTTTTATTCCATTTTTAGTAAAAATCCCTGGCCATCCATAATATGCTAAAAATTTTGTCCAAATTTGACTAGCACTATCAACACTAAAATCAACTAGACCATCATCTTTTTTTATCTTTTTACACTTTGAACTAAGAGCATCAAACTGCTTGATTGGATTGATATTTTCATACTCATTTAGTATTTTAATAGTCAAATTTGCAGCCATTATGCTTAACTTATCAAATAATTCATATGAGTTCATATTGGTAATATCAAGAATACTAAAGGCTAAAATATCACCGCTATCAAGCCCTTCATTCATTGCCATAGCTGTAACTCCGCTTAAACTATTTTTATCTAAAATAGCCGATTGTATAGGAGATGCGCCACGATATGCTGGCAAAATAGATGCATGCAAATTAACACATGGCGCAATATCTAAAATTTCACGCGGTAGAATCTGTCCATAAGCTGCTACTATAATAATATCAGGATTTAGTGATTTAATATGCTCTTTAACTCCGCTCTCTTTTAAAGATTTTGGCTGATAAACTATATCATTAAGTCCTAAATCTATGGCTAGTTTTTTTACATCTGGCGGGGTAAGAGCTTGGCTTCTACCTACTGGTTTATCAGGCTGAGTATAGATAGCAAGAATATTAAATTTAGCCTTATAAATCTCTTCTAAAATTTTACTAGCATAGCTTGGAGTTCCCATAAAAACTATATTTTTCATCTTTTACCTTTAAAAATTGTACCGCCAATTTGGTTTGAGTTTAACAAAAACTCTTTTGCTACACTAAGATCAAACCCGCTGGCTAAAAACATATCTTTGCCATTTTGCATTAAAAAATCAGCCGCTAATAGCTTTGTAGTAATTCCACCTGTGCCATGCTTTGAGCCTGTTTGCGAATTTTTAGTTAATTCAGATTGATCGATACTAGTTACTACTGATCTTATTGTAGCAGTTTTATCTAAACTTGGATCGGCTGTATAATAACCATCTATATCACTTAATATAACTAGTAAATCAGCATCAAAATAGTACGCCACCGCACTTGATAATCTATCATTATCCCCATAAACTATCTCGCTAATTCCTGTAGAATCATTCTCATTTATAATTGGTAGAATTTTATTTTCAAGCAAGCCATTAATTACATTTTTAGCATGATTAGTAATTTTTCTAGAGTCAAAATCACCTGCTGTAAGCAAAATTTGAGCTGCCATTTTACCATATTTTGATAAGGTATTAGAGTATATTTCCATCAAATATGGTTGTCCAAGACTAGATAAAATTTGCTTATTTATAACACTTGTTCTTGGTAGATCAAATTTGGCTTGACCAGCACTAATTGCTCCACTGCTAACTAAAATAACTTCAAATTTATTGCTTAAATCACTTAAAAATTTACAAAGATTGTCTATTCTACTTTGACTAATTGCATTCTCATCGCTTAAAACATGTGAGCCAACTTTTATAACTATGCGTTTCACTCTAGCCCTTTTTATAATTATTTAGGGCTAGAATTATATCTAAATTTATCTAAATTTATCACCTAATTTTAGGCTGTAGTATCATCTTTTAAAATCTCTAAAAGAGCGAATTTAAGCTCTTTTAAATTTTCTCCGCTAACGCTTGAAATTGGCATTACAAAATATGGAAGTGAAGTATCAATTTTATATCCACTTTGTTTTGTTTCAAAGCCAAATTTAGATATAAAATTTTGAACTTTTTTATCAATATCCTCAGCCACATCTGCCCTAGTAAGAGCAATGGCAAAACTTCGTTTAGCAAGTAAAGGTGAGAATTTTTCAACTTCAGATCTTAGAGTTTCAAACTGCTCTTCAAGGCTTCTATAGTTTGCTAAATCTATCATATATAGCAAAACTTTAGTTCTTTCGATATGTTTTAAAAACTTAATTCCAAGCCCTTTGCCATCACTAGCTCCTTCTATAATACCTGGAATATCAGCCATCACAAATCCATTGAATTGATCTACTTCAACCAATCCTAGCTTTGGTGTAAGCGTAGTAAATTCATAATTTGCAATTTGTGGTTTAGCATTTGATACAGCTGAGATTAAGGTAGATTTACCAACATTTGGAAAACCAACAAGACCAACATCGGCAATCAGCTTTAATTCAAGTCTAATATTCTTAGTCTCACCTGGAAGTCCTGGCTGAGCTTTTGAAGGTGCTTGATTTACGCTAGTTTTAAAATGAATATTGCCAAGACCGCCTTTGCCGCCAAGTAAAAATAACTCTTTTTGCCCCTCAGTTGTAAGGTCTAGTAGCAACTCTCCACTATCATTATCATACACAGCAGTTCCTGGCGGTACAATTAATTCAAGGTTCTCACCCTTTTTACCAGTCATATTTCTTGGAAGTCCTGGTACGCCATTTGCAGCTTTTAAAACTCTTTTACCTTTGTAGTTTGCTAAAGTATGCGTATTATTATCAACTATAAAATATACATCACCGCCATTTCCGCCATCACCGCCATCTGGCCCACCTAGAGGAACATGCTTTTCACGGCGAAAACTAGCACAGCCTGGCCCACCTTTGCCACTACTTACAGTAAAATTTACACTATCTATAAACATTTTGGATATCCTTTATCTAAAGGCTATTTAAAGAATAAATTAATTAAAGAGAAAGCCCCGTTACGGAGCTTAAATTATGCAGCTGGATAGACAGAAACTTTTTTTCTATCTTTATCTTTTCTTTCGAATTTCACAAAACCATCAACCAAAGCAAATATAGTATGATCTTTTCCCATACCTACATTGTTGCCTGGGTGAGTTGCTGTTCCTCTTTGGCGGATTATGATATTTCCGGCTCTTACGAACTCGCCACCGAATTTTTTAACACCTAAGCGGCGACCTATACTATCACGGTTATTTTGGGTTGAACCCTGACCTTTCTTGTGTGCCATACCTTACTCTCCTTAGGCTTTTATGCTTGTAACTTTTACACGAGTGTATTCTCTTCTAAAACCGCGTTTTAATTTTGAATCTTTTCTTCTGCGTTTTTTGTAGATAACAACTTTTTTGTCTTTACCTTCTCGTATAACTTCTAAAATAACTTTTGCACCACTCACAAACGGCGCACCTACCTTTAAACTGCCATCATTAACTGCTAAAACCTCAGTGATTTCAACAATTGATTTTGCTTCGGCTTCAAAATGATCTAAATTTAGGAAGTCGCCTTCGCTAACTTTATACTGTTTTGAGCCATGTTTGATAATCGCATACATCAAACTATCCTTTAAAATTTGGTAAGACCAAAAAGCACTCTTAAATAAAAATTTATTAAAGAGATTTATGGAGCTATTTTGGATATTAAGGCGTGATTATACTAAATTTATTATAAATTTTGACTAAATTTGGTGTGAAATTTGAATTTAGCCTACCGAGTTGGTAGGCTTTGAGATTATAGCTCTGGTTTTGGAGTAGCTTCTGTGCTTGCTGGGAATTGTGGATATACAACTTTTGGTTTTTCGCCTGTTAGAGCATTTAAGAAGTTAATAATGCTTTTTGCTTCAGCATCGCTGATTTCGATACCTAATTGGACACTTCCCATCTCTTTTACAGCTTCATCAAGTTTCCATATAGCACCATTGTGGAAGTATGGAGCAGTCTCTGCTATATTTCTTAGAGTTGGAGTTTTGACCATACCATTTGCATCACCTTTAAAGTCGCCAATATTAGCAAATTTATATTTACCTGCTACTTCAAATGCTTGCATAGATCCACCTAGATTTACACCTGTGTGGCAAGTAACACAACCTTTGTCAATGAAAGTTTGTAGGCCTTGTTTTTCAGCTTTGTTTAGAGCTTTTAAGTCACCATTCATAAATTTATCAAATTTAGATGGAGTAAGAAGTGTTCTTTCGAAACTTGCGATCGCATCGGCGATATTATCAAATGTAATACCATCTTTATATATTTTTTTAAATTCAGCCTGATACTCTGGAAGTGAGCTTATTCTTTCTACAGCTAATTTAGCTGGAGTAGCCATCTCTGGTTCAGCTTCGATTGGGCCTTTGGCTTGATCTACTAAAGTCATAGCACGACCATCCCAAAATTGTGTTGTGTTTAACACTGAGTTATAGACTGTTGGGCTATTTAGATGGTGTGGATTTACCGTCCATTTATGACCCACAGCAGCAGCGATACCATCAGTTCCGCCTAGACCTAGGTTGTGGCAGGTATTACAGCTGATTATACCGCTTTTTGATAATCTTGGCTCAAAATATAGTTTTTTACCGAGTTCGGCTTTTGCTTTTGTAAATTTATTTGGTTTTACGCCTATCTCTTTTAGCAACTCATCTACTTGAGCTTGTGTAGTTGGAAGTGCTTTTAAACCAGCATCTTTAGCAGCTTTTAAAAGATCAGCATCACTAGCAGCAAATAAAGATGTAGCAACTAATACAGAACTTAAAAGTAATCTACTTTTCACAATGAAACTCCTTACAAAATTTGGTTTGCGATTAGAAATATAATAATTGAAAGTAAATAAAAAATAGCGAATTTAAGCTAAAAATACTCTTTAAGTATTAATTATTTGTATTAAATATAAATTTTACTTATTTTAATTAAGATAAATTTAATCTTTTTATATTGGTAAAATAGTGCTTAAAAGGTAGTGTTGACTCAACCGTTTAAATATCTTTAACTAAATTTATAATAAAAATTTATAATAAAAAAATTAAATAAAATTGTAAAAATGTTACCATTGGTAAATTTTATCCTACTAAAATACCAAAATTTAGTATAAATTCTTAAAATCTTCCTTAAAATTGTTGATTTTTATTTAAAATTTAACCATATAATTTAGCTTAGCCATTTTAAACAAGGATACATTATAATGAAAAAAATTTTTATAAGCTCTTTGCTTAGTTCAAGCCTACTTTTTGGCGCACTTAGCGATGCTGAGATTTTACAAGTTTTTGAAGGTGGCGATGAAGAGCTAAAATACACAATCGACTCACGCAAAAATCTACCAAATACAAATTTTGAAGAGATCAAAATCAAAATGAGTGATGGTGAAAATAGCGCTTACATTGCACTTTATAGTGATGGGGCTTATATATTTCCTGATGTGATTGATATTAAAAATAAAATCAGCTATCTAGCAAATTTTGAAAACGCTCAAGCCAAAATCGCCATAGAAAACGCAACCAAAAAACTAGGCGAACTTATCAAATCAATACCAAAAGATAATATAATCTCAATTGGCAATGATAAAAACAAAGAGACAAAATATCTATTTACAGATCCAGATTGCCCATATTGTCGCCAGGATTTAGAGCTAATTGAAGCTAAACTAAAAAGCGCAAATTTAAAAATAATCCTAGCACCAGTCTCAAACCACGGTATTCCTGCAATTAAAAAATCTATTGCGATACTAAACGAAGCAAAAAGTGCTAAAAATGATACCGCTAAAATAAAAATCCTAAGAAAATATTTTGCCCCAAATGCCAAAGAGCCTAAAATGATTAGCCAAGAAGAGATTGATAAGTTTAAAGCTCAAGTTGATAAAATTTTTACCACCGGTGCTGTACGTGGTGTGCCTATGCTAATTGATGCTAAAACACTAGGATTATAATGAACGCTTTAGCTATTATTACTGCTCGTGGTGGTTCAAAACGAATTCCACGCAAAAATATTAAAGAATTTATGGGAAAGCCTATGATCGCATACGCTATTGATGCGTGCAAAGATTCAGGGATTTTCGATGAGATTATGGTCTCAACTGATGATGATGAAATCGCAACTGTAGCAAGAGAATTTGGTGCAAATGTACCATTTATGAGATCTTCTAAAAACTCAGATGATTATGCGACTACAAATGATGTATTAACTGAAGTTTTAGAGCAGTATCAAAAGCGTGGAATTAAACCTTCTGTGGTCTGTTGTGTTTATCCGTGCGTGCCATTTTTAGATGGGGGGATTTTACGCTTAGCTTATGATAAATTTAAATCAAGTGGCGCTGATGGACTTACTCCTGTTGTTAAATTTAGTTTTCCGATTCAAAGATCCTTTAGGATTAAAGATGGTTTTTTAGAGTATAGAGAGCCGCAAAATGCATCTAAAAGAAGTCAAGATTTAGAGCCTATGTATCATGATGTAGGAATGTTTTACTTTTACAAAGGCACAAAGCTAAATGGTAAAAATATAATTCCATATATAATAGATGAATCTGTAGCGCAAGATATCGATACAATGGAGGATTGGAAGATGGCAGAGATTAAATTTAAGGTAAAAAATGAGCTATAAAATTGGACTAAAGCTTTGGAGTTTAAATGAGAATTATATAGCACCAGCTAAAGAGCTTTATGAGTGTGGCGAGTATGATTATATCGAACTTTATGCCGTGCCTAATAGCTTGCAAATGCTACCTTTGTGGAAAAATTTAGCTAAAGATTGCGGTGTTAAATTTGCCATTCATGCGCCACATTTTAGCAGTGGGTTAGATTTTTCAAATCCTAATAAACAGCGTTATAATCTAGAATTATGCGAACAAGTAAAACGCTATAGCGGCGAGCTAGAAGCCGTTTATACCGTATTTCATCCTGGAATTGGTGGAAGCATTGATGAGAGCGTGCGACAGATGAAAATGGTAAAAAATCTCAAATTTGCTATCGAAAATAAACCATATATTGTACCAATGGACAATGGAACCGCATTTTGCGTAGGGGCAGATTTTTTGAGTATTAAGCGAATTTTAGACGAAGTAGGATGTGAGTTTTGCCTTGATGCTGGACATGCGCTTTGTAGCGCAAACTATCAAGGATTAAATCCTTATGAGTATATTGCTAAATTAAACGAGCTAAATCCTAGAATTTATCATCTAAGCGATAACGATGAGAACGCAAAACTTGATGCACATATGCATTTTGGTGATGGGAGTATTGATTTAGCTAAAGTACTAGGCCTATTGCGTGGCGGAGAGTTTTTAGCCATTGAAACCATAAAAGATAGCAAAGATAATTTAGATGATTTTGCTAAGGATTGCTCAATTTTAAAATTGCTAATTAAAAATACTAAGTAATTTTATAGTATTTTTAATAAATTTATTTTATTGCTAAATTTGGGATTAAAATTTCAATCTCAAATTTAACTCTAAATATAAATTTATCACTTAAATTAATAATATATCAAATTATTTAAATATTGTAAATTTAAAAACATAAAAATAATTATAATAAATTATTTAGCTATTAATGCCGTACTAATTTTCCAAAATCACATCTCAACTATGATAATAATTCTTAAGATTATGAAATTAAAAAGATATTTAATAATTTATATCAAATTTATTTCCTAATTTATGCTATTTTTATAATCTTAATTTAAAGTTAAATTGAGTATAATTATCAAAAAGATTTGGAGAATTATATGGAATTTTTAAAAGAATATATAGATTATATTATATTTGCTACCTTAGGAATTATGGCGTTTATAGCCTGCTGGTGCGTGATAGAAAGAGTGTTGTTCTTACGCAAAGTAGATATAAACAGCTACACTAGCCAAACCAAGCTTGATAATGCTCTAAGCTATAATCTTACAACACTATATATAATCTACTCAAATGCCCCGTATGTCGGACTTTTAGGTACTGTTATTGGGATTATGATTAGCTTTTATGATATGAGTATTTCAGCTACTATTGATGTCAAAAGTGTAGTTTTAGGCCTCTCACTTGCGCTTAAGGCCACAGCCCTTGGCCTATTAGTTGCTATACCAAGTCTAATAGCTTATAATTATCTATTACGATGGGTAAATCTCATCTCTAGTCAATACACAAATAAGGCACAAAATTGATAAATTTACCTAAAAACGAAGGGCTAAATATAATCCCATTTATAGATATTATGCTTGTTGTTTTAGCTATGGTGCTTAGCATTTCTACATTTATTGCTAGTGGACAAATCAAAGTAGATCTTCCAAATGCTAGCTCAGCTCAACCGCTAGAATCCAAAGAAAAGCTAACCATCATAATCGACCAAAATGATAACTTTTATCTCAACGATACTATCATAGATATTAACGACCTTGAGGTTAAAATTGCTGCTACGCCAAAACAAACAGTAGTTGAATTAAAAAGCGACAAAGGTGCTAAATTTGATAGCTTTGTCAAAATTATTGATATTTTAAAGGTCAATAATCACCAAAATTTCTCAATCATTACGGAGAAAACACGATGATACGAGCAATTTACTCAAGCAAAACCCAATCATTTTGCTTAACTAGTATGCTATTTATTCCATTTATTTGGTTTGGTCTAAATGCATTAAAACCAATCGTTCCAGCTATCACTACACAAAGCATTAGCCTAAATCAGATAGTCCAAATTCCAAAACCAGCTCCAGTGCAAACACATAAATTTGAGACACCAAAACAAGTTCAAAAAATCGAACCAATCAAAACCACAAAACCAACTCCAGTCAAACCAAAGCCAACTCCAACTCCAAAACCAATGCCTATAGAATCTAAACCGGCTAAAAAAATAGAACAAACTACACAAGCAGCACAAACCACTCCAGCAGCACAAGCCCAACCAGTAGAACAAATACAAACATATAATATAACTAGCGCTACACTAGATCCATTTTTAGCAGCGATAAAATCAGCTATAAATGATAATCACATATACCCACGCACCGCTAAAAGACTAAGACAACAAGGCAATGTATTAGTTGAGTTTATATGGACAAAAGATATGGAGTTAAAATCTCTTAAAATACTAAAAGCTTCCAAACATAAAGCTTTAAATGATGCTGCTATAGCTACAATAACAGCAGCCGCTAAAAATTTTCCAAAACACGATAAAACCGTTCAAATTCAAATCCCGCTAGTTTATAAAATAAACTAAAAACTACTAAATTTGCTCATCTTGTCTTTGGGCGATTTGGATTTGGATTAAAAATTTAGATTAAATTTCTACATTTGTAGCTATATTTTGACCTTTTTTAGATACAATCTATAAAATCAAATTTGGAGTTATCATGAATCCATTTGTTATAGCTGAGATGTCGGCTAATCACTGCGGAGATAAAGATTTAGCATTTAAAATTATCAAAGCTGCCAAAGAGTGCGGTGCTGATGCTATTAAAGTTCAAACATATACAGCAGATACTATTACGATTGATTGCCGTGATGAGATATTTATGACTAGAGATGATGGACTTTGGGCCGGACAAAGCCTTTATGAATTATACCAAAAGGCCTACACGCCGTGGCAATGGCAGGCTGATTTAAAAGCTTATGCTGATGAGATTGGGATTGAGTTTTTTAGCACACCGTTTGATTTTAGCGCAGTTGATTTTTTAGAAAGCATCAATGTCAGTCGCTATAAAATAGCCTCTTTTGAAGCGATGGATTATCCACTTATTCGATATGCTGCAAAGCATAAAAAGCCAATGATAATATCTACTGGAGTTAGCACAATTGATGAAATTTACGAGGCAATTGACGCATGCAAAAGTGTTGGTAATCACGATATTACAATCCTAAAATGTACCTCTAACTACCCAGCTCAAATAGAAGATATGAATATTGCAACTATCTCTGATATGATGGCTAGATTTGCTCCACTTGGTGTAAAGGTTGGGCTAAGCGATCACTCAATGAGCTTAGAAGTACCAATCACTGCTGTAGCTCTTGGAGCTAGTGTGATTGAAAAGCACTTTACTCTTGATAGAGCCTTAGGTGGAGAAGATAGCGGATTTTCGCTAAACAAAGATGAATTTAGCGCAATGGCTCAAGCGGTTAAAAATGCATATAAAGCCCTTGGTAAGGTTGATTATAGCTTTAGCGAGCAAAATCGTAAATATGCTAGATCGCTTTTTGTAACAAAAGATATTAAAAAAGGAGAAATTTTAACCCCTGAAAATATCCGCTCTATTCGCCCAGCTCAAGGTCTTCACCCACGATATTATGAACAAGCCATTGGCAAAAAAGCTACAAAAGATCTTAAATTTGCTAAGCCTTTAGAACTTAGCGACTTTGAGTAAGCTATGCAAAAAGTCTATATAATAGCAGAAGCTGGAGTAAATCACAATGGAGATTTAAACACAGCTAAAAAATTAATAGATGAAGCTAAAAAGGCCGGTGCTGATGCTGTTAAATTTCAAACCTTTAAAGCTGAAAATTTAGCTAGTAAAACTGCTTTAAAGGCAGCCTATCAAAAACAAACTACAGATTCTAAACAAAGCCAATATGAGATGCTAAAGGCCCTTGAGCTAAGTATTAAATCCCATACTAAACTAATAGAGCATACCAAAAATATTGGAATTGAGTTTTTATCTACTCCATTTGATATTGATTCAGCAAATTTACTTTTTGAGCTTGGTCTGAGCAAATTTAAAATCCCAAGTGGCGAACTAACAAATCTACCGCTACTTCGTACTATTGCTAAATTTAAAAAACCAATAATTTTATCAACTGGGATGGCTACAATGGCTGAGATTTGGGATGCTTTTAATATTCTTACTACCAATGTAGCACTAGAAGATATCACGATTTTGCATGCAAATACTGAATATCCTACACCTTTTTGCGATGTTAATTTAAAAGCAATGGTTAGTATTGGGGCTGAATTTGGAGTTAAATTTGGCTATAGTGATCACACATTAGGAATTGCTGTGCCAATTGCAGCGGTTGCGCTTGGGGCAAGTGTGATTGAAAAGCACTTTACCCTAGATAAGACTCAGCCAGGCCCAGATCACAAGGCTAGTTTAGAACCAAACGAATTAGCTCAAATGGTAGCTGGAATTCGAGCAATTGAGCTAGCCCTAGGCGATGGAATCAAAAGCCCAAGCCCAAGCGAGATAAAAAATATAAACATTGCTAGAAAGTCTATTGTAGCTAAATTTGATATTAAAAAAGGTGAAATTTTTACCGATGATAATATCACTACAAAACGTACCACGCCAGCAGGAATTAGCCCAATGAAATGGGATGAAATAATAGGAACTCCAGCACAAAAAAATTATAAAAAAGATGAGATAATATGAGAAAAATATGCGTAATAACTGGATCAAGAGCTGAATATGGTCTACTTTATTGGCTGATTAAAGAGCTTAGCATCAGCAAAAGTCTGCAACTTCAATTAATTGTAACAGGTAGTCATTTGCGAAGCGATTTTGGCAATACATATTTACAAATTCAAGATGAGTTTAATATCAATAAAAAGGTTGATATTTTAAATTTTGCCAATGATGCTCTTGGTGTATGCAAATCTATGGGAGTAGCTACTAGCGAGATTGGCAAAGCCTTAAGCGAACTAGATCCTGATATTGTTGTGGTTTTAGGCGATAGATATGAGATATTTTGCGCAGCATCTGCGGCCCTAGTATTAGGTATTCCAATAGCTCACATTCACGGTGGGGAACTCAGCGCTGGAGCTATTGATGAGTCATTTAGGCATAGCATTACAAAGATGTCGCATATCCATTTTACTGCAAATAAAGAGTATGCTAAAAGAGTAGCTCAATTAGGCGAAGATCCTAAATTTATCTTTAATGTTGGCGGTATGGGAATTGAAAATATAAAAAGGCTAAAGCTATTAAATAAAGCCAAATTTCAAGACTCAATTAAATTTAATCTAAATAAAAAAAATATCCTAGTAACCTACCATCCACTTACTACTCAAACAGATAATAAAAAAGATTTTAAAGAGATTTTAAAAGCACTAAATGAATTAAAAGATACAAATATAATTTTTACAAAAGCTAATAGTGATGCTGGCGGAATAGCTATAAATAAAATGATAGATGAATATGTCAAATCTCGCCCTAATTGTATCGCCTTTGCCTCCCTTGGAAGCCTAAGATACCTAAGCGCACTTAAGCATGTAGATATAATTTTAGGTAATAGCTCTAGCGGATTACTAGAAGCCCCTAGTATGGGAGTCGCAACCATAAATATAGGCCCAAGACAAGATGGCAGACTAAAAGCACCAAGCATCATAGATATCAAGCCTATAAAGGCGCAAATTTTAAAAGCAATAAAACTTGCCTATAGTCCAAAATTTCAAAAAATAGTCCAGAAAAAACAAAATCCATATGGCAACTCAAAGCCTAGTAAAACCATAATCAAAGTTCTAAAAAATATAAATTTAAAAGATATCACAGTCAAAAGATTTAAGGATTTGGTATGACTTTAAATTGGGGGGGGGTCTACCCCAAAAAGGCCATAATATGAATATAAACTCTCTAAAGCTAAGCCCAACTAGCAGTATAAAAGAGGCTCTTAAAATAATAGATAGTGGCTCACTCCAAATGGCGCTAGTTGTAAATAGCGATGGCAAACTTTTAGGTACAATTAGTGATGGTGATATTAGGCGAGGATTATTAAGCTCAATGGAGCTAACTCAAAGTATTGAATCCCTATACTATCGCACGCCTATAGTTTCGCACTCGTTGCATGTCTCTCCAGATATCATTGCTAAAGCCAAAGCTAAAAATATACGCTACATTCCAATTATCGATGAAAATGATATCGCAACTGCTATTGTTAATATTTATGAACCAAACTTTAAAAAACCAAACCAGGTTATATTAATGGCTGGCGGATTAGGCACAAGGCTTCGCCCGCTAACTAATCAAATTCCAAAGCCAATGCTTCATGTAGGTCCAAAACCAATTCTACAAACAATCATAGAAAGCTTTCTTGCAAATGGGTATAGCGATTTTACTATTTGTGTCAATTACAAGGCTGAGATTATTACAAACTACTTTGGCGATGGAAAAAAATTTGGTGTAAACATAAACTATGTTTTTGAAGATAAACGCCTTGGTACAGCTGGGGCGCTAAGCTTGATAAATCCACCAAAAGATGATTTTTTTGTAATGAATGGCGACCTGCTAACAAATACTGATTTTACTAAACTTCACGACTATCATACAGCTCACAAATCTGTTGCTACAATGTGTGTGCGAGAATATGAGATGCAAGTGCCATATGGGGTGGTAAATTTAGATGATAATACTATCAAATCTATCACTGAAAAGCCACGCCAAAAATTCCATGTAAGTGCTGGAATCTATATGTTAAACCCACAAATCCTAAATTTTATTCCAAAAAATGAGTATCTAGATATGCCAGATCTTTTTAACTCTTTAGCTACTAAAAATCAAAATCCAAAAGCTTATCTAATTAATGAAGAGTGGCTAGATATAGGCAGAATCGAAGAGTACAACCTGGCAAATGAGCTTTATAGTGAGATTTTCTCATGAGAGCGCTTATACTTTCTATGGGGTCAATTGGTCGCCGCCACGCTGATGTTTTGCGCTCATTAGGATTTGATATTAGCGCCATTTCATCACAAAAAATTATTGATATAAAATGTTATAAAGAGCTTGAAACAGTAGATATAAATCAGTTTGATTACTTTATCATTGCCTCGCCTACATATTTGCATTTTAAACATTTAAGCTATATTGATTTAAATGTCTGTAATAAAATAATACTTTGCGAAAAGCCATTATTTGATAAATTTAGAGATTTTAATCCAAACAATAAGATTTTTATTGGGTATAATCTGCGTTTTCATCCACTAATTTTAGAGCTAAAAAATATGCTAAATCCAAGCGATATTTTAACTATTGAAGCTCGCTGTGGTCAATATTTGCCATCATGGCGAAAACGAAAATATACTAGCTCATATAGCGCTAAAAAGGAGCTTGGCGGAGGCGTTTTGTTAGATCTTAGTCATGAGATTGATTATCTTAGCTTTTTATGCGATTCTAAATTAGAATTGATTAAATCTTATCAAGCCAAAGTATCAAATTTAAATATCACTAGCGATGATATTTGTATGATTTTAGCTAAATGCAATAAGACTTTAATAAATATCAGCCTAAATTATCTAAGCAAAACACCATATCGTCAAATTTTAATTGAGACAAATAATAATACCTATCATCTTGACCTCATCGCAAATATACTTAAAATAGTAGATCAAGATGGAAAAATCACTCAAATACAAAAACCAAATTTACAAAGAAACGATACTTTCAAAGCGATGCATATAGATGCTTTAAACCTACAAAATCATATATGTACATTTTCTCAAGCTATGGATACAATGCAACTAATAGATCAAATTCAAAAGGAAAATATATGAGCAATATACTATGTACCATTTGCGCTAGAGGCGGTAGCAAAGGTGTAAAAAATAAAAATATCCGCCCAATTGCCGGTCTTCCGCTCATTGCTCACACTATAAATCAAGCCAAAGAGTGCGGTTTATTTAAACATATTGTAATTAGTACTGATAGCGATGAGATAGCCTCTACAGCACAAAAATATGGAGCGGAGGTCTTTTTTAAACGAGATAGCGCTTTAGCTAGTGATACTGCTGGCAAACTAGCTGTAATCCGTGATGCCTTACTAAAAAGTCAAGAGTATTATAAACATAAATTTGATTATATTATAGACCTTGATGCTACATCTCCTTTGCGTCTATCTAGCGATATTAATATGGCTTTTGAGCAGTTTATACAAGATGATAATGATATTCTTATTACTGCTACGCCAAGTCGTAGAAGTCCATACTTTAATCTAATAGAAAAAATAGATGGCAAGATAAATCTTAGCAAAACTCTACCAAATCAAATTTTACGCCGTCAAGATGCTCCGGCTACATATGATATGAATGCTTCAATTTATATATGGAAATCTTTAGTTTTATTAAATAACGATACCTTGTTTTTACCTAAAACTGGACTATATGTAATGCCTGCAAATCGCAGCATTGATATAGATGATGAGCTTGATTTTATGATAGTAGAGCATATTTTAAGGAGTAAAAATGCTTAAAGATAAAGTAGTTATAATAATTGGCGGTTCAGGATTAATCGGCAAAGCCTTTGTAAAATCAGCTATACAAAATCACGCTACTGTAATAAACGCAGATATAAATCAGCCAAACACAAAACTAGATTGTGAGTTTATCCATACTGATATAACTAATAAAAGCTCACTTGATAATCTAATAGAATTAACGAGTAAAAAATATGGCAAAATAGACGCTGTAGTAAATTCTGCCTATCCAAGAACAAAAAGCTTTTCTAACCACTTTTTTGATGTAGAGTATGAGGATTTTTGCACTAATACCAATCTTCAACTTGGTGGAGCGTTTTTGGTTATGCAAAGATTTGCTAAATTTTTTAAATCACAAGGATATGGCAATATAATCACACTCTCATCTATTCAAGGCGTAGTAGCACCTAAATTTCAAACCTATAAAAATACACAGATGAGTTCTCCAGTAGCCTATAGCGCTATTAAATCTGGAGTTATTCATCTAAGTCGCTACCTAGCTAAATATCTAAAAGGGAATAATATTAGAGTCAATTGCATAAGTCCAGGTGGAATACTAGATAACCAAAATGAGATATTTCTAAGTCAATACAAAAATGTCTGTCTAAATAAAGGTATGTTAGACCCAGATGATATCTGTGGGGCTTTAATATTTTTACTTAGTGATTATAGCCAGTTTATTAATGGACAAAATATAATCGTAGATGATGGATTTTGCTTATAATCTTAGTAGAGTAAAAATTTTGGCGTAGTAATCTATGCCAAAATCTAAGCAGTATCAAAGCCAAGTGATACTAACTATCAATGATAATTATATAATAATACTATCAAACTCCAAATTCTCTCATAAAAATAAATTTTTTAATCTCAAATCCAAACTTTTAATCTAAAAATAATTTATTAATAGTAAAATATCAGACGAATTAATTCATATTTTGAAAGGATAAAATATGTCGATATTTGACAATTTCAAGATTAAGAATAAGATGCTTATTCTCATCGTCATTCCGCTCATCGTCGCTATGATCATAGCTGGCAATCTCATCAATAAAGAGTATGATACCTATAAACGCACTCAATTACTCGAAGATGGAATCTTGCTCTCATCTCAAATTTCACTTGTAATACATGAACTACAAAAAGAAAGAGGTTCATCATCAGGATATCTAGGTAGTAAAAGTGAGGATTTTAAAAAAATTCTACTAAATCAACGCCAACTAAGCGATAAAGAGATAAATAAGCTTAATGAAAATCTATCTAAATTTGAAATAGATGCATATCCAGTTGAGCTTAGGGACTCTATAAAAGATACAATAAATGCACTAAATAATATCCAATCTATAAGAAGAGGTGTAGATAATTTTAGCGTTAAAGTAGGAGATGTTTTAGGATACTATACAAATACTATCTCAAAACTAATCAATAATATAGTAGTAATCTCTAATATCTCAAACAACTACAAAATAATCCGCTCTTTAACTGCATTTGTGAGCTTTATAAATGCTAAAGAAAATGCCGGTCAAGAAAGAGCAGTCTTATCAAATACATTCTCAGCTGATAAATTCGGCGATGGAATTTATAACAAATTTATCGCATTAGTTGTAGCTCAAAATCTATATACAGAAGAGTTTAAAAAATATGTAGACCCTGAGGAGCTAATCAATTATAACAATATAACTAGTGGAAACAAAGATTTTCAAGAAGTTGAGCGTATGAGAGCTGTGGCGATGAAAAATGCATTTACTGGCGGATTTGAGACTAGTGGTACATACTGGTTTGCTACTATTACCAAAAAGATTGATATCTTAAAACAGATAGAAGATAGACTAGCAGCTAGATTGATTCAAGACATAGACCAGATAAGACAAAGCAATATTAATGTGCTTGTTTTCTCAATTGGAATTTTAGCCTTTGCATTTATTGCTACATTTGGATTTAGCTACATTATAATCCATAATATTAATAGTAGAATTGCTAAAATCCTAAACTATCTAGTATATGTCCAAAAAACAAAAGATATTAGACCAAACAATGTTCTAAACAAAGGCAAAGATGAGATTGGGCTAATCTATGAACAAATAGAAGGATTTTTAAAAGTTATTAGACAGCTATTTGGTCAGCTTGATGGACAAATTCAGCAAAATCTACAAATTGCAAATGACTTACTAAGCGAGTCAAAAGTAATTCAAAATGATACTCAAGAGGGCTTTAAACTATCAAAAGATTCACAAATAATCGGTCATAGCGTAGAAGATAGCCTAAGCGATAATGCTTTAAAAAGCAATGATACAATGAACAATATCATCACAGCTAAAAATGAACTAAGCTCAACCTCTAGCGTTATATCTGAATTCTCTGAGCTAGTAACGCTTGATGCAAGTCGCCAACAAGAGCTATTAACTAATATCTCAATGCTAAATAATGATGCTCAAAATGTTAAGAATATTCTAACAACTATATCAGATATTGCTGATCAAACCAACCTTCTTGCACTTAATGCCGCCATCGAAGCAGCAAGAGCAGGCGAACATGGTAGAGGATTTGCAGTTGTTGCTGATGAGGTTAGACAGCTAGCTGAAAGAACTGGCAAATCTTTAGATGAGATTGATATAACTATCAATGCTATTACTAAGTCAATTGATGATGTAAGCTCAAAAATCACACAAACCTCAAGAGATTTTACGACATTTGTCGATGAAGCGCAAAATATTCAAAATACAATCCAAACAGCAAATGATAACATTGATCATGTCATCGCCCTAGCTACCCAAGCAATGGCTAGTTCAAAAGAGTTAAATGATAAAACCAATAACCTACTAAGTAATAATAAAACATTAAATGATAGGCTACAAAATATCTCAAATTCAATGGATAAAATTAGCTCAGTTTCTGATACACTAGAGCATAAAGCTGAGAATTTAAGGGATAAAATTAGCGAATTTAAGTTTTAATAGCTTGGTTAATAGTATTTGCTGCAATGGCTAAGCTTTTAGTCATTGCAAGAATAAGCATAAATAAGGCGATTTAATAAATAGATATTTTTATTAAATCACCTTATTCTCATAGTTGCAATATATTACTCTTAGATTCCATTATTGCCTTATATGCTTCATATAATATTTTTGAGCATCTATAGCTACGATCATAGCCCACCAAATGGTACTAGATTAAAGTTATTTGAGCGCTTGAGTATCTCTATTTACTACGGTGATTAGGAAGCAAAGCGTTGTGATAGTTGATTATAGTGTTATTTTCTACTCATCTAGGCTTAAATATATAGGTATTATTTGTGCTAATTATTAGATGGCCTTTTAAGGAATTAAAATACTCATCTAAATTTGAAATTTCATTAATATCTAAAAGCTTAACATTATCAAATTTATCTCTAGCAATTCTAGCGCAATCTTTAGCTACCTTTCCTTGAGCAATTACTTCTCAAAGCTTATCATCAAGCGCCTTTCTATCGATTTTGCCATTAGCATTTAGAGCAAATTTATCCAATCTTATAAATATTTTTGGGATCATATACTCTTGAATTTTTTTACTTAAAAACTCTCTAATCTTATCTATATCTCTACTAGCTTCATAAAACGCTACAATTTTCTCACCAGTAAATTTACATGCTGAACGCTTGATTTGCGGATGTGAATTTAATGCCGCTTCTATCTCACCTAGCTCGATCCTGTGGCCATTTAGCTTGATTTGAGAATCTAGCCTGCCATAACAGATTAACTCATTATACTCATTATAAGCTGCAATATCGCCAGTTTTATAAATTGGGTCGTAGAAGTTATTATGAAGTGGATTTTGGATAAATACCTGCGCACTCTTAGTCCTATCGCCATAATAACCAAGACTAAGACTACTACCACGCACGCATAATTCACCTTTGATAAATGGCTGAGTAATAAGGTTATTATCTTCATCAAAAAGTAAAATTTGTGTATTTTTACATGCTTTGCCAATTGGTAGTAGCTCATCATCACCAAATTCTCTATCACACACATAGTAGCAGCATACATCGGTTATCTCAGTTGGCCCATATAAATTAGCATAAAGTGCATTTGGCAAGGCTTTTCTCCAGATATTTAACTGACGATTTGGCATTATCTCACCACAAAATAACACCTTTTTAAGTGTTTTTAGCTCTTGATGTTCTAACGCTCTTGTATTAGCAAAGTATATTAACACGCTAGGAACCCAAAATATCATCGTAACACCGTGAGTTTTTAAATACTCCACTACCTTAGCTGGAAAGGCAAATTCAAAAGTAGATAAAAGATGTAAAGTCGCTCCGCATCTAACTGTAGTAAAGATATCTAAAATTGAGTTATCAAAATAAAATGGTGCTTGATTTACCAATATTTCATCACTTCCAACATCAAATGTTTTACTAACCCAAAATGTATAATCAATCACACTTTTATGGCTGATACTCACACCTTTTGGCTCACCTGTGCTTCCGCTAGTAAATAGCACATAAAGCAAGTCAGTATCAATAATCTCAACTCTACTAAGCAGTGATAAATTTAACTCAAAGCTATCAAATTCATCGCTATAAATTACATCAGCACCATATTCATTAACACTACTGTCTAAATCCCTTGCTGTAATAATAAGTGCAGGTTTTAAAATATTTATAATTTTTTGCACTCGCTCAAATGGCATTTTCTCATCTATAATACTATAAAAATTTCCACTTCTAGCCACGCCAAACATCGCTATAAGTGCTTCGATGGATTTTGGCAAAATTATTAAAACTGGCTTTTTATTTAACCCAAATTCTAAAATCTTGCTAGCCAAAGCGCTACTTTTATGGCTAAATTCAAGATAATTAATACAATTCTTACCGCTTACAAATAGTGTTTTATTTGGATATTTTGCTACACTTTTATCTAGAAATTCATAAATATTGCTAATCATCACGCTACCTTAAATATCTTATTTTTCACTAACAAATACCCCTTTATTCCAATCAAGTTCATAATCAATAAATGTATAAAGATTTTTACCGCCATTATTTAATAAATCATTATCTGTAATTCTAAAAGTATCACAAGAACCAAGCAGCTTGATATAATAACTATCAAATTTAACTTCCTTTAAAATACTTTCATAAAAACTATTTGGCATATTTTTTTACCCCAGCAGCACGAACATACATTACATAAGTTCTCTTAGTCTCTACGCCATTAGCATCAATATATCCAGCCGTAAAAGGCTTAAAATAGCGATATGGCACTTGCAAAGCCTTCTACATAGTGTGTAAATGTAATTCCCATATTGATTGCTACATTAAAAAAGACCATTTTCGCATCAAATTTATACATATAACCAAATAGCGAGTAACTCTCAAAGGCATCGATATTATTAAGATTAGCAAGCATTTTAGCATCCTTGCCCCAAACCATTAATGAATAAATCGGGTGAGCTGTACGGCCAAATTCAAGGCGGTTTTTTAATATCCAGTTAACTAACGCTCCAGTCGATCCAGATAATAAGCAAATTTACCTTTTAATAGTAAAAATTAATTAAATATTCCGCTACTGCTTAGGGTGATATCATTATCTATCCACTCTTTAACAGCTGGGATTTTAACTAAAGTTTTGCATAATGGCTCGCTTGAATTACTAGCATCATCAACACTAATAGTATCGCTTGTAAGCGTGATATTTAGGCAACTTGTCCAAGCTTCGTTTTTATCTAGTGATTTTTTATATGTTGGAGCGAGATTTTCTAGATTGCTTTGAGATTTTAATTCACCAGCTGGTAGTTTGCCATTTATAGTATAATATGCAGTAAGCTGGACGATGGTATCTTTTAGTAAAGTAGCTGATGTTACAGCACTTGCATCGTCCTTAGTAGCAACTAGCCTAGGTACTGCGATACTAGCTAAAATGCCAAGCACCACAATGACAAAGACTAGCTCAATCATTGTAAATGCGCTTCTCATCACGCCACCACATTTGGAAAATCATATACTAATCTTCCAGATTTTATAGTTTTGATTGCAGCACCTTTTAGTTTTTTACCTAGAAGTGGTGAGTTTTGTGATTTAGATTTGTTTAGCTTCTCATCGTAGAGATATTCAAAATCAGGATCGACAATTGTAATATCAGCCAAATAACCCTCAGCAATAACTCCTCTATCGTTTAGTTTTAGTAGTTTGGCTGGATTTAGACTAGTTAGCTCTACCATCTTATTTAAGCTTATCACCCCATCACGAACTAAATTTAAAGTAAGTGGAATGAGTGTTTGAAGGCCTAAAATTCCAAATGGAGCCTTATCAAATTCTCTTTGTTTTTCATCATTATGATGCGGAGCATGATCAGTACAGATGATATCTATAATTCCATTTTTTAATCCATCTCTCATAGCCTCTACATCAGCTTTGGTGCGAAGTGGTGGAGACATTTTGTAATTTGTATCATAGTTTTCAAGATAGCTATCATCGAAGGTGAAGTGGTGCGGACAGACTTCACAAGTGATATTTATTCCCTCTTTTTTAGCTGTTTCTATTAGTTTTAAACTCCATGCACTACTAACATGAGCTATATGGATATGGCCGCCTGTGAGTTTAGCTAAGAGCATATCACGACTTATCATTATCTCTTCTTGCTCTCTTGGCATACCTTTGATACCTAGCTTCATAGACATTAGACCTTCATTCATGTGGCCATTTCTACATAGTGAGCAGTCTTGAGAGTGATTTATGATAAATGAGTCGTGAAACGCTGAATACTCAAGCGCAGCTCTCATAACATCGCTAGAGCTAACAGGCAATCCATCATCGCTAAATGCCACGCATCCAGCCTCACTCATCTCTCCCATCTCAGTAATTCCACCGCCTTTCATACCTTTTGTTATAGCTCCAATTGGCATTAAATCTATTAGGCCTCGTTTTTTAGCCTTTTCTATCATATCTCTAGTTATTGTAGCATTATCATTAACAGGATTTGTATTTGCCATTGGACAACAAGCAGTTACTCCACCAGCTACTGCAGTTTGCGATCCAGTAATAATATCATCTTTATACTCAAACCCTGGATCTCTAAAATGCACATGGATATCAATTAATCCTGGCATAACTAGTTTGCCATTAGCATCTATTACTATATCAGCAGATGGCTCATCTGTGGTAATAGAGATAATTTTATCATCTTGTATTAATATATTTGCTTTTTTGCTCTCGTTGGCATTGATTATTGTTCCATTTTTTATTAAAGTTTTCATTATAGCCCTTTTAGATTTTTATAAACTATATCTAATATAGCCATACGCACAGCTACGCCATTTTCTACTTGTGATAAGATTGTAGATATGCGTGGGTCATCAGCTACATCGCTATTTAACTCTACTCCACGATTGATTGGTCCTGGATGGAGAATTATTACATTTTCTTTTGCTTTTTGCATTCTAGTTTTGCTTAGTCCAAAATATCTGCAATACTCTCTAATGCTTGGAAATGGAGTCTCATCATCGCTTCTTTCTAGCTGAATTCTAAGCATGATAATAGCATCGCTTCCACTTACTGCCTCATCCATATCTTTGCAAATTTCACAACCAAAAACCTTAGCATATTGCATCATTTGGGGTGGGCCAAATAGTTTAACTTTTATACCTAATGTTTGCATAGCATAGATATTTGATCTAGCTACCCTAGAGTGAGCTATATCACCAATGATTGAAACTGTAAGATTATTAAATGAGCCAAATTTTTCATATATTGTAAAGAGATCTAATAACGCTTGAGTAGGATGCTCATTGCAACCATCTCCTGCATTTATCACACAGCTAGGAGTGCGAGAAGCGACAAATTGTGCTGCACCTGAACTACTATGACGCATTATAAAGATATCTGTTTGCATAGATTCTATATTTTTGATTGTATCTATTAGGGTTTCGCCTTTATTGGTGCTTGAGTTACTAGCAGTGAAATTTATAGCATCGCTAGATAGCCTTTTGGCCGCAATTTCAAAGCTTGTGCGAGTTCTAGTGGAGTTTTCGAAAAATGAATTTACAACCGTTACGCCTTTTAAAAGTGGAGACTTTTTCTCATTTTGTAAATTTAAATTTTTGTAATCTTTAGCTAGGTTTAAAATTTGATATATATTCTCGGTGGTAAGATCTTTTGTAGAGATGAGATCCTTTTTGGAGTATGCCATTTTTGCCCCTTTTTTTAATACGATATTTTATCTAGATTTGGCTTAATGGTAGATTTAATTTTGAAATTTGAGATATTTATTTAAATTTAAATTTCTTTTTATAGTATTTACTTCAATATAAGTATATTTTGATATTATAGTGAAATTTAAATAATTTTTTAGGTGAAAATATGGCTATTTGGGAGAGCAAGGATATTGTTTTAGATAGTGGCGAAACTGTAAAGGCGCAAGCTCCTGTGATTATCTCTGCTAGTAGGGCGACTGATATACCAGCGTTCTTTGCTGATTGGTTTAGAAATAGATTTGAAATAGGCTATATAAAGTGGATTAATCCTTTTAATGGTAAGCCTTTGTATGTGAATTTTAATAATACTAGGCTTATAGTTTTTTGGAGCAAAAATCCTGAACCAATGATAAGACATTTAGATTATTTTGATAGCATTGGAGTCAATTATTATTTTCAATATAGCTTAAATGATTATGAGATTGAGGGGCTAGAGGCTGGTGTGCCAAGCAAAAAAAAACGTATTGAAACTTTTAAAAGATTATCTGATAGATTAGGAAAATCTAGAGTTATATGGAGATACGACCCACTTTTAATAACTAAAAATTTACCTATGGACGCTTTATTAGAAAGAGTAGAAAAAATTGGTGATGAGCTTTATAAATATACTAATAAGCTTGTATTTAGTTTTGCTGATATATCGTCCTATAAAAAGGTTCAAAATAATTTAAAAAATGTCCCTTATATTGAGTTTGATTCCCAAAAAATGGAATATATGGCAAAACATATATCGCAGATGGCTAGGCGTTGGGGGATTAAAGTAGCGACTTGTAGCGAAAAGATTGATTTGGATAAATTTAATATAAAGCATAATAAATGCGTAGATGATGATTTAATGATAGAACAGTTTTATAATGATCAAAAACTAATGAAATTTCTAGGGGTAGAAGTAAACCGGGGGCTTTTTGGTATAGAGATTAAAAAAACTAAGGAAAATAAGGATAAAGGACAAAGGGAAGATTGCGGCTGTATAGTTGCTAAGGATATCGGTCAGTATAATACATGCGTTCATCAATGTATATATTGTTATGCTAATACTTCAGCCAAAACAGCGATAAGTAACTATAAAAAATATCTTATAAATCCAAATTCAGAAAGCATTATAGGGGTGTAAAATGGCGATATCTAATTCCAATAAAGTCAGCGAAGAACCAGCAAGGGAATATGCAGTATCATTTCCACTAATAACAGATTTATCAGCAAATCAGCAAATGGTTTTAAATTCAAAAGATCCATTTTGGGTTACTGGGCCAGCAGGATGTGGCAAAAGCATAGTATCTCTATGGAGATATATAAATGATGCTAAAGATAATAATATTATAATGATAGCTTATACAAAAAGTTTGCGAAAATATTTAAATTGTTGCATAGAACAAAGTGGCAATAACATTAATGAAGTTAAATCATTATATGAAACTTTTAAATATAATAATAGCTGGATAATAGAACCTGATATAAAATATGATGTGGTTATAATAGATGAAGCCCAAGATATAGAGATAGAGGCATTTAAGGCAATTGCATCTGCTACTAAGAGGATTTGCATTAATGCAGATATGAATCAACAACTATATAGCAACCAAAATAGACCAGATACAGAAGAGAGATTGGAAAATATACTAAAAGATTGCGAATTTGAACCATTAAAAAAATACTCTTTGAATCGAATATATCGCTATGATCAAGGGATATATGAGTTTGTAACAGCCTTTATAGGCTTGGGGCAGAGCGTAGAAGCATTAGATAATTTTTCAAATGATAGATATACTTTACCAGTAGTTTATGAAAATATCCCAAATGATGAAGAGATATCTTTTATTGTTGAGCTTATAAAATCATATTCTGATACAAATATCGCTATATTGTTGCCATTTGCTCAAGAGGATGGTTGTAATAAATTCAATAATAAGCATATTAAAGAGTGTTCTGTAGAGTATTATTATGATGAGTTAAAAAGTCGTGTCGATTGCACTTATTATGTTAGCAATGAAAATGAGGTTAAAATAGGAAGAGTTCATATATGCACTTTTAAATCCGCTAAGGGTTTAGAATTTGATACTGTTATTATACCAAAATTACATCTTATAAGACTTATTACGGAAAATAAGACAATAAATCAAAATATAATAACTAAGAAAGATTATTATGTAGGATTAACAAGAGCTAAAACTAATTTAATTTTATTAAATAATGTTTCGTTAAATAAAATACAGTATTTTAATGATATGGGTAAAACTGATTGTTATATAAAAAAAGATTATAATGAAATGAAAAATTAAGAAAGAATAATATGAAAGAGATTTTTATACCTATAAAAAAAGATAACATAGTTCACTATTTTGGAACTGGAATTATTAAAGCAAGGGCATATTTTAAAACAGATCATATATGTGATATTCAAAATTTATGTCCTAATAATATCATAGCTTTAAAAAATAAAGAGTTACCTCAAAATTCTGATTGCTTAATTGCCGTGTTAGTTGAAGATGAGTTTGTTCAAGATAGTGAAAATATAATTATTATAAAAGAAGCTATCCCTATTTCAAGAATAAATAAAATTTATATCAAAGATATTGATAATATTGATAGGTTAATATCCAATGCAAATATGGCAACAAATACTGTAGGTGGAGGAGCTATTATTCATAAAGAGATATTTGAAAAGCTGAATATAGAACAAATTAATTTAACAATACCAATTCATTTACCTAATTCAAAAGATGAAAATTTAGCTATAAAGCTAGATAAATTTAATAGAATAATGGGAGCTATGGCTTTTATCAGTCATAAAGAAAATAATAACCTGAATAAAACTTTGTTTGATATTTTGTCTATATTAAATAAAGATATCGCTACAGAGTATAAAAAAATTACAAATTTTAAACCAAATTTAGAAATAATACCTATTAAAAAATTAGATTTATCAAATTATGAAATATTAAATTTTAAAGATTGCAAAAATAAACTTGATGCAAAGAATATAAGTGCTGGTATAAAAGATAAATTTGAAGTACCAATGGATAAATTTAAATTACATGATACAGATACTGGATTAAAAATTTTATATGATCTATTTAAAGCAAGCGATCCAATATCAAGCGAAAAGATTAAAAATATGAATAATGATACTCTTTTTCTTTATGGATACAATAAAGGATATGATGGTCTAAGGACATTTTATGAGAAAAAAAAAGTTAAATTTGATATAAATAGCTTTATAGGTAGAGTGATAATAGAGATAATATATCAATACGCCATAAAAGATAAAGATAATATAGATATATTGTTTTTAGATAAATATAAGCAAAATTCGAAAAGTAGAATGGAAGATGATAAAGATTATTATCTATTTGATTCATCAAGACCATTTAGTATATATGATTTTATAGATGAATATAAGATGAATTTTTATCAAAATGATACTTACTTGGCAAAATATATAGAAGAAGATAAGAATTTATCTAAAAACTTAAATGAATTAGATAACATAAAAAATCAAAATCTAGAAAAAATTTCTAATGGCATAGAAGAAATTATAAAACGATGTGCAGAGTATGAACAAAAAATAAATCAACTAAAAAAAGAAAATATTATATTAAGACAAAAGTTTGCAAATATCAATCAAAATGATATTTTGACAAATAGCGACAATTTAGATAGAAACTACATTATGGATAATAATCATATTGAAACAATTCAAGATAAAAAAGATAATTTAATAAATGAAATAAATGAAATACTTAGTAAACTAGATTCTAAACCATCTAAATCTAAACGAAAAATAGATTATGAAAATGCTTGTAATGATATACGAAAAATTATAAGCAAAGACAAAGGGCTTCTTGACTATGAATCTACTAATTAACACAATTAAAAATTTGCCACACTCTCTAGATGATAATTTTCAAAATATCTATGAATATATGAATGATGGCTATAATATTTATAGCCAAAATATTAAAGATGAGCTAGATAAAATAAATATTCACCAAGAGATAATATATAATAAACTTGATATATCAAATACTAGACATTTTTCTTTTATTATCTTGCTTATGAAGCTATATAATAGATATATGCTAGATACTTCTTTTTTCTATCTTTATGATAGATTAATACAAAATAAAATTGATTTAGGCTACACAGTCCAAGTTATGTATTTAATGAGAAAAAATTTAAATTTAGATAGAATTAAATCTAATATAAATGATATAATATTTACTCTCAAAAAAGGATATGAATCCAATGAAGACAGAGATATCATTAATTTTATAATAAAACAATATATCTTTAATTCACTAAAATTAAACCGAAAAAATCTATATATTTATAATAGTATATTAGATATTTTTGAGCAAAAATTTTTAGATGTTCAAAATGATTTTTTAGATACCAAATCTTTGCAAGATTTTCTATATCAAGCAAGAGATAAAGATGAATTTTTAAATCAATGGGATGCGCAAATTCATAATATTTTCCACTATGAGAGCATCGAAGATATAGCTATTAAGATAGAAAATGGCGATTATGCTGATTTTATAAATTCAATTAAAAATATCAAATTTACAGATATACAAAACCATGCTAAAGAATATTATTCAACACATATAACCGATACAAATTCTAGGCATTATAATTTAGATAGAGGCAAAGCTGTATTAAAAGACAAAGAAGATTTGATCCAGTATATATACTCTTTTGGTAAAATGCATTCATCTAAATTGCAAAAATCTTTAAAATTACTACTTGATGAATTTTATAAGCTAGATAAATTAAATGTAGTAGATTATGGGTGTGGCCAAGCGATGGGGATTATGAATTTATGTGATTTTATTAACAATAATAAATTAGATTGTAAAATAGATGAAATAATATTAATTGAGCCTTCCAAACTTGCTTTATCTAGGGCTATACTTCATTCTAACGCATTTTGTGTTGACTCAAAAATTAATCCAATATGTAAATATTTAAATGATATAGAAGAGAGCGAGCTCAAATTTAAAAATAAAGAAATTCCGGTAGTTCATATTTTTTCAAATATTTTGGATATGGAAGCTGTAGTCTTAAATCAGAAATTATATAATTCCATAGAAAATGCCATGGGAAAATCAAATTTATTTATATGCGTTAGTCCATATATTAACGCAACTTCAAATAATAGAATAAACATATTTTATGAGTATTTTCGTAGCAAATATAATGCTAGATTAATAAGCAACGAAGCATATGATAGAACAGAACATTGTTATACAAAATATTCAATACTATTTGAAGTTAATAAATAAAATTTAGCTTAAATATAATTTTTAATAGATAGCTAAATTTATCTCTTTTATTGACAATTTAAGAAAATTTGTATAAAATTGGTTCTTTCAAACTACAATTTTATTCGTTGTACTGCTATTTATTCACTATATTAAAGAGGTCTAATGGAAAATAAGGAAACTGCTCAACAATCAAACCAACCAACCAAAAAACAACATACACGCACACACACGCCTGTTGATGGATATAAAATAGAAGAGCTTAGGCTCCAAGATTTAGATAGCTTAGTTGCCATCGCTGAAGAGGTCGGAGTACAAAACCCTAGAGAATTTCGTCGTCAAGAGCTAGTATTTGAGATTTTAAAAGCACAAACTAAGCAAGGCGGATTTATCTTATTTACTGGAATTTTAGAGATAGTTGAGGGCGGATATGGCTTTTTACGCTCTACTGATGCGAATTTGAGTGATTCTGCTAATGATACATATGTTAGCCTAAGCCAGATTAAAAAATTCGCCCTAAGAGTCGGTGATATCATAACCGGACAAGTAAGAGAGCCAAGAGAACAAGAGAAATATTACGCTCTTTTAAAGATAGAAGCGATAAATTATAAATCCATAGCCGAAGCCAAAGAGCGCCCATTATTTGATAATCTAACTCCGCTATTTCCAAATCAAAAAATTCAATTAGAATATGATCCAATGAAGCTTACAGGTCGTGTGCTTGATCTTTTCACCCCGATAGGCAAGGGGCAAAGGGGGCTTATAGTTGCCCCACCTAGAACAGGTAAAACTGAGCTTATGAAAGAGCTAGCTCACGGCATTACAAGAAATCACCCAGAAGTTGAGCTAATAGTGCTTTTAATAGATGAGAGGCCAGAAGAGGTTACAGATATGCAACGCAGTGTGCGTGGTGAGGTATTTAGCTCTACATTTGACTTGCCAGCGTCAAATCATGTAAGGGTAGCCGAGTTGGTGATAGAAAAGGCTAAAAGGCTAGTAGAGATGGGAAAAGATGTTGTGATATTGCTTGATAGCATTACTCGCCTTGCTAGAGCGTATAACACAGTAACCCCAAGTAGCGGTAAGGTTTTAAGTGGTGGTGTGGATGCCAATGCTCTTCATAAGCCAAAGAGATTTTTTGGTGCAGCTAGAAATATAGAAAATGGCGGAAGTCTAACGATAGTAGCGACTGCTTTGATCGATACAGGTTCTAGAATGGATGATGTGATATTTGAAGAGTTTAAAGGCACGGGTAATAGCGAAATTATCTTAGATCGCACCATTTCAGATCGCAGAATTTATCCAGCTGTAAATATACTCAAATCCGGCACTAGAAAAGATGAATTACTACAAGGTAGTGATGATTTAGGCAAAATTTGGGCTATACGAAATATTATAGCTACTATGGATGATATAGAGGCTCTTAAATTTCTATACTCTAAAATGTTAAAAACCAAAAACAATAAAGAGCTTTTAAGCATAATGAACGAATAAGGACTAAATTTGAAAGCTTTAGCACTCAAATATCGCCCAAAGAGCTTTGATGAATTAATAGGCCAAGATGTGGTGGCAAATACGCTATCTCATGCCTTAGATTCTAATAGATTAGGCCATGCGTATCTATTTTCGGGGCTTAGAGGGAGTGGCAAAACTAGTAGTGCTAGGATTTTTGCTAAGGCTTTATTGTGTCAAAAGGGTATAAGCGCTCATCCGTGCGAAGTTTGCCCAAATTGTATAATGGCTAATGAAAATCGACATATGGATATCATAGAGATGGACGCAGCAAGTCATCGTAAAATCGATGATATCAGAGAGTTAATCGAGCAGACAAAATACTCACCAAGTAGTGCGAGATTTAAGATATTTATCATTGATGAGGTTCATATGCTAACCAAAGAGGCCTTTAATGCGCTTTTAAAGACGCTTGAAGAGCCACCTGATTATGTTAAATTTATTTTAGCGACTACTGATCCGCTGAAACTTCCAGCTACTGTTTTATCACGGACTCAACATTTTAGATTTCACTCTATTGCTAAGGCTAGTGTGGTAAAGCATTTGGAGTTTATATTAAATAAAGAAGGGATTGAATTTGAGCCAAGAGCCTTAGAGGTCTTAGCTAGAAGTGGTGGTGGTAGCCTTAGAGATACTCTTACCTTACTTGATCAAGCTATTATCTACTCACACGAAAAGCTCACGCATAAGGTTGTTGTAGATATGTTAGGACTGCTTGATCCAGCCAAGATTGATGAGATATTTGCAATAATAAATTCAAGGGATAAAAATAATCTTTTACAGCTTTTAAATGAGCTTCAAAATTATGATTCTAGCTCAATAATTGATGAATTAATCGAGTATTTAAAGTATAAATTTATACACCAAAATGGCGACTTTTCACTTTTGATTTTTGAGAGATTTTTTAGGATATTAAGCGAAGCTAAAGCTATGCTAAATAACTCAGCCGATCCAGAATTTGTTTTATTTATCACATTATTTATGATGCTTGAGGCATTTAATCTTACAAATATTGATGATGCGATATCATCACTAAAATCTCAATCACCCAATTCAAATTTATCGCTAAATTCAGTCTCAAATTTAACCTCGCAGCCAACAGAGCAAAACCATTCTAATTTAACATCAGTTAAGCCAAAATCAAAAAATAACTATCAACTATTTGTTGATGCCATTTATGATAAAAGCTATGAACTAGGTGTAATTTTTGATGAGTGTGTGAGTTTTAAAGGGTTTAAAGATAACACTTTAAATCTTGAGTTTGCTATGAGTGATGATCAGCTAATTTTGGCTAGGAAATTTTATAATGATGTAATTTTACCATCTGTTCGTAGTATTTATGGAGATAATAGCAAGCTAAATGTACAAAAAAGTGAACCAAAAAAGCAAAGCCCGCTTAGCCGTGCTCCAATGCCACCAATAATAGAGCAGACTACGCTAAATAAGCAAAATCCAAATTCAAAACCAACCGATGAGCCAAAAGGATTAGAGGCACTAAAATCATCAATAAGCCAAGAGGATATGAATTTAAAAGAGTTAAAACGGCTGTTTGGAGAGCCGCAGATTTTATCAAATAGTTAGGAAAATTATGGAAAATATAAGAAATTTCAGCATTATAGCCCATATAGATCATGGCAAAAGCACGCTAGCAGATCGCATTATAACAGAGTGTGGCGCTGTCGATGAGAGATCTATGAGCTCTCAAGTCATGGATACAATGGATATAGAAAAAGAGCGTGGAATCACTATAAAAGCGCAATCTGTAAGGCTTGGCTATACACTTGATGGGCAGAATTATATATTAAATTTGATTGATACCCCAGGGCATGTGGATTTTAGCTATGAAGTTAGTAGGAGTTTGGCAAGTTGTGAAGGGGCTTTGCTAGTAGTAGATGCCTCTCAAGGAGTCGAGGCCCAGACAATAGCAAATGTATATATCGCACTTGAAAATAATCTTGAGATAATTCCAGTAATAAACAAAATAGATCTCCCAGCAGCCGATCCAGATAGAGTCAAAAATGAGATAGAGCATGTTATTGGGCTTGATTGCTCTGAGGCTTTAGAGGTGAGTGCTAAAAGTGGAGTTGGGATAAAAGAGCTAATAGAGACAATAATTCGCAAGATTCCACCGCCAAAAGCGGATTTGAATTTACCACTTAAAGCGCTTATTTATGATAGTTGGTTTGATAACTATCTAGGCGCTTTGGCTCTTGTGAGATTATACGATGGTAGCCTTAAAAAGGGTGATGAAGTCTATGTAATGGGAACTGATAAAAGGCATATTGTATTAGATCTGATGTATCCAAATCCTGTTTTGCTTATCAAGACTAATGAGCTAAAAGCCGGCGAAGTAGGCATAGTGGTTTTGGGGCTAAAAGATGTAGCTAGTGTAAGTGTAGGTGATACTATAACTCTAGCCAAAAATAGAGCCGCAGAGCCAATAGGTGGATTTGAAAAGGCCAAGCCATTTGTCTTTGCTGGATTATATCCTATTGATACAGATAAATTTGAAGATTTAAGAGATGCTTTAGATAAATTAAAATTAAATGATAGCTCTATAAGTTATGAGCCTGAGACTTCAGCGGCTCTTGGTTTTGGATTTAGGGTTGGATTTTTGGGTTTATTGCATATGGAAGTTGTCAAAGAGAGATTAGAGCGTGAGTTTAATCTAGATTTGATAGCTACCGCACCGACAGTTACCTATCAAGTAGTATGCACCGATGGAGCTACTATAAATATTCAAAACCCAAGCGAACTACCACCAGTAAATAAAATAGAGCATATAAAAGAGCCATATGTCAAGGCTACTATCATCACACCAAGCGAGTTTTTAGGCAATATCATAACTCTTTTAAGCTCACGCCGTGCTATTCAAACTAAGATGGATTATATCACCACTTCAAGGGTTCTTTTGGAGTATGATATACCGATGAATGAGATAGTTATGGATTTTTATGATAAGCTCAAAAGCGCCACAAAAGGCTATGCGAGTTTTGATTATGAACCAAGTGAGTATAGGATTGGCAAGTTAGTTAAGCTAGATATCAAAGTAGCAGGTGAGACCGTAGATGCTCTATCTATCATAGTACCTGAAGAAAAGGCTATGAGTAAGGGTAGGGATTTTGTCAAAGCGATGAAAGAGATAGTCCCAAGACAGCTATTTGAAGTAGCGATCCAAGCTAGTATAGGAAGCAAAATTATCGCTAGAGAAACGGTCAAATCAATGGGCAAAAATGTAACTGCTAAATGCTATGGTGGCGATATAACACGCAAAAGAAAACTTCTAGAAAAACAAAAAGAGGGTAAAAAGCGTATGAAAGCCATAGGCAAGGTAACCTTGCCTAGTGAGGCGTTTTTAAGCGTGCTTAAGATAGATTAAGGGGAGATGATGAAAAGGGGATTATGGATTATACCAGCATTGATTATAGCTGGATGTAACTCTGATAGCTCTAAGGCGACAGATATATTAAATAGCGTTAAAGATGGTAATATCCAAGAGATTATCAAGGTTGCCTTGCCAGAAGAGATCAAATCCAACCCGGCAATGGAGTATATACAAAACGCTATGGATAAAAATCAAAATGAGATAATAAAAAATATAGAGATATTAAGCCAAGATATTAGTGAAAATAGCGCCTATATAACTATCAAAATCAGATCTGCTAATGCCCACATAGATGGAGATAAGATCAAGCTCAAAAGAGATAATAACGGAGAGTGGCAAATAGTAAAATAGTATATAAAATTAACAATGGCACAAAATTTGCTAATATAACTTAAAAGGAAAATAATGCCATATATCAACATTAGAGTAACTAAAGAGAATGGAGAGCCTACAGCTGAGCAAAAAGCACAGCTTATAGAGGGTGTAACAGAGTTAGTAAGTCGGGTTTTAGGTAGGAATAAATCTAGCACCGTTGTAATCATCGATGAGATAGATATGCAAAATTATGGCCTAGCAGGAGAGAGTATAAAATCTATAAGGGAGAGAAAATGAGAGTATTTTTGGTTTTAGTTTTAACAATGATTTTAGGTGGATGCGCTATAAGCAATAACACACAAACTAACCAGGAGCAAAAACCTAAACAAACACTATTTCGCATAGATGCAAAGTGTGAGCCTTGCTCACAAAGAGGCTATGAGACGCTAATTGATGGTAAATTATACAGAAGCGATGTAGCAATAAATTGTTGTGAAAATATCCGCACAATCGATACATCAGCAGCACTAAAAAAGGTATATATCCATAAAGTTATCGATTTAATAGAAACACAAAAGTTAATAAAAATTAATGGTAAATATATTAAATTTGATAAAAATTTTGCTAAAGTATTTTACGAAACATTAGCTGCTGAACTAGAAGCTCGTGGAATTTATGTTGCAAGTGATGGTGATTCGCCTTATACATATAGGGTTCAGTTTGAATTTGATAATATCAAAAGCATTTATAGTCCAGGTGCAAATTATTTAAATTCAAAACTCTTTGGTACGCTAAAAATTAAAAATATCAATAAAAATAGAACACTCTATATCACTACAACTCAAAATGTAAGCGATCTAAGCGTAAGCAAGATAGATGATTTTGACCTATATATGAATCTACTAATCAAGCAATCAGCCAATAAAGTTGCTCAAGAGATTTCAAAGTTATAAAAGGCCATTTCTAAGGCTATTTTGGTAAATTAATGCGGTGCCTTAAATGTGCTAAAATATCGCTTAAATTGATATGTAAAGATTGCCAAAAGATACTTAGTGAGTATCAGCAAGGTTGTAGATTAGTAGATGGATTTAAGGTATATTATTTTTATAAATATAGTGATATAAAAGAGATTTTATCTACTAAGCATCAACTTTGTGGCTCATTTGCGATTTCGAATTTGGCTCGTTTGAGTCTAACTAAATTTGCTAGTGAGTTTAGCTTTGGGAGCAAGGTTTTAGTCATTCCGCTTGATGATAATACAAAAAGCGGATATTCTCATACTGCTATCCTAGCCAAGGCTTTATCAAATTCAGAATTATCACCGCTTTATAGGGCATTGCGTGCTACAAATAGTGTGAAATATGCTGGAAAGTCTTTGGAGTTTCGTCGCAAAAATCCACGGCAATTCAAGCTTTTAAAGCAGATTAAATATCCTGTAATCTTAGTAGATGATATAATCACTACCGGCTCTAGTATGCTAGAGGCTCAAAAGCTCTTAAAAAGAGCCGGAGTTAGGGTGCTTTTTGGTTTAGTTTTAGCCGATGCTAGGGAGTAGGAATTTGAGTGTTAAAATCCTAAATTTATCAAATCCCACACCCAATGCTATATTTTTCTAACATTTGATTTAAGCTTGATATAACCACTCTTGCATCATCATCACTCATCATCTGATGGCACGGCAGACTAAGCTCAGCTCTATAAAAATCCTCAGCACCATCTAATCTCATCTCACCATATAAATTTTTATAAAAGCTAAATTGATAAGTTGGTTTATAATGCACTTGTACCCCAATGCCCATAGCGTGAAGTTCGTTATAGATATCCTCTTTTACGCACCATAAATTAGAGTTTAAAAGCACAGGATATAGATGTCTAGCACTTCTTATATTATCTGGGATATCTATCGTTTTTAGATATTTTGAGTTTTTAAAGGCATCATCATATATCTTAGCAATCTCATAACGCCTAGAGATAAACTTATCAAGCTTTTTGATTTGGCTTAGCCCCAAAGCACACGCCACATCGC